>JANLOZ010000231.1:0-8678 GCA_031366845.1 Novosphingobium sp. | reverse complement strand
GGGGATGCTTGATCAGGCAGGGGTTACGCTCGATCCGCGCGGCAATGTCGCGGCCAATACAGTCAACTATCAGACGAGCGATCCGCAGATTTTCGCCTGCGGTGATATGCGGCGCGGGCAAAGCCTGGTCGTCTGGGCGATTCGCGAAGGGCGGCAGGCAGCGCGCGCGGTGGATGAAATGCTGATGGGGGTGAGCCAGCTTCCGCGGTGATCGCTGGCTGGGCGTGATTAGGAATCCTGGGCCAAGAAATATTGGGCCAAGAAATCCTGGGCCAAGAAAACTGGCGATTGGGAATTGGCGCTGTCCGCGCTAGGGCGGCGGCGATGATCCGCCTTTCTGACCTCGCCCTGCCGCTCGACCACGCGCCCGATGACCTTGAGGCCGCGATCTGCGCAAGGTTGACCATTTCGCCCGGTGATCTGGAACAGGTGACGATTGTCCGGCGCGGCAATGATGCGCGCAAAAAGCATGCGATCAAGCTGGTCTATGTGCTCGATCTGGTGTTGCGTGATGCGGCTGCGGTGCTGGCGGCCCATGTGGGGGACAGCCATGTACGGGTTTCGCCAGACACCACCTACAGGCTCCCCGTCCATGCCCCTGAACACTGGCAAGGCACCCGTCCGGTGGTAATCGGCGCTGGCCCCTGCGGCTTGTTCGCAGGCCTGATCCTCGCGCAAATGGGCCTCAAGCCCATCATCATCGAACGCGGCAAGGCGGTGCGTGAGCGGACCAGGGATACCTGGGGCCTGTGGCGGCGCGGCGAGCTCAACCCTGAATCAAACGTCCAGTTTGGCGAGGGCGGGGCGGGGACATTCTCCGATGGCAAGCTCT
Organism: Novosphingobium sp.; assembly: GCA_031366845.1. GTDB lineage: Bacteria > Pseudomonadota > Alphaproteobacteria > Sphingomonadales > Sphingomonadaceae > Novosphingobium. The sequence goes on along the minus strand of JANLOZ010000231.1, from coordinate 7,846 downwards.
ACAGCCGGATAAAGGACCCGCGCCACCTTTCGCGCAAGGTTTTGAGCGAGTTTGTAAAAGCCGGGGCGCCCGCGGATATTCTCACCGAGGCGCACCCGCATATCGGCACGTTCCGGCTGGTCACCATGGTGATGTCGATGCGCGAAACCATCGAGCAGCTCGGCGGCGAATACCGGTTCGGGACGCGGGTTGAGAACTTCGAAATCGAAACCGCCGCTGATGGTTCGCGCCAGATTGCCGGTTTGCACCTGTCCGATGGCGCGTTCCAGCCCGCGCGCCACGTCGTGCTCGCGGTCGGCCATTCGGCCCGTGATACATTTGCCAGGTTATTTGCCAGCGGGGTACATGCCGAGGCCAAGCCTTTCGCAATCGGCGTGCGCATCGAGCATCCGCAAAGCTGGATCGATCAGGCGCGCTATGGGGCCAATGCGGGGAACAAGATCCTCGGCCCGGCAGCCTATGCGCTGAGCCACCGCTGCGCCAATGGCCGCACGGTCTATTCATTCTGCATGTGCCCGGGCGGTCAGGTTGTCGCGGCGACCAGCGAGGAGGGGCGCGTCGTCACCAACGGCATGAGCCAGCATTCACGCGCCGAATTCAACGCCAATTCGGGGCTGGTGGTCGATATCGACCCGGCGCGCGACTATCCCGGCGGAGCTCTGGCGGGGATCGAATTCCAGCGCCACTGGGAAAGCCTGGCCTTTGTTGCAGGCGGATCGAATTATCAGGCACCGGGGCAGAAAGTCGGCGATCTGCTGGCGGGGCGGGCTTCAAGCGGGCACTTCGGCGCGGTGGTGCCAAGCTATAAGCCGGGGGTGAAGCTCACCGACCTTTCGCAGTGCTTACCGGACTATGTGATGGAAAGTCTGCGCGAAGCCATCCCGGTCTTCGGCCGCCAGATCGCCGGATACGATCATCCCGATGTGATCCTGACCGGGGTAGAGGCGCGCACCTCCTCGCCGGTTCGCTTCACGCGCGGGGCCGATTTCCAGTCGCTCAACACGCGCGGGCTTTATCCGGCGGGCGAGGGCGCGGGCTATGCCGGCGGGATCCTGTCGGCTGCGGTTGACGGCATCAAGGTTGCCGAAGCGCTGGCAGCGGGACTGATCGCCGCGACCTAAACCCGCCAGTCAATCGCGCCACGACCCTTGGCCACCAGAAACGCATTGGCCTTGCTGAAATGTTTGCACCCAAGAAACCCCTGATAGGCGGAAAGCGGGCTCGGGTGCGGGGCGGTGAGGATCAGGTGGTGGCTGTCCGCGCCCAGCCCCGGCACGCGCGCGGCTTTGCTCCGCGCATGGCTGCCCCACAGCATGAACACGCAAGGCTCCTGCCTTGCCGCGACGGCGGCAACCGCTGCATCGGTGATCGCCTCCCAGCCAATCTTGCCATGCGATCCGGCTTTGCCTTCTTCAACGGTCAGCGAATTGTTGAGCAGCAGCACGCCCGCCCTAGCCCAGTTTTCCAGATTGCCGCACGACGGGCGCGGAAGTCCAAGGTCGCTCTCCAGCTCCTTGTAGATATTGGCGAGGCTCGGCGGCACCTTCACGCCTTCGGGTACCGAAAAGCTCAGGCCGTGCGCCTGCCCCGGCCCGTGATAGGGATCCTGCCCCAGGATAACCACTTTGACCTTGCTGAGCGGGGTCAGTTCAAGCGCGGCAAGGCGTTGCCCTCGCGGCGGGTAGATGCGTTTTCCTGCTGCTTCCTCGGCTTTGAGCAATCCGCCAAGTTTTCTCGCCTCGCGGCTGGCCAGAACCGGCGCAAGCGAGGGCTGCCAGCTTGGCGGGAGGGCAGGTTCCTCCATTGTGTCTAGTCCATGCCGGGGAAGCGCTGGAATGCGGGAAGGCTGTGCGCATTTTCCATCCAGCCGATGCGGTCCGCGACCTGAATCTGCGCCTGCGGAGAAAGCGCTTCGGGGTTGTCGAAGGTCGCCAGCTGCACATCGACGAGACCCGGAAGCGCTTGCTGATTGACGAAATAGATCCCGGAGCCGCAGGTCGGGCAAAAGCTGCGCATCGATTCTCCCGACGAATTGAACGTTGTAACGCTGCCCTTGATCAGGCTGAACTCCGCTTCGCCAAACGCTGCCCAGGCGACCATCGGTGCACCTGCGCTTTTGCGGCAATCGCTGCAATGGCACAGCGCGACATGTTTCGGTTCGCCCGAGACCGCATAGCGCACCGTGCCGCAATGGCATCCGCCCAGATGTTCCATCCTCGATCTCCTCTGTTCGCGCGGGGGCTTTCGTTGCAAGCCAGATGCGACTAAGCACCCAGGCCATATGGCTGTCTATCTCCACGAAGAAGATCTCCCCGAAGGTGTGCTTGCGCCGGGTGCGGTCGCTGTCGATACTGAAACGATGGGGCTGATCACCCCGAGGGACCGGTTGTGTCTGGTCCAGATTTCCGATGGCCACGGCGATGAACACCTCGTCCGCTTTGCGCCCGGCAGCAAGTTCGATGCGCCAAATCTCAAAGCGGTGCTGGCCGATCCTGCGCGGATCAAGCTCTATCACTTCGCCCGCTTCGATCTTGCCGCGATTGAACATTATCTGGGCGTGATCGCCGCGCCCGTGTTCTGCACCAAGATCGCCTCGAAGCTGACCCGCACTTATACAGATCGCCATGGGCTCAAGGATCTGGTGCGCGAACTGCTCGGCAAGGAAATTTCCAAGCAGCAGCAATCGAGCGACTGGGGCGCGGCTGAACTTTCCGAAGCCCAGCGCGAATATGCCGCATCCGATGTGCGTTTCCTCCACGCGATGCACGCCATCCTCGTCGAGCGACTGGCGCGCGAGCACCGCACCGATATGGCGCAGGCCTGCTTTGATTTCCTTCCCGTGCGCGCCCGGCTCGATCTTGCCGGGTGGGCCGAGAAGGACATTTTCAGCCACGAGTGATTAGCCCGCGATGACCCAGGCTGCTGACATCATTCGCGACAAGCGCCGCGCGTTCGCACTCCCCGGCGGCGCACATGATCGCACGGTACGTTTTCTCGCCAGAGCGCTACCCGCCGGGGTTGGCGCGGTGGTCGCCGTGATGATCGTCGCGCCGTTGTTCCCACGCGGTGAAGTCAGCTTCCTGCTCGATCGCAACCGGGTGGCGGTAACGCAGGAGCGCGTCCGCGTGGAGCAGGCGATGTATCGCGGGCAAGACAATCGCGGGCGGGCATTTTCGCTGACCGCCGGTTCGGCGTTGCAAAGAAGCGCGAGTTTGCCGGTGGTGGAACTGCGCAATCTTGCTGCGCGCATGCAGCTCGCCGATGGCCCGGCTGAACTCCACGCGCCCGAAGGGTCGTTCCATTATGACAGCAACATGGTTGATGTGCGCGGGCCGGTCGAATTCACTTCGGCGGGCGATTACCGGCTTTCAACCAGCAATGTCAGCATCGATCTGAAAGCGCAGCGCGCCAGCGGCACCGGCGGGGTTTCGGGCACCGTGCCTTCGGGCACCTTCAGCGCCGGGCAGATCGACGCAGATCTGGCTAACCGGACGGTGACCCTGTCAGGCAGGGCGCGGTTTTCCATGCAGCCCGGCAAGCTCCGCAATCCGGCGCGTTAGACGCGGGCGGAACGGGCGGGGCTGGAACAGGGGCAATGGCAAACAACAGGGGCGCTTCCGCCGGGGCTGCATTGCACTACCGCCCGGAAATTGACGGTCTGCGCGCGATTGCGGTGGTGCCGGTGGTGCTGTTCCACGCCGGCTTTCCGGTGTTTTCCGGCGGCTTCATCGGGGTCGATGTATTCTTTGTCATATCGGGCTACCTGATAACCGGCATCCTGCTCGCTGACATCGACAAGCAGCGTTTCTCGATCACCCGCTTCTATGAACGGCGCGCTCGGCGCATCCTGCCTGCGCTGTTCTGCGTGCTGTTGTCCTGCCTGCCCTTGGCCTGGTTTGCCATGCTGCCTGACGAGCTGGCGCGCTTTGGCAAATCGATTGTTGCGGTGATCGGCTTTGCCTCGAACATCACCTTCTGGCTCGAGGAAGGCTATTTCAGCGCCGCCTCGGAACTCAAGCCGCTGCTCCACACCTGGAGCCTGGCGGTGGAGGAACAGTTCTACATTGTTTTTCCGCTGTTGCTGTTCGTGCTGCGCAAGGTCAGCCGCCGCAATCTGACTTTGATGATAGGTTGTGCAGCGTTGTGCAGCTTTGTGCTGTGCGAACTCGCGGCTTACCGCTTTCAGCTCGCCAACTTTTACCTCGCGCCGACACGCGCCTGGGAGCTGCTCGGCGGTTCGTTCTGCGCCTGCATTGGGCGGCAGAGCTTTCGCCGCAGGGCTGGCTGGCTGGCGCTGGCCGGGCTTGCGCTGATTCTCGCGGCGATCTTTCTGCTCGATGGCACCGTTGTGTTCCCGTCGCACTGGGCGCTTCTGCCGGTGGCGGGAACGATGTTGCTGATCCTGTTCGCCCGGGCAGAAAACGGCGTTGGGCGTCTGCTGGCCCTGCCGCCTCTCGTCGGTATCGGGCTGGTGAGCTACAGCCTTTATCTGTGGCACCAGCCGCTGTTCGCCTTTGCCCGGCTCGCTGTCAACGGGCCGGTTACGCGTGAAATGATGCTTGGACTAGCCTTGTTGGCGCTCGCGCTTTCGGTGCTGAGCTGGCGCTTTGTCGAGCAGCCCTTCCGGCGCGCGAGCGGCGCGGGTGAAGCGCGGCGATCGCTGCGACTGGCGATTGTCATCGCCTTGCTGCTGACAGCGACGGGTGCCGGATTCTGGCTGAGCAAGGGCCTGCCCGGGCGGTTCACCCCCAGCCGCGATCCGATGATTATTGCCATGACAGCCGCCGATCCGCCAGCGCCTGAAGGTGAACCCGTGTGCCCTGAGGCGGGCGACGGAACCAGTACGCCGTGCGTGATCATGCCGCTGCCCGGCGCGGTGCACCGCGTGGCGCTTTATGGTGACAGTCACGCCATGGCGCTGCTTCCGGCATTGCGCGAACTCGCCCGCCAACGCCATGCCGAATTGCACTATGCGGCCACCGCCGGGTGCCCCCCGCTGATCGGCGGCTACATTCTCAACGGCAATCTTCAGGGAGACGCCTGCGCAGATATGGCGGCGCAAGAGCTCGCCCATGCCCGCGCGGCGAAGGTCGATACTGTCTATCTGGTCGGGCGCTGGACGCTCTATGCATCCCACGATCCGATGACGCCCGAGGGGCGCTATCTGCTCTCTGACCTGCCGCACCCGCTGTTCTGGACGCGGGCCGATTCGGCGCGGACGATGGCATCGCTGCTCGGCGATACGGTTGCCCGCTATCGCGCGGCAGGGATCCGGGTGATCGTTGTCGATCAGCTTCCGGCGCAGCAGTTTCTGGTTGACCGCAGGCTCAAGTGGACGGCGCTGCGAGAGTCTGCAGCAGGCCTTGACGAGGCAATCGGCAACAGCGCGGTAAAGGTGGCCGACCATGAAGCGCTGCGCAGCAAGACCGAACCCGCACTCGCCGCCGCGCAGGCCCGTGGCGCCGAAATTCTGCGGCTTGGCGAGACATTCCGGGCGGGCGATCGCTATGTCTGGGCCGGGCCGGGGGTAAGCTGGTACAAGGATGCCAGCCATGTCTCGCAGCAGGGGGCGATGCGATTGGCCCCGGCGATCGTTGCCAGTTTCGACCATGGCGGAAGGCATTGCGCAGCGCCTGGCGATTCTGCGACCAGGGCTTGCGGGCTTTCATCCGGGCAACGTTCAGACTAACGCGGCGGCAATCACACCGGGGCGGGCAAGGGGCAGTCACATGCGAACAGCGATAAACGCAAAATGATCAGTATCTTGAGGGAACTTTATCTGGTTGTCAGGCCGAGCGGGTTGCGGCGGCTTGCCACGCCGCTTAGCCTGATCCTGATCCAGGCGGTGATGCAGACGCTTGCGGTATTTTCGCTGATGCCTTTCCTCAGCGCGGTGGCAGACGTTGCCGCGTTTCGTCATTCGAGCATGGGGCGGCGTTTTGCCGACCTGGTGGGCGACCCTAGTGACCGCCAGCTTCTGGTGATTGCCGGATCGATCGCGCTGGGCACGCTGATCATCGGCAATGTGATCACGATTTTTGCCGAGGCGGCGCGAAGCAAATATGTTTATTATTTCTCTCACTCGGTCCGCAACAAAATCGTGCACATTATCCTGAACAAAAAATACGATTATTTTTTCAATGTAAACAAGTCTTTCCTGCTCAAAAATGCGATTGAAGATGTTGAAATAACCGGCAGTCAATTGCTTCTGCCCGCGCTTGAACTGTGCACAAGAACACTCATCTGCCTGTTCCTCGTGTCGCTTATTTCGGTGATCGAACCGGTTATTTCCGCAATCTCGGGCGTCGCGATAGTGGTTTACTACCTGATCATTGTCCAACCGATACGCCACAGGGCGAGCCAGACGTCTGATACCTCAAAGGTGCTCATTCGCGATCTTTACTTCGAGGTTCACCAAACGCTCGAGGGGATCAAGCCGATCTTTGCCGCCGAGCGCAGGCGGTTTTTTGAAGACCGCGCGAGTGCGGCCTCGCTGCGGTTCTCCAAAGCGATGAGCCGCATTTCGCTCTATGCCGTTGTCCCCAGAAGCGGCCTTGAAATCCTGGTCTTCGGCGGGCTCATCGTCTGGGTTCTGGCGGCAATCATATCGGGCGGCAGCCTCAACAGCCTGATCCCGCGGATTGGCCTGATCGCCGTCGTCGCCTATCGGCTGATGCCGTCGCTGCAATATATCTTTGCCCAGATCGGCGCGATGAATTCGTCAAAACGCGCGCTCGATGAGGTGCTCGGCATTTTGCAAAGCGAGGGCAAAGCCACATTCAACCTTGCCTGCGATACCGGTTGCGCAGAAATCGCGCCGATGTCTTGGGGGCAAAGCATTCGCTTCGAAGCCGTCAGTTTCGCCTATCACGGCACCGAAGAACGCGCGATTCACGATCTTGATCTGACCATTGAAAAGGGCCAGCGGATTGCTCTGGTCGGCCCCACCGGGTCGGGGAAATCATCGTTTATTGATCTTCTTCTCGGGTTGCTCGAGCCGACCCACGGCCAAATCCTGGTTGATGGCATACCGCTGACCGCGGCGAACTTGCCCGCCTGGCGCCGTGCCACCGGCTATGTTCCACAGGAAATCTTTTTGCTCGATGGCTCGATCAAAGAGAACATCGCCTTTGGTCACACCGATGATGACCAGGACGCGGCCCGCGTTGCCGAGGCGATTGAACTTGCTCAGGCGGGCGATTTCGTCGCGGGCGAAAACACGCGCGGGCTCGATGCGCCGGTGGGCGAACGCGGGGTCAAGCTCAGCGGCGGTCAGCGTCAGCGGCTCGCCCTGGCGCGGGCCTTTTATGAAAAGCCATCGCTGCTCATTCTTGACGAAGCCACCTCCGCGCTCGATCCGCGCACCGAACAGCGCGTGATGGAGGCACTGCGGCGCGAGCGCGCAGGCATGACAATTGTCACCGTTACCCACCGGATCAGCACGGTCGCCGATTATGATTGCATCTATTACATTGAAAATGGTCGCATATTGTATTCAGGAAACTATGCTTCGCTGGTAGAAAATCATGAGAATTTCCGGAAATTCGTCAGCAAATAACGTGCGCATTTCGGCGATCATCCCAAGCTTTAACCGGGCTGATCTGATCGGCGAGACGTTGCGGTCTCTGCTTTCACAAAGCCTGCCACCGCACGAAGTGATCGTCGTCGATGATGGATCAGGCGATGGCACGCCCGATGTTGTCGCTTCGTTTGGCAAGGACGTGACACTTGTCCGGCAGGCCAACGCCGGTCCCGGCCCGGCGCGCAACACGGGATTTGCCCGTGCCTGCGGCGATGTCATCCACTTCATGGACAGCGACGATCTCTGCGCGCCTGAAAACTATGC
>JANLOZ010000223.1:0-7358 GCA_031366845.1 Novosphingobium sp. | reverse complement strand
CTCCCCCGTCGCGTTACGCTGGAGGAGGGACTCTCAGCCGGTGGCAAAATCTCGGCGCACACTTTCCTACCCCCACTACCAACAAGCGTCGTCGAGTCCGGGCACAAAACGCGGCAACCCCGCGCCGGTCATCAGTTCTCCCGCCCACCCCGGCAGCGTTTAGCTGGCCGGGCTTTGGGTGCATCCGGCAACGAGGTGAAAGGGTTTCGCGCGGAGGCGCGGAGACGCGGAGGAGAAGATTGTTCGCGCAAAGGCGCAAAGGCGTTGTGAGCGCCGCAGGCCTTTCACTTTCAGCGCGCTGTTAGGAAAAATCTGCGAGATGCAAAGGGGCTTCGCCCCATAAATAACCCCTTCGCGCCTTTGCGCCTTTGCGTGAACAATCCCTTCCTGCCTTCTCCTCCGCACCTCCGCGCCTCCGCGTGAACCAACTGATCTTTGGGAAATTCTTGGTGACTGTGCACTTATTCGTTCACCCTCACCCCACCCCATGCCCATCAAAGTGCAGATAACTCAGCGTCGTCGCCTTGATCCGCCACTGGCCGTCATCACACCGCACGTATTTCTCGCGGTAGTGGCCATAGCCGGTGTGGCCGCCATATTGCGGTGATTGCTTGTCCGGTGCCATCTCCACCCGGTCATTCATTGCCCAGATCACCTCGGCTTCATCCGGGCCGACAAAGGAAACCTCGGGATTGTGCACCTGATGCGCGGTCTTGGCCTGATCGATTGAGCCACGCACCTTGGCAATCGCCGCCTCGCGCCCCTCGATCCGATAGCCACCCGCAGGCGTGGTATCGAGCACCAGATCATCGGTGAAGCAATCGGCCCAGCCTGCCCAGTCCTTGCTATCCATGCACCGGCAATAGCGCGCCTTGGTTTCGCAGATTGCGCGCCAGTCTTCGAATGATCCCGCCACTTTCGCTCTCCTCATTTGTCCTTGCCCGGTTTCAAAGCACAACCTATCGGCCTTGGGATAGTAGGCTAAAGGATTGATCGCCGATGCGCTTTGAAGGCACCAGGAACTACGTCGCCACTGATGATCTGAAGGTGGCGGTCAACGCTGCTGTGCTGCTGCGGCGCCCCTTGCTGGTCAAGGGTGAGCCTGGCACCGGCAAGACCGTGCTGGCGCATGAGATTTCCAAGGCACTCAACGCCCCGCTGATCGAATGGCACATCAAGAGCACCACCAAGGCGCATCAGGGGCTCTATGAATACGATGCTGTCGCCCGTTTGCGCGATGGCCAGCTGGGTGACGAGCGGGTGCATGACATCAGCAATTACATCCGCCGCGGCAAGCTTTGGGATGCCTTCACCGCGCCGGAGCTCCCGGTGCTGCTGATCGACGAGATCGACAAGGCCGACATCGAATTCCCGAACGACTTGTTGCAGGAACTCGACCGCATGAGCTTTGATGTTTACGAAACCGGCGAGCGGATCACGGCGAAGGAACGCCCGATCGTCGTCATCACCTCGAACAATGAAAAGGAACTGCCCGACGCCTTCCTGCGCCGCTGCTTTTTCCACTACATCAAGTTCCCCGACCGCGAGACGATGCAGGAAATCATCGACGTCCACTTTCCCGGCATCCAGAAGGTGCTGGTCAAACGCGCGATGGAGATTTTCTACGAGGTGCGCGAGGTTCCGGGGCTGAAGAAGAAGCCTAGCACAAGCGAACTGCTCGATTGGTTGAAACTGCTGCTCAACGAAGACATGCCGCTCGACGTTTTGCAAAACCGCGATCCCACCAAGGCCATCCCGCCGCTGCATGGGGCGCTGCTCAAGAACGAGCAGGATGTTATGCTGTTTGAACGGCTGGCGTTTATGGCGCGGCGGAACGGGTGAATTCTGCGACAAGGTTCGCGTCCGTAAGAGCACGGCTGGAGGCCATCGAGCCGAGGCCCGGTTGGCGGGCATGGCTTTATGAATTCCTACTGTTCGGCTTCAAGCAAGGCTGGGCCTGTCTGTTCGGCGGCCTGATGCTTGGCCTATTGCTGGGCGCCCACCTGTTCTATCCGCAAGGCGCGTGGCTGGTGCGGTATGATTTCCTTACCCTTGCTGCGCTGACCATTCAGATCGCCATGCTCGCACTGCGGCTGGAAACGCTCGACGAGGCCAAGGTCATTCTGGCGTTCCATGTCGTCGGTACGGTGATGGAACTGTTCAAGACCAGCGCCGGATCGTGGCTCTATCCCGAGCCAAGCCTGTTGCGGATCGGCGGCGTGCCGCTGTTTTCGGGCTTCATGTATGCGGCGGTGGGCAGTTATGTTGCGCGAGTGTGGCGGATCTTCGATTTCCGATTCAGCCCCTATACAAAGCCCTGGCTGACCTATGCTCTGGCAGTAGCGATTTACATCAATTTCTTCGCGCACCACTGGCTGCCGGACATCCGCATCGCACTGTTTGCAGCGATGGGATTGCTGTTCTGGCGCACCCGCATTCACTTTCGCAACTGGCGCGATGATCGCTGGATGCCACTGCTGCTGGGCTGGTTTCTCGTCGCGCTGTTCATCTGGCTGGCCGAAAATATCGCGACCTTCTCCCACGCATGGATTTACCCCAGCCAGCAGCACGGCTGGGCGGTTGTTTCACCGGCCAAGCTGGGAGCGTGGTATCTGCTGATGTACATATCGTTTGCGTTGGTGGCAGCGGCGCATGGGGTTAAAGAATGAGATTGAATGTTTCCAGGCAGCGCGATTTGGTGCCCAGTCACAGCAGCTGTTGATTTTTGAACTAAAGATCAACAAGTCCTTCATCACCCAATTCGCTACGGCATATCTGTTTCAGTCGCTCCAGATTCGTCGTTGCAACACGCCAAACACGAGCGATTTCGATACCTTCGTAGTCATGGGCAATGAAATTCCGCATTGCGACAATGCGGCTCCATTCCACATCGGGATAGCGGGCTTTAAGCGGTGAACTCAACTTCCGCACCGCTTCACCAATGACCTGCAACCGAAATGCCGTCAGATCAATTTCATCGCGATTGGCATTAAAGGCGGGCAAGTCCAAGCCCGAAAGCCTGACTTCAATCATGGCAATCATCCGAAGTACCTGCCGCAGGTGAAACCAGTCTCGATCGGCGGAATTCATCACAGCACCCGGATCATGTCGCGCTCGATCCGGGGGCGAAGGTCGCGATGAAGCGCGCTTCGTTCTAGGAAATCCACCTTCCGCCCAAACAATTCCTGAAGGCGAATTTGCAGCCCTGCCTGGTCAATCAAACTGAACCGCGCATTTGCTTCCGGCGCAACATCGAATGCAAAATCAATGTCAGATCCGTCTCCAGCGTCGCCCCGCGCCTGCGATCCGAACAGATAGAGCGCGCTCAGGCCAGCCGCGCGCAATTCGGCAGCGGAACGGTCGATCACTGAACGGATTTCATTGACACCCATGGCACCCCTATAGCACGGCATTCATGAAAATCACGCTATTGTGAGCCAACCAGGCCCCGTACCCATGCTCCTCAACTTCCTCGACGAACTCCGCTCCGCCGGCATCCCCGCTTCAATCAAGGAGCACCTTGTGCTGCTTGAGGCGCTCGACAAGCAGGTGATCGAGCAGACGCCCGAGGCCTTCTATTACCTCAGCCGCGCCACTTATGTGAAAGATGAGGGCCTGCTTGATCGCTTCGATCAGGTCTTCGCCAAAGTCTTCAAGGGCATTCTCACCGATTACGGCCAGCAGCCGGTCGATATTCCCGAGGACTGGCTGAAAGCCATGGCCGCGCGCTTTTTCTCCGAGGAGGAGATGGAGAAGATCAAAGCGCTTGGGAACTGGGACGAGATCATGGAGACGCTGAAAAAGCGGCTTGAGGAACAGGAAAAACGCCATCAGGGTGGCAATAAATGGATTGGCACCGGTGGCACTTCGCCGTTCGGCCATTCGGGCTATAACCCCGAAGGTGTGCGGATCGGCGGTGAGGGAAAGCATGGCCGCGCGATCAAGGTGTGGGAGCAGCGCCAGTTCCAGAACCTCGACAACACCAAGGAACTCGGCACTCGCAACATCAAGATCGCCCTGCGCCGCCTACGCCGGTTTGCGCGTGAAGGGGCGACAGAAGAGCTGGATCTGGACGCGACCATCGATGGCACTGCGCGGCAAGGCTGGCTCGATATCCATATGCGGGCCGAGCGGCGCAATGCGGTGAAGGTTCTGCTGTTCCTTGATGTTGGCGGATCGATGGACCCGTTCATCAAACTGGTGGAGGAGCTGTTCAGCGCCGCCACTGCCGAATTCAAGAACCTCGAATTCTTCTATTTCCACAATTGCCTGTATGAAGGCGTGTGGAAAAACAATGCCCGCCGCCGCACCGAGCGCACCGATACCTGGGATGTGCTTCACAAGTATGGCCACGATTATAAGGTGATTTTCGTCGGCGACGCCTCGATGAGCCCCTATGAGATCACCCACCCCGGCGGCTCGGTCGAACACTTCAACCCTGAGGCTGGTGCGCTGTGGATGCAGCGTGTTTGCAACACCTATCCGGCGACAGTGTGGCTCAATCCAACGCCCGAGCGGCAGTGGGACTATTCGCAATCAACCAAGGTCATGCGCGAGCTGGTGGGCGGGAATATGTTCGGGTTGACGCTTGAAGGGCTCGATGGAGCGATGCGCGAACTGACGCGAAAGAAACACTGATGCGGCGCGAAGAAGCGCTTGCTTGAAGCTGCGGCGCGGCGCACCAGATAGTGGACATGACCCAGCGCCTTCCCGCCCTGTTCCTCGGCCATGGCTCTCCGATGACCGTGATCACCGACAACCCTTCCCGCCGAGCCTTCATCGAATTGGGCAAGCGACTGCCCCGGCCCAGCGCCGTGTTGTGCATCTCGGCCCATTGGGAAACGCAGGGCCGCTCGCATTTGACCATCGGCGAGCACCCCCGCACGATCCATGATTTCGGCGGCTTCCCGGCGGAACTGTTCGCGATGCAATATCCCGCTCCGGGATCGGACGGGCTGGTTGACCGGGTGACCACGTTGCTGGGTGTGGACCGGATCAGCCGCGATGCTTCATGGGGGTTTGATCACGGTGCCTGGACGGTGCTCCAGCCGATGTTCCCTGAATGCGATGTGCCTACAGTCCAGCTGAGCCTTGATCGCTCGCTGGGTGCTGAAGCGCACCTCGAACTTGGTCGCCAGCTTGCGCCACTGCGTGATGAAGGTGTGCTGATCGTCGGCAGCGGCGATGTCGTCCACAACCTTGCGCTGTGGCGGGAATCGCTAGGAACGATTCCCGATTGGGCCGCGGATTTCAGCGAGCGGATTAAGGCGGCGATCCAATCTGACGATTATCAGGCCCTCACCCATTTTGCCGCCGACGATCTCGCCGCAGCCAAGGCGGTAAACAGCGCGGAGCATTACCTGCCGCTGCTCTATGCCGTTGGCGCAAGCCTGCCGGGTGACGAAGTGAGCTTTTTTAACGACACGATCGACGGCGCACTGTCGATGACTTCGGTGTTGCTTGGCGATGCCGCACTGGTGAATGGCATCACCTGATCGGTTTACTTTGGTGCTGTTGCCTCGAAAGAAGCGTGCTCGCTGATAACCTTGAAGCTGCCGTCATCCTGTTTGCGGAATAGATCGGTCACGCGGAAATCGAGCGTCTTAACCGATCCGGTGCTGCTTTCACCGTGGATCTTCGCTGTGACTACAAAGTCTTCCGCGTTCAGCGCTTGAAAGCGCCGCTCAACGTAGCGCAGTTTGTCGAGCTTCATGTCGATGAAGCCCTGGTTGGATTTGTGCATGGCATCAGCGCCAACGATGAGCTCGGCTGACATCGGGTCAACCGCGATTACATCCTTGGCATAAAGCGCATCGTCCCGCGCGATATCGCCCGAAAGCGGGGCGGCGAGGAATTCGTCGGAAACCCTGGTCATCGTGGCGTCGCTGACTTTGACCGAGTCCACTTTTTTGCAGGCGCTGGTGGCGACAAGTCCTGCGACGATGGCGACACATGAAAATTTGTTCATTTTGAAATCCCCATATTTGCGATGCGCGTTTGCCTAATCATAAAGCAGAAATGGCCGGACCTGCTCTCGCCACGCAGCCTCGTCCCGCGCGGCAAGCGATTCCAGATCACCCGGCTCCGATCCCATGTCATCCACCCATTCGCGCAAAGCCGGACCGCCATTGATCACGTCGATTGCCTTGCGCTCGAACTCATATTCATAGGCGAAATCGCGCCAGATTGGATAATCGGGATAGAGCGTTCGGATGGCCTTGAAAGCCAAGGCTTGCAGCCGCCAGGGTTGGAATACGTGGTGATCGTAGAACGAGCCCTCAGCGTGGATCATCAGGCCGTTGTTGAGCGCGCCGGCGTGCTTGTGAAAGGTGGGTGTGAACCAGCATTCACGCAAGGCGCAACCGGCGAGCCATTCGGGGCCCAACCTGTGCATCTCGGCCAGCACCGCTTTGGCATCGATGTCGGGCGCGCCGAACAGCAGTTCCAGCGGCCGGGTGGTCCCCCTCCCCTCGCTGAGCGTGGTGCCTTCGAGCATCACTGTCCCGGCATAGGCGCGGGCCATGTTGAGGCTTGCCGCATTAGGGCTCGGATTTATCCACACGCGGCTTTCGGGCCAGCCGAAACCCCCAATCCCGTTATTTGGCCCGGCGCCTGGCAACCAGTAATGCATATCGATCACCCGGTAGGCGACGTCGAGCTTGAAGTGATCGATGAACCAGAGCCCCATTTCGCCCAAGGTCAGCCCGTGGCGCATCGGCATCGGCCCCGCGCCAACGAAGCTTTCCTGACCCGGCACCAGCAGCGTGCCCTCCACCGGGCGGCCCGCCGGGTTTGGCCGATCGAGCACCCAGACTTCCTTGCCGTGCCCCATTGCGTTTTCTTGGGCTGCCGCCTCGAGCAGATAAAGCAGCGTGGTGACGAAGGTGTAGATGCGGCAGCCGAGATCCTGAAGGTCGAACAGGAAGACGTCTGCCGTGGACATCATCTGCCCCGATGGACGGCGAACCTCGCCGTAAAGACTGAAGATCGGGATGCCATAGTGCGGATCGGTCTCGTCCGCCGTTTCGACCATGTTGTCCTGCTTGTCACCCTTCAGCCCATGCTGCGGGCCGAAAGCGGAGGTGACATTGACCCCCGCCGCGATCAGCGCATCGAGCGAATGGGTGAGGTCTTTGGTGACACTTGCCGGATGAGCAACCAGCGCCACCCGCCTGCCCTCAAGCGGTTTGCGTAAGGCGGGGTCTGCCAGCAGGCGATCTATGCCGAATTTCATGTTTCGCTCGGTGGCGGAAGTGAGATGGTGAAGCAAGAGGGGTGGTGGAAATCGGGTGCGCCGGGAGGATGGGCTAGGGCCCAATAGCTTTTGGTGCCGTCGGTTTCTTCGATGACTGCGGAGA
>JANLOZ010000195.1:0-4601 GCA_031366845.1 Novosphingobium sp. | reverse complement strand
TTGTGCAGGCCGCCGGTGAGCCGCAGCGGCATGGCGTCTTCAAGGCTGAGCCCCGGCCAGTTCAGCATCCGCTCCGCCACCATCGTTCCGCTTTCCAGCAGCGGCACGAAGGCACGGATTATCCGCCCGGTGCACGGCGCGCCGTTGTTGTCCGCATGGCCCGCCTGCCATTCGAGCGCGCGCAGCAGATCGGCGTCGTCCATAGAAATATCGCTGTGGCCTGCCATCTGTTGCCCTTTGCGCCCGCGCGCCCTAATGCGCCGCCCATGCTTCAGCCGATCACCCCGCGCCCCTTGATTTTCGCTGTGCCCAAGGGGCGCATCCTTGATGAGGCGCTACCGCTGATGGCGGCTGCCGGTGTCGTGCCCGAGGCCGGGTTCCATGACAAGAACAGCCGCGCACTTTCGTTCGCCTGTGCCAAAAGTGAAATTTGGGGCAGCGCCATGCGCATCATCCGCGTGCGCGCCTTCGATGTTGCGACATTTGTGGCGCATGGCGCAGCGCAAGTGGGGATTGTCGGCTCAGACGTGGTTGAGGAATTCGCCTATCCTGATCTTTACGCGCCTGTTGACCTCGACATTGGCCATTGCCGCCTTTCGGTGGCTGAGCCGGTGGGCCAGCAGGGAAGCGGTTCGGTGAGCCACCTGCGCGTCGCCAGCAAATACCCCAGCCTGACGCGCCGCCACTTCGAAAACATGGGAATTCAGGCTGAGGTGGTGAAGCTTAATGGTGCGATGGAACTGGCACCCGGGCTTGGTCTCGCCAGCCGGATCGTCGATCTGGTGTCCACGGGCCGCACGCTCAAGGACAATGGGCTCGAGGAAACCAGTGTGCTGATGCAGATTTCCGCCCGGCTGATCGTCAACCGCACGGCGCTTAAAACAGACGAGCGGGTGGCTGCGCTGGTCGATGCCTTTCGTGCCGCGATGAATGCAGCGTAGACTAGCTAAAATAACTGTCAGGAACATGAAACACACCTCCCCCAAACCGTCTGTCCTGAGCCTGTCGAAGGATTGTTCTTTCTTCGGGCGTTTGCGCGAAAGGCACGAAGAAAAGGACAGTGCTTCGACAAGCTCAGCAAGGACGGGATTGGTTAGGGTAACGGGGATGAAACTGTAATGCTGCGGCTTAACGCGCGCGATCCCGGCTTTGACAAGGCTTTCCGCCAGCTGGTCAATGATCGGCGCGAGAGCGATGCCGATGTTTCGCGCGTTGTCGGGATCATCCTCGATGACGTGCGCAATCGCGGCGATGCGGCGCTGATTGACCTCACCGAGCGATACGATGGCCACAGGCTGGCAAGCGATGATGACTGGCGCATTTCGGCCGAAGCCTGCCGCGAGGCGTTTGACGATCTGCTCCCTGATCTGCGCGCTGCGCTTGAACTCGCGGCACAGCGCATCCGCGCGTATCACGAGCCGCAGAGGCCGAAGAACAGCGATAAAACCGATGATGCAGGGGTGCGACTGGGCGCGCGGTGGAACGCTGTCGATGCCGCGGGACTCTATGTTCCGGGCGGGCGAGCGGCCTATCCATCATCGCTGCTGATGAACGCAATTCCCGCCAAGGTTGCAGGCGTTGCGCGGCTGGTGGTGGTGACCCCAAGCCCCAAAGGCCAGATCAACCCGCTGGTTCTCGCCGCCGCGCACCTTGCCGGGGTGGACGAGCTGTGGCGGATTGGCGGGGCGCAGGCGATTGCCGCGCTCGCCTATGGCACTGATCGCATTGCCCCGGTTGATGTCATCACGGGCCCCGGCAATGCCTGGGTGGCCGAAGCCAAACGCCAGCTTTACGGCGTGGTCGGCATCGATATGGTCGCGGGGCCGAGCGAAATTCTGGTGATCGCTGACGGCAAGAACGATGCCGAATGGATCGCCGCCGATCTTCTCAGCCAGGCCGAGCACGATCCTGCCGCGCAATCAATCCTGATCACCGACGATGCGGTGTTTGCTGATACGGTGGCAGATCGCGTGGGCGTTGAGCTCGCCATGTTGCCCACGGCGCGGGTGGCGGCGGAAAGCTGGAAGGCGCACGGGGTGATTATCGAGGTTGCCAGTCTTGATGAGGCCCCCGCGCTCGCCAATGCCCTTGCCGCCGAGCACGTCGAAATCGCCACCGACAAGCCCGAAGTGCTGTTCAAGCATATCCGCCACGCAGGCTCGGTGTTCCTCGGCCGCCACACGCCCGAGGCGGTAGGTGACTATGTCGCCGGGCCTAACCATGTGCTGCCCACCGGGCGACGCGCGCGGTTTTCGTCGGGGCTGTCGGTGCTCGATTTCATGAAGCGCACCAGCTTCATCCAGCTCGATCAGGCGGCGCTGGAGAAGATCGGCCCCGCCGCCATTGCGCTGGCTGAGGCGGAGGGCCTGCCCGCGCACGCCCGCTCAATCGAATTGAGGCTCGGAATATGACAAAAGCCCGCGCCGCCGCCCGGCTCGCAGCCGTCCAGGCGCTCTATCAGCACGAGATGCAAGCCACCCGGCTGGCAAAGCTGCTCGACGAATTCCACCAGCATCGGCTCGGCGCGGAAATCGAGGACATGCAGTTCGCCAAGGCAGAGACGGCATTCTTTGACGATGTGGTTTCCGGCGTAATCGCGAGGCGCGACGAAGTTGACGCAGTAATTTCGGGCAAGCTCGCCGAGGGGTGGTCGCTTGAACGGCTGGACCGGACGATGCTGCAAATCCTGCGCGCCGGGACTTATGAACTGATGGCCCGCGCCGATGTGCCAACCGGCAGCGCGATCAGCGAATATGTTGATGTGGCGCACGCATTCTTTGAGCCGCGTGAGGCGAAATTTGTGAATGGGGTGCTGGACGCTGTGGCGAAGAGCGTGCGCTGACTACCGAACGCGCCTTCATCAACGCCCTGCGCGCAATCGCCAGGCACCCTGCCGCGCGTGGTCTCGCCGACGATGCCGCCGTGCTCGAAGTGGGCGGTGAAACGCTCATCCTCACGCATGACATGCTGGTTGAAGGCGTCCATTTCCTCCCCGGCCAGGACCCCGCAGACGTTGCGTGGAAGCTGGTTGCGACCAATATGTCGGACCTGGCAGCCAAGGGCGCGGAGCCGGTTGGGGTGCTGCTGGGCTATATGCTGGGACATGATGACGCCCGGTTCCTCGTGGGGCTGGAGGAGGCTCTGCGTGCCTACAACGTCCCGCTGCTCGGCGGCGATACGGTGGGCGGCCCATCAATAGGGGTTAGAGGCCCGCAGGCGCTGGGCCTGACCGCAATCGGCCGCGCCACCCACCGCCCGGTCCCTTCTCGCTCCGGAGCGCAAGCAGGCGACACGCTGTGGATCACCGGGCCGGTCGGCGCAGCGATGATCGGACTTGAAGCGCTGCAAGCTCGATCGGGTGACAGCCTCGCCTACCGCCGCCCCACGGCAATGCTTTCCGAAGGCCGCGCCCTCGCCCCGCACGTCACCGCGATGATGGATGTCTCGGACGGTCTGCTGCTCGATGCCCTGCGGATGGGCGAGGCCAGCCGCGTAACCTTGGCCATCGACAGCAAAGCCGTGCCCATCGCCGCCCCCGAAGCCCGCCGCGCCGAGGCCCTGCGCTGGGGTGATGATTACCAGCTGCTGTTCACCCTGCCCCCCGGCTACGCCCCGCCCGTGCCCGCCACCCGCATCGGCGAAGCGATCCCGGCGCAAGAAACCGCCCTGTTGCTCGATGGCAGCCCGCTTTCCCCCGACGACAGCCCCGGTTTCGAACATCGCTGAGGGAAAACCGGGACAAATGCGCCGAATTGCACTTGCGCCCACCCCATTGCGCGGATAGCGCGCTCCCGCGTGAACCCGCCTATCGACGGCGGGACATTTTTTATGCACTAAAACAGGGAGGGCATCGCGTGAATTCCGTCACCATAGCCATAATTCTGGGTCTGGTCGCAGTCGTTTACGGCGCGCTCACCAGTCGCTGGGTGCTGAGCCAGTCGGCCGGCAACGATAAGATGAAAGAAATTGCAGCCGCCATTCAAGAGGGCGCACAAGCCTATCTAAAGCGGCAGTACACCGCCATCGGCATAGTCGGCGTGGTTGTCGCGGTGATTGTCGCGGTGTTCCTCGGCAAGATCTCGGCCGTTGGCTTTGTTATCGGCGCGGTGCTTTCAGGTGTTGCCGGTTTCATCGGCATGAACATTTCGGTCCGCTCAAACGTCCGCACGGCTGCTGCTGCGCAGACTGGCTTGCAGCAGGGCCTGACGCTGGCGTTCCGCGCTGGCGCGATCACCGGCATGCTCGTTGCGGGCCTCGCGCTCCTCGCGATTGCGGTGTTCTATTACTACCTCACCGAAATTGCCGGCTATTCGGTCGGTCAGGGTGATCGCACCGTGGTTCAGGCTCTCACCGCGCTGGCCTTTGGCGCATCGCTGATCTCGATCTTCGCGCGTCTGGGCGGCGGCATCTTCACCAAGGCGGCTGACGTCGGTGCCGATCTCGTCGGCAAGGTTGAGGCGGGCATCCCCGAGGATGATCCCCGCAACCCTGCGGTTATTGCCGATAACGTTGGCGATAACGTTGGCGACTGCGCCGGCATGGCGGCTGATCTGTTCGAGACTTACGTGGTCACCGTCGGTGCCACGATGGTGCTCACCGCG
>JANLOZ010000173.1:0-23135 GCA_031366845.1 Novosphingobium sp. | reverse complement strand
GCCCCGGCAAAGGCTGCCCCGGCAAAGCCAGCCAAGGCCTCAACCGCCGCAAAGGTTGCAGCCGGTGCCGCCGCCGCCGGCGTAGCCTCGCTCGCCAGCGTGGGGGCCAAGACCAGGAAGGCTGCAAGCGCTGCGGTTGATCTCGGCAATAGTGCCGTCTCGGGTGCAGGCGAAATTGCCGGAAAGGCCGCGAGCCTTGCTGGCGATGCCGTTTCGGGTGCTGCTCATGCCGCCGAAGCCGTCGCTTCAGGGGCGAAGGAAGCCGCTGGCGCTGCCGGTGCTGCTGTTACCGGCGCTGCTACGGCTGCCGCTGCCGGTGTCGCCGGGCTCGCCTCTTCGGCAGGCGGCGCGGCGCACAAGCTGACTGGCGGGAATGAAGGCAAGCCCAGCGGATCGCGCTGGCTGTGGTTCCTCCTGGCTGCGCTGCTGATTCTGGCATTTCTGTGGTGGCTGTTCAGTTCTCAGCAAAAAGTCGGCGATGCTGGTCCGGCTGTGGTTGTCGCTTCGTCAGAAGCCACGGACACATCGTCGGCATCCGCCGATATTTCCCAGGCACCGGTTGAGGGCACCGGCGATCCCCAAAGGTGACGGCGGTACGGTTGAAAGCCGCAACGGCAAACCAGTGGTCAAGGTCTATTTTGCCAGCGGAAAGACGATCGTGCCGAACGCGATCGACGCCGCGCGCGCGCGCTTGAAGAGCTATCTTCAAACCCGCGCAGGCTCGACGCTTGGCGTGTCGGGACTTGCTGGACAAGTCGGGCAACGCTGCGATGAACGCGGATCTGTCCAAAAAGCGCGGGCTTGATCTTACGAACGAATTGGCCCGGCAGCAGCAGCGCTTTTGCCGGGCTATTTTCTCCTCTCGCTGTGGCGATGGATTTCGCCTGCAGCAACCAGCCCATGGCGCGGCCCCCGCGCTTGGCTTAATGCGCGACCCTATCACGCGGGTTTAAGGAACGGCAGCAATGGATATCTCGAACGCATCGGCAATCGTAACCGGCGGCGCAGGCGGCTTTGGCGGCGCGACCGTGCGGCGGCTGGCGGCACTGGGTGCGAAGGTGGTTATCGCCGATATCCATGACGAGCGCGGCGAAGCACTGGCGACGGAACTCGGCAATGGTTCGATCTATGTCCGCACCGACATCATGGACGAAAGCTCGATGGAGGCCGCAGTTGCCGCCGCTGTCGCGCTCGCCCCCTTGCGCGCCGCCGTCATCACCCATGGTGGCCCTCCGGCTCCTGACAAGGGCGGCCGGGTGATCAACCGCGAAGGCGCGCGGGTTTCCACTGCGCACTTTGCCCACACAGTCGCGGTGTACCTCACCACCGCCTACACGATGAGCGCCATCGCAGCTGAAGCCATGGCCAAGAACGAGCCGCTGGCATCGAAGCAGCGCGGCGTCATCGTCAACACCGCCTCGATTGCCGGATTTGAAGGCACTCCGGGCCAGGTGCCCTATGGCGCGGCCAAGGGCGGGATCATTGCCATGGCGCTCAACATGGCGCGCGATCTTGCCCCGGTTGGCATTCGCTCGATGGCGATCGCCCCGGGCACCTTTGCCACTTTCGCCTATCAGGGCATGGGATTGGAAAAGGCACAGGAGATGTTCGGACCGATGGTGCTCAATCCCAAGCGAATGGGCGATCCGGACGAATATGGCATGCTTGCGCAGCAAATCGTCGAAAACGATTTTCTCAACGGCACGACGATCCGTCTTGATGCCGGCCAGCGTTTCCAGGGCTGAACTTGGCCGCAAGGCCCCTTTCGCAAAGACGGGCTGCGGCATGGCAATGAACCAGATCTATGCGAGGATGGGCACGACCATCTTCGAACACATGTCCGCGCTGTGTCGCGATGGCAGCCGGATCAATCTGGGCCAGGGCTTCCCCGATGATTCGGGGCCGCCGGTGCTGATCGAAGCCGCGGCGCGGGCCTTGCGTGAACGCTCGAACCAGTATCCCCCCAGCCCCGGCGTGCCCGAACTGCGCGATGCTGTGGCGGCATGGTATGCGCGCACGCAGAGCCTCGCGCTCACACGCGAAAACGTCATTGTAACCTCGGGTGCAACCGAGGCGATAACCGCCGCCGTGCTCGCGGTGGTCACACCGGGCGACGAAGTGCTGTTGTTTGCCCCGGCATACGACGCCTATGCGCCGCTTGTGCGCCGTTCCGGAGCCATTCCGGTGTTCGTGCCGCTGCAACCGCCGCACTGGCGCTATGATCGCGCGGCAATTGCACCGCACATCACGCCAAAGACCCGCGCGATCATTCTCAACGACCCGCTCAACCCCACCGGGACGGTGGCATCGCCAGAGGAGCTGGCAATGCTGGCCCGGCTTTGTGTGGAGCACGACCTGTTCGCGATCTGCGATGAGGTTTGGGAGGCGGTGCGCTTTGACGGACTGCCGCACCGCTCGCTGCTGTCGTTTCCCGGGATGGAAAGTCGCGCAGTGAAGATCGGCTCGGCCGGCAAGATCTTCGGGATGACCGGATGGAAAGTCGGCTGGCTGGTCGCCGCACCTGATCTGGCCAGCGTAATAGCCCGCGCGCACCAGTTCATCACGTTCACCACACCGCCTGCATTGCAATATGCCGTCGCGGAAGGCCTCGCCATGCCTGGCCTGATCGCCGAGCGTCTGGCCGCATGGACGGAGACACGCGCGGTGCTCAATCGGGCGCTGGCGCAGGCCGGGTTCGCCGTCCTGCCCAACGCCGCGACATGGTTCACCTGCATCGAACTGTCTGATTCAGGCATCAATCTGGGCGATGCCGACTTCGCCGAACGTGCAGTCATGGAAGCCCGCGTGGCTTCGATCCCGGTGTCGGCTTTGTGCGAGGACAACCCGGTGACTTCTGTGCTGCGGCTGTGCCATTGCAAGCCCGAGGCAATGCTGTTGCAAGCGGTGGAACGGCTGGCGCAGTTACGCGGCAGCCTTCAATAAACCCCGATCAGCTTCGCACCGGCGACGATCAGCACCAGCCCAAGCGCGCGGATGACCATAGTCGTTTGCAGCTTGATCCCCAGCGTGGTGCCGATCAATCCGCCCGCCAGCGCTGCTACGGCAAACAGCGGCAGGTTGGGTGACAGCGAACCGAGCGAAGCCGGATTACCCGCCAGCCCGGCCGCCGAATTCGCCAGAATAAACAATGCCGCCACCCCCGATGCCGGCTTCGGCGCGCACCAGGCCATAAAGATCAGCAACGGCGAGAGGAAGATGCCTCCGCCGGTGCCGGTGAGGCCCGACAGGAAGCCAATCGCGGCGCCGGCGATGATCGCGACAAAAATCGGCGGATCGCTGGTTTCGCTTTCCGCAGCCAGCTTGCGCGGCCACAGCATTCGCACCGCTGACAGCCAAAGGATCGCGCCCACCAATGGCCGATACCAGTGCCCCGGCAGGACAATCGATCCACCCACGAACGCGAGCGGCACCGCGCCGATCAGGAACGGCCAGACCACCCGCCAGCGGAACAAGCCTGCGCGCAAGTATCTGAACACTCCCAGCGAGGCGACCACCAGATTGAGCACCAGTGCGGTCGGCTTCATCGTCGCGGGTTGAACGCCAAACAGCGCCATCACCGCAATATAGGCCGACGATCCGCCATGCCCGACGCTCGAATAGAGCACCGCGCTGAGAAAGATGCAGAGGGCTAGGGCCATGTCGTGCCAGGGAATTGAGAGCATGCCCCCCCATGGCGATCAGCCGGGGAGAGTCAACTCCCGGCCACCCGCTCCGCCCAATCCCCGGGCAGCTCGATCAACTTCGCCACCGGGAAACCCAGATAGCCATTATGCGCAAAGGCATAGGCATTGGTCCGCAAGGGATCGCCCGAAACCAGCACCATGAACTCATCGGGTCGGGTAACAATCGGCACCAGCCGGTCGGGATCATCGCTTGTCGCAAACACCTGCGGCAGGCGGCCAAGCATTACCTGATGTTTCAGGCTGTCGATCTTGAACTCGGTCCAGACGTTCATCATCACTTCCACCCGCCGCGCAGGCGTCCGGGCGTGATCGAACAGGTATTGCTTGACGTCGCCCTTGCTCCACCCGGCCTTGGCAATGGTTTCGGCGAGGATCGGGCTGAGCACCAGTGCCGGGCGCAAAGTGCCAAATGTCAGCCCGCCAACGGTGAAGGCAATCTCCCAGCCTACTTCCTTGGCCACGCCGTCAGCAAGGTAAGGCATCATCGCCTCGGGCGTCGCGCCGGTGACCGAGGGCATAACATCGCCGCCGGTCATACGGGTTATGGTGACCGTGTTATCGCCGCTCTTGAACCCCATGTCCTCGGCGTTTGACGGCCAGCCGATGCGGGCGAGCGCATCCTCATTCTCGGCCAGCACCACCCTGAAGGTGTTGCCGAAGGTGGCCTTGTCGGTCTTGTGCAAGCGGAATCCGGCAATGTTGCGCAGCGCCAGCCGCCAGAACCGGCCGACCGATGTGTTGGGCTTGAACCCATCGCGCAACACGCCCTGTTCGAAGTTGAACTTGAGGTCCTTGATGATCGGGCCGTTAAGGATGATCAAGGTTTCCGAGCCCGGCGTGTTGCCCGAATGCTCGACGCCGTAATCGGGATCAGCCATCGCCTCGCCCAGCGCCACGAGGATCGGCATATATTCTGGGCGGCACCCGGCCATCACGCCGTTGACCGCTATCGACCACACCGTAACCGCGCGGCTTTCAGGCAAGACGATGCCGAGTGTTTCATCGGGCTTGCGATCGGTGAAACTGAGGAATTCAGCGATCTTTTCCATGGTTGGCGGGACGATTGGCAGGCCGTCACTCCATTCGCGGTCATAGAAAAAGTCGTTTACCTCCTCGAAGCTGCCGCTGAACACGATGTCGCGCGGGCCCGGTTCATCGGGCAGCGTCACAGCGTCTGGCTGCACGGTGAGATTGGCGATCACCTCGGCGGCGGTGACATCCAGGGCATTGCGGCGAATCTCCGCAATAGTTTGCGCGCCGGGGTGGCCGACGATGGTCGCCACCGGCATGTTCGGATAGCCAAGGCCGACCGACGTCGCCGCAGCCTGTGTCATGAATCCCTCGCAAACCAGCGAGCTGGTCGGGTATCCGGCGCTTTCACAAACCTCGCTGGCCCGCAACACGGCGGGCGTGCAAGAACCTCAGCAGGCCATGCTCGATATAGCGGCGTCCACGCCCAGCTCCTTGAAACGCTGGGGCAGCGAGGCAAGAATTTCCTTCTCGCTGGTGCCGTGGGTGGAACCGAATTCGCGCCATGAAACGAAGTTCACGTGGCGGTAAGTCTCGCGCAATTTACCTTCGAGCGCGTCGTAAATCTCATCGCCAGCGAACAGGAAATCCCACAGCTGCGCGACGGTCTTGCCGTTTAGCGTATCGAGCCGTCTGGCCAGCGGCCGCACCTTCAGTCGCCGCTCACCGCAAGGCCAGACGACCGCGTATTGGCCGTCCTGGGTAAGTGATTGTCCCATAACCTTCTCCCTCAATGCGCGTCAGGCAGCATGCGGTGCGCGGCTTCGGCACCGCTCACCCCTTCTGCCATGGCTTCGATACCTGTGCCACCGAATCCCGTGCGTGCCGATCCGATGGCGAAAATCCGGCTGTCTTGTGTGGTGAGGTCTGCCGCCGCCACAATGTGGCCGCTCGGGCTGATCAGGCTTGCAGGCGCAAACTGGCCCGCCGGTTCGATGCCAACAAACGGGAACACCCCATCGCAAGCAATCTCGCTCTGCGCGCCAGTTTTGACATCGCGCAGCATCACCCCCGCAACCTTGGCTTCGCCCAGAATCGCGCTGACCTCGCTATCCCAGACAAAGCGGACGTTATCGCGCGCATCAAGCTTGTCGATATGCTCGCGCCGCGCCTTCATCGGGCTGCGGCAGATCATGGTTACCCTGCCGCCCGAGGCTGACAGCGCCTTGGCGAGCGCGAGCGCCTCATGCACTGCGCCATCACCGCCGCCGATCACCAAAACATGCTTTCCGAGATAAAACCCGCCGTCGCAGGTCGCGCAGCGCGACACCCCGCGCCCAGCGAATTCGACCTCGCCCGGAACGCCGAGCTTGCGCAGCGCCCCGCCCGTGGCGACGATCACAGCATCAGGATTGTAGCGCGCACCGCTGCCGTCAATCAGTTCGAGGCTCTCCGCCGCCGCCAACCGCACCACCGGCCATTCGACCACACGCACGCCAACCTTCTTCGCCTGCTCAAAAAGGTGCATCGCCAGATCCTGCCCCGACCAGGTTCCCGGAAACGGCAGATCATCGACCTCGCCAATCGTCGCGACCAAACCGCCGTAGAGCCCGGAACCTTCAAACAGCGTCACCAGCCGCCCCAGCCGCGCGGCGTGGCGCGCGGCGGAAAGCCCGGCCAGCCCGCCGCCGATCACAGCAATTTCCTCAAGATTCTTCAGTGGCCGGGTCATTGAACATGTGTTCAACACAAGCGCGCGGCAATTTCAAGCGCGGGTTTGTCGATCAGCCGCGGAACACCACCGTCTTGCCGGCATTGATCAGCACCCTGTCCTCAACGTGCAACCGCACCGCTTCGGCGAGCACGCGGCTTTCGATGTCGCGCCCCTTGCGCACCAGTTCATCGGGCCGGTCGGCGTGGCTGATCGCTTCGACGTCCTGATGAATGATCGGGCCTTCATCGAGATCCGTCGTCAGCGTCAGGACCTGAACCTCGGACATCGGCGTTCCTTGCATGGAAACCAAATTTCCCGGCGCGGTCTTGGCCATTGCATTCGCCACCGACAAGCGGAATGTGCCCGAATCCGCGCGCGGGGGAGTTGCCACCCGGCTTGGCTTGGGTCATGGCGGGGAAATGCAGGAAAGCACAGCTTATGGGTGAAACGGCCTTCGATCCATCACAGTTCCGTCAGGTGCTGGGCCATTATCCCACCGGTGTGACAGTGATCACCGCGCTGAGCTCCGCTGGCGAACCCGTCGGCATGGTGGTTGGCACCTTTACCTCGGTGTCGCTCGATCCGCCGTTGGTGGGATTCCTGCCCGACAAGAAATCGTCGAGCTGGCCGCAGATTGAGGCAGCGGGGCATTTCTGCGTCAATGTTCTGGCGCGCGATCAGCTTGATCTGTGCAAAGGACTGGCGAGATCAGGCCCTGACAAGTTCTCAGGCGTTGACTACGCGATGTCGCAGCACAGTCTGCCGGTGCTTGCGGGAACCATGGTGTCAATCGAATGTCGGCTTCATGCGGTGCAGGATGCCGGCGATCACTGGTTTGTCACCGGTCTGGTTCTTGGTCTTGAATCGAAGCGCGATGCTGATCCGATGCTGTTCCATAGGGGGCAATATGGCGGATTTTCGGTTAACGACTGATACCGCTCGTACGGCTTGACTCCTTGCCCCTCCGCTGCTGTACGCCTGTTCAGCAATGCCGGATCGTCCGGCAGAGGAGAGCCTTGCCATGACACGTTCACTCAACGGCCGCACGGCGGTTGTCACTGGTGCCGGATCGGGGATAGGCCGCGCCATTGCCATTCGTCTGGCTGAAGATACCGCGAAGATCGCGATCTGGGACATCAACAGCGAAGGCGCGGCTGAAACCGTGCGGATGATCGAAGTGGCGGGCGGCACCGCGATTGCCCTCACCGTCGATTGTTCAGACAAGGCGGCGATCAAGGCGGCGGCGGATGAAACGCGAAGCAAGCTCGGTCCGGTGGCGATCCTGGTCAACAACGCCGGCATTGCGCCTTTTACCCCGTTCCTAGAAACCGACGATGCCCTGTTTGACAAGGTGATCGCCATCAACCTGCGCGGGCCGTGGCTGGTTACCAAGGAGTGCTTTCCCGATATGCTCGCGGCGGGCTGGGGCCGGGTGATCAACATCACCTCTTCCTCGGTTCAATCGGGCTCATTCGGCCAAGGGCATTATGTCTCGTCAAAGGGCGGGCTGGTTGGCATGACCAAGGCGTTGGCGCTCGAATTTGCCGCCAGCGGCGTGACCGTCAACATGATCCCGCCGGGCTTCATCGACACGCCGATGCTGCGCGGCGCGCCGATTGATGTTGATGCCTTTACCAAGACACTGCCGATGAAGCGCATTGGCCAGCCTGAGGATATTGCTGCGGCGGCTGCCTATCTGGCTTCAGAGGAAGCAAGCTATATCACCGGGCAGACGATCAGCACCAACGGCGGGCGGTATATGGGGTCGCATTGACCGGTCGCCGAATTCCCGACCGGCTTTTCACCTTCCCCTGATGGGGAAAGCAGGAGCATCAAAGAACAACCGTACAAAGCTCCGCCGGGCTGGACCTTTCGATCATCCCGTAAGTCTCCTGTCCATCCCAGGTGAACTTGACCCCGCCCTGCTGGTTGTTGAAGCCATTCACCCCTGGATTGCCCATGTGGAACGTTGCATTGACCGTCTTGCCGCCGATTGCGAAAGTGCCTTCCGCCGTCTCGATCAGGCATGAAACATCATCGCCGCGCGGCATTATGCGGCGCAGGAATGGCGGATTGCGCACCTTGCCGGTGAGCATCTTTTCGCCGGTCCAGACATAGGCGTTGTTGTAGGTATCTTCGGGTGCTTCTCCGGGCAGCGGCGGGTAAGTGATAAAACCGAAGGCACGGCCATCGGGGAACACCGCTTCCATCCAGGCATGCCCGCGAAACGCGCCCATTGGCCGCACCGACTGGCGGCGGACGCGCGAACCCAAGCAGACGAATTCGCAGGCCTCGCCCGCAACTGACAATGATCCTGTGCCGCGAAAGCAATGCTCTGTACGCCAGCCATAGCCCATCGATCCGGCGTCTTCGCGCTCGCGCTCGCTCATTCCGGCGAGCTTTTCCGTGCGGTAATCCTGCACCCATGCAGGCGTGACCATTTCCAGATCCACCGACCAGGAAACCGGAACCCGCGCGCGGCCTTCCAGCCCCTTTGATCGCCCGGGATCGGCATAGGCGCCGAATTCTCCCCCTATCTGCTCGTCAACCGTCCCTGCCCAAGCCTCGCCCTCATAGGAAACAGTCCAGCGCCTGAAAGACTCGACACAGCGAAAGACCAAGCCATCGCTGCCGAGTCTATCGGAAAGTCCACTCGCGCCAAGCGATGGCACCGTCTTGCCCACCGCGCTTTCACGCAGCACCCTGCCATCGGCGAAGGCCACATTCATGTCATAGCGGTGCCTGTCCCACACCGCGCCCTGCGCCTCGATGCCGACGCGCGGCAAGGCGAAGGCGCCGTTCTCCTCGAATATCCACACCGAAGCGCTCTCGCGCATTTCCGGGTCCTCGGGCCGCGCGGGGAACATATAGTCAATGTCGAGCGGTAGCCCGCCGGTCCAGTCCGCCATATTTATTCTCCCAGTACCCGCCCGCGCGCATCCATGATGTCTGCCAGGTGATTGACCGGATCGCCCGCCGTCACCCCGGCTTCCACCGGCATAATAATCCCGGTGATCTGCCGCGCGCGATCGCTGGCAAGGAACAGCGCCGCCTGCGCGCAGTCTTCAGGGTCACCGCGCCGTTTGATGATCTGGTTCGAGAGGTAAACCGCATCCACTTCGCGCTCCAACGCGGCGATCTTGTCATCGCTCGCGCCCTGCTGGAACGAGGAAAGCTGTGTGCGGATATGTCCGGGCACCAGGCAATTCACCCGGATGCCATAGCGCCCCAGATCAATCGCCGCAGACTTGCTGAACTGGTTGAGCGCGGCTTTGGACGCCCGGTAGGTCATCATCGCGTGGCCCGCGAGCGTGCCGGCAATCGAGCTATTTTGCAGAATAACCCCGCCGCCATGGTCCTTCATATGCCGCGCCGCGATCTGGGTTCCGAGCATCGGCCCGAGCACGTTGACCCGCATCACCCGGTCAAAATCATCGAGCTTGTCATCGATGAAATCGGGATAGGCCGCGCAGGACATTCCCGCGTTGTTGAACATGATGTTGAGCCCACCGAAGCGCGAAACCGCAAGGTCCACCGCCCCCTGCACCTGATCGCGCGAGGAAACATCGGTGCGGATAAACACCGCACTTTCACCAAGCGTGCCCGCCAATCCCTGCCCGCCAGTCTCGTCCAAATCGGCGATGACAACTTTTGCGCCTTCTGCCACGAACAGTTCGGCCGAGGCCCGGCCAATCCCGCTCGCCCCGCCTGTTATCACCGCGACCTTGCCCGAAAGTTCGCCCATCAGCCTGCCCGCCGGGTGAAGGTAATCGGCAGCGATTCAATCGTATGGGTGGCCACCGTGGGGACATAGCGGATGTCCTCCTCGGGAATGGCCAGCGCGATATTATCGAGCCGCCGGGCGATCTCGCGCGCCATCACCTTTACCTCCATCCGCGCCAGCGCAATGCCGACGCAGCGATGCGGCCCGCCGCCAAAACCGACATGGCGGCCCAGATTCGGCCTATCCAGGTCAAAATCGCGCGGGCTTGGAAACACCGTCTCGTCATCATTGCCTGAAGCATAGACCAGCAGCAGATGCGCCCCTTCGGGCAAGGTGGTACCGCCGACAACCACTTCACGCGTGGTCATGCGCGAGAGAGCGCGCACGGGCGGTTCGATCCGCATCAGTTCCTCGACAAAGCGCGTCAGGCGGCGATCGTCTTCCGCCACCTCCTTGAGCAGATCGGCGAATCCCGGCTTGGTGGCGAGCAGGTAGAACAGCTTGCCGATCGCGGTTGCCGTGGTGTCATTCCCGGCGATCAGCATCGCGCGGATCAGGCTGACGGCTTCGGGGAATGTCAGAACGTCGGCAGTGCCATCGGCGTTCGGCATCCTGGCATGAACGATGTCTGAAATCATGTCCTCGGCAGGGTTCTCCTCACGCGCTTTCATTTTGCTGATCAGGTAATGCTGCAAATCACAGATCAAACGGGCATTCTCAAGCATCTGCTCACGGTCCTGCATCCGGCCAATCTGCGCGGTGACGGCGACCGACCAGCGGCTGAACTTGTCCTCCATCGCGTGATCGAGGCCCAATTGCTCGACAATGACGCGAATGGTGAGCGGCACGGCGATCTGCTTTACCGCATCAGCCTGACCCAGATCGGCCACCGTATCGAGCAATTCAGAAACCGTCGCGGCAATCCGCGGCTCAAGCGCTTTCACCCGGTGCGCGGTGAAGGCATTCTCCATCAGTTTGCGGATACGCGTGTGGTATGGCGGGTCCGACATGATCGCATCGGGGAAATAGCCCCCGCCTTCGGTGCGCAGGATTTCCTGATATTCTGCCTGCATCCCCCGGGCTTGCTGGGTGTGATAGCCTTTGTTGACCGAAAAGGTGATCGGGTCGGCTTGAACCGCCAGAATGTCCTCGTGCCGGGTGATCAGCCACGAATCGAGCTGCGGATCGTGGTGCACCGGATCGCCGTGCCGCAGCGCGCGATAAAACGCGTTGGGGCGCGCCTGAATAGCTGGATCGGCGAGCGAAGCGTGATCGATCAGTTCCTGGTCTGCGGCGCTTGCCATTTGAGCATCCTGTTTTATCGTTGATTTCGCGGGATATTACATTGAAGAAGGTGCGACGGTCACCTTAAGCCCATTCAGCTCGGTGCGCATGGCGATCTGGCAGGAAAGCCGGCTGTTTTCGCGCTGCACGTCCGAAACCATATCGAGCATGTCGAGCTCAATTTCATCGGGCACACCCACCTGTTCCAGCCACTCGGGCGCAACATAAACGTGACAGGTCGCGCAGGAACAGCCGCCGCCACAATCACCGAAGATTCCGGCCACATCGCGCGCCTTGGCGCTTTCCATCAGGCTCACGCCTTCATCAACATCGGAAAAGCTGCGCGTTTCGCCATTCACGTCGGTGATAGTTACGGTCAGATTGCCCATGGGCACGATTCTCCGGCGGGTTGAGGCCCTAGCGAAGCAAAGCGCGCGCCCCGCCGCAAGCCCTGCCGCTGCCACCATCGCACCGGCGCGCCCGAACCGGAAACCGCCACCGCGTTGTCCGCCCGCCAGTATCGCGCTTGACCTGTCTGTTCTGGCCGTAATGATGCAGGCCAAAGCGAGCAGAGAGGAACGGCCTTGGCCACCACTGTCATAGCAAACGCCAGCATCTTCGATGCAACTGGCAAGGCTCCCTTCACCGGGCATGTCGTGGTGGAAGGCAACCGCATTGCCTCGGTGCAGGCGGGCAGCACTGCGCCGGGCGGAGACGTGGTAATCGATGCCGCTGGCAAGTTCCTGATGCCCGGCATGGTCGAAGGCCACGGGCACCTCAGTTTCGAGAACGTCACCGCCACCGAAAACCTCATCACCCCCAGCGCTGAAGAGCAGGTGTTCACCGCCGCGCGGGGGGCCAAGGCGCTGATCGACGCCGGGTTCACCAGCGTTTACGGCGCGTCCGAAGCCAAGCTGCGACTGGGCGTCGCGGTCCGCAACGAGGTCAACGCCGGGCGGCTTGCGGGGCCGCGCATTCGTGCTGGCGGCATGGAAATCAGCGTGACCGGCGCGATGGGCGATGAAAGCAAGGAGCACAATCCGCGCATCGGCCCTTCGAATATCGTCGATGGGCCAGAGGAAATGCGCAAGGTGGTGCGCCTGCATTGCCGCGAGGGGGTGGATAACATCAAGCTCGATGTCTCGGGCGATCCGTTTTACCCCGGCACCCCCGGCCACACCACGCCGATGAGCTTTGAAGAAGTCAAGATGGCGGTCGATGTGGCGCATGCCTATGGCCGCAAGATCAATGCCCATACCCGCTCGGCCGAAGGCTCGAAAATCTGCATCCGCGCCGGGGTCGATGGCCTGTTCCACTGCGAATATTCGGACGAGGAACTGCTCGATCTGATGGAGGAGGCGAAGCACCGGATCTTCGTTGTCCCAACGCTCGATCTGTTCGATTGCATGGCCACCGGCAAGGCGGCAGCCTGGGGAATCAGCGCCGAAGTGGCAGGCTATATGGGCATTCCGGGGCTGATCGAAGAGTCAGTCAAAACCCACACCGCCTTGCGCAAACGCGGAGTGCGGCACCTGATTGGCGGCGACTACGGCTTTGCCTGGAGCCAGCAGGGCGAGCAAGCGCGGGACATCGCGCACTTTATGAGATATTATGGCTATAGTGCTAAAGATGCTTTGATTTGTGCCACCCGCTTTGGCGGTCAAGCGATGATGGAAGATGGCAATCTTGGCACCATTCAGGCTGGAAAGCTTGCCGACATGATCCTTGTCGACGGCGATGTCCTCGCCGATGTTGCGATCCTTACCGATCACGCGCGCATCACCATGATCATGAAAGACGGCGCGCTTCACAAATCCCCCAACGCACCGCGCGAAGGAACATCGCAATGAACATCGAAGTCGGCCAGCTCACCCCGGGCGATGATCGCTGCCCGGCGATATCAACGCAAGATATCATTGCGCAGGACAAGGTCAAGGCGCCTGGCTGGGTGACCAGCGAGAGCTATGAATATATGGGCAATGAAACCGTGTCGAAAGACCGTTACATCGACCCTGCATTCGCCCGTCGCGAGATGGAGAGCCTATGGACGCGCACATGGCAATTCGCCTGCCGCGAGGAGCACATTCCCGAGGTCGGCGATTATTACGTCTATGACATCGGCACCTACAGCTTCATCGTCACGCGCACGTCAGAAACCGGGATCAAGGCCTATTTCAACGCTTGCCTTCATCGCGGCACCAAGCTGCGCCCTTCAAACACTTCAGGCTATGCCAGCGAGTTCAAATGCACCTTCCACGGCTGGTCATGGAATAGTGACGGCACCAACAAATCGGTCACCTGTCCCTGGGATTTCCCGCACATTGACCGCGCCGAGCTAACCCTTCCGGAAGCCCGTGTCGAAACGCTGGGCGGGTTCGTGTGGATCAATATGGATGCCGATGCCCCCGGCCTTCGCGAATACCTCGGTCCCAAGGCGCTTTCGCATATCGAGGCCTGGAAGCTCGAAGATCGCTACATCACGCTGCATGTTCAGAAGAGCTATCCGGCAAACTGGAAGCTGGCCGTCGAGGCTTTTATGGAGGCCTACCACGTCATCATAACCCACCCGCAGGTCGCGCCGTCGAACGCTGACGCCAATTCGCAATATGATACCTATGGCGAGCACGTTAACCGCTTCATCTCGTGCCTCGGCGTGATCAGCCCGCATCTGGAAGGCAAGTTCACCGAGCAGGAAATCCTTGACCAGTTCACCGTTGGCGATGCCTCGATGCTGTCGGATGACCGGCCCAAGGTGGGTGATGGCACCGCACGGCAGGCGATGGCGGATATGTTCCGCGGCATGTTCGAGGCGGCGACCAACAGCGATCTTTCGGCGGTTTCGGATAGCGAATTGCTCGATTGCTACTCTTACACCTTGTTCCCCAATACCTATCTGTTCCCCGGCATTTCGCTGCCGATGATCTATCGCTTCCGCCCCGACCCCAAGAATCATCGCAGCTGCATTTTCGAAGTGATGTTCATGCGGCCGGTGCCAAAAGACGGCCCGCGTCCCGATCCTGCCGAGCCGATCTTGCTCAGCTCCAGCCAGTCGTTCTGCGCCGCCGAGGGCATGGACCCCGGCTTCGGCAAGATCCTCGATCAGGACACCGACAACCTTTATGCCCAGCAGGAAGGGCTTGAGGCGAGCGCGAAGCCCGGCATTACGCTCGGCAACTATCAGGAAATCCGCATCCGCCACTTTGAGCGCGCGGTGGACAAATATCTTGCCATGCCGCCGAAGGTGCCGGGCACCTGATCTGATGACCACGGGTGCGCTTGCCGGCACTTTGATTGTCGAAATGGCAACGCGGGTTTGCGGCGAATATTGCGGCAAGCTGCTCGCCGATTTCGGCGCTGAGGTTATCAAGATCGAACCGCCGGGCGGCTCGCCCACGCGCGCTATGGGGCCATTCAAGGATGGAATCGCCGGGCCTGAACGCTCGGCGCTGTTTGGCTATCTCAACACCAACAAAAAGTCGGTGGTGCTGGACCTGTCGCTAGCGGATGACCGCGCGAAACTCGATGCCCTGCTCGCCCGTGCCAATGGCCTGATCGAAGACAGCCCGCGCACCTACCTCAAACGCTGCGGCACGCCCGTCAGGTTTCCGCATCTGGTGCAATGTCTGATAACCCCGTTCGGTGAAGACGCGCCCGAGGCCCTGCAAATCGCCACCTCGCTCGGGGTGATCAACGCCGGCGGCTGGGCCTACCACACCC
This sequence comes from Novosphingobium sp., assembly GCA_031366845.1. Lineage (GTDB taxonomy): Bacteria > Pseudomonadota > Alphaproteobacteria > Sphingomonadales > Sphingomonadaceae > Novosphingobium. The sequence continues at coordinate 8,023 of JANLOZ010000173.1, read as the reverse complement.
CCAGCGAAGCCGCGCCAGACCTGCCACCGCTCAAAGGCGCGGGGCGTTTCCTCCCCGATTACGAGGCCGGAATCGACGCCGCATTGTGCCTCGCCGCCTCGCTATTTCGTCAGCGCCGCACCGGAGAAGGCCAGTCGCTCGATGTCTCCGAGGTCGAGGTACAGATCAACCGCTGCGATGCGGTGATGGGCCGGATGCTGGCTGGCGAAGCTGAACCCAGCGTCGTCCGCACCGCCTATGACATGGGCGGCCCCGGCAAGGCCTTCGCCTGCGCCGATGGCTTCCTCTATCTGTTCATGACCACCACGGCGCACTGGAAGGGGTTGTGCGAACTGATGCGCGAGCCGCAATGGGCAGCACAGTTCGCCGAAGACTGGCTTGAATTCGGCTGCACGGCGGAGCAGGTAGCACTGTTCCGCGCGCACTTTGCCGAATGGGCAGCGCGGCAAGAAAAACATGCTATTTCCGAAGCCGGGCAAAAGCTCGGCGTGGCCATTGTCCCGGTAAACAGCGCGGCAGACCTGCCGGGCAACGCGCAGATGCACTATCGCGGTTACTTCCAGACTCTGACACACCCCGTGCTCGGAGAGGCGCTTTATCCCACCGTGCCCTATCGCATGAGCGCCACACCGATAAGGCTCGCTACCCCAGCCCCGGCGCTCGGGCAGCATGAGGGGGAACTCCTCCCATGACCCCGCCCGCTCGCCTCGGCCCCCTATCCGGCGTCCGTGTACTCGCTTTTACCAAGGTCTGGGCCGGGCCCTACGCCGCCAAATATCTTGCCCACCTTGGTGCCGAAGTGATCAAGGTGGAATCGCGCAGCAACCTCGATGAAATGCGCGCCTATGGCGGGGTGGATGTCGATGCTGCGCCCTATTTCCTGTCGATCAATCAGGAGGTGCTGTCGGTTCAGGTCAACATGAAAACCCCCGAGGGCCTCGATCTGGTCAAGCAAATGGTCGGCCAAAGCGACGTGGTGATAGACAACATTCGCGGCGGGGCGATGGAACGCTCAGGCTTGGACTATGCGCGCCTGAAGGCGATCAAGCCCGATATCATCCAGCTGTCGCTCAAGATGTGGGGCAACGAAGGCCCGCTGGCTTACCAGACCGGCTACGCACCGAGTTTCGCCGCGCTTTCTGGGCTGAACTACCTTGTCGGGCATGAAGGCGAAGTGCCGCGCGGCATGAACATCCGCTATGGCGATTCGACTGCGGGGGCCTATGCCGCGCTGGCAATCGTCGCCGCGCTCAATCACCGCGAGGCCACCGGCGAGGGCCAGTTCATCGACTTGTCAGCCGTTGAAGCGATGACCAGCCTGATAGGCGACAGCCTGCTGGCGTGGAGCGTAACCGGCGAAATTCCGCAGGCGGATGGCAATTACCATGCCGGAATGTGTCCGCACGGTGCCTATCCTTGTGCCGGCGGTGAGTGGCTGAGCATTGCTGTGCAGGACGATGCGCAATGGCATGTGCTGTGCGGCGCGCTGGGTCTGGATGACCGTCCCGCCCACGCCGCTCTCGATGGACGCCAGGCGGACCGCCACGCCATAGACTTCGCCCTGAGCGCCAAGACTGCCAGCCAAGACGCCAGCGCCCTCGCCGAAACCCTGCGCGGCATCGGCATTCCCGCCTTCCGCTCCGCCTCCTCCATCGACCTGTGCAGCGACGATGCGCTGTGGCAGCGCGGGGCCTTCCGCATGGTCAGCGATCACAAGAGCGGCACCCGGCCGATTATCGGCCCACCATGGCGGATGACCCCGGATGAGGCCAAAATCGAACGCGGCGCGCCCTTGCTCGGTGAGCATAACGATTACGTATACGGCGAACTGCTCGGGCTGGCCCCCACCCGGATCGCCGATCTGAAACTGCGCAAGGTGATCGACTAATTCAGCCTCCTGATACGGAATTTCCCCATGAAACTGTCTTTCTCGATGCCCAACATGGTTCAGGCCCGCGCCATGGTGCAGGATTGGGAACGCGCGATCACCGGCGCCGATCAGACCCACCTCGCCAAGCTGGCCGACGATCTCGGCTTTGAAATGATCTGCGTTCCCGAACACCACGTCATCCCCAACCAGCACGTGCCCCTCTCGGGCAGCCACTACTTCGCCAGCTACCCCGGCATGGCCTATTTCGCCGGGGCGACGAGCCGTATCAAGGTCAACTCGTGCATCACCATTCTGCCGCTGCAAAACCCGATTGTCTCGGCCAAGGCGCTGACGACGATTGACTGGATGAGCAGCGGCCGCTGCATGGTCACTTTCGCGGCGGGCTGGCTCAAGGAGGAGTTCGACCTGCTCGGCGTCGATTTCCATCAGCGCGGCAAGATCTGCGACGAATACCTCGCCGCGATCATCGAACTGTGGACCAGCAGCGATCCGCAATTTGACGGCAAATATGTCAGCTTCAGGGACGTGGCCTTCGAACCCAGGCCCGTGCAAAAACCGCACCCGCCGGTATGGATCGGCGGCGATGCCGAAGCAGTGCTGCGCCGCACCGCCCGCCACGCCCAAGGCTGGTGGCCCTTTCTCACCAAGCGAGAGGACATCCCCGCGCGGATCGATTTCATCAAGAGCCAGCCGGACTATAACGGCCAGCTTCGCGATGTGTTCTACGGGCTTTCCACGGGCCGCATCGGCGATGGCCATGTCGTGACGGGCGATACCTGGGGTGGGCCAAACATGCCGATGCAGGCGATGATCGACAAGCTGGGCGAGCTGGCGGCCCTGGGCGTCACGATGAGCGGCGTTGCGGTGCCAACGGTCGGATCAATCGCGGAATTTGAGGATTATGCGCGGTGGCTGGCCGGGGAGGTCATTCCCGCCATCGCAGAGTTCTAATCACTCCAAATCGCCTCCGCCGCAGCGAGCGCATGGTCCCCGCGCCCGCCAAGCTCTCCAGTCAGGAACTTGAGCCGATAGGTCCACAGGTGCAGCGGATGCTCGAGCGTCATGCCCATCGCGCCGATGAACTGGTGGAAATCATAGCCCACCCGATTGGCCGCATCGAGCGCATAGCTCGCCGCCAGGGCAGCATCGCCCGCCTCCCCCGTCCCCGCCGCACGCAGCGTCATCCAGTAGGCACCGTTGGTCAGAACCTGCGCCTCGGCCATACGGTGGCGCAGCGCCTGAAAGGTTGCCAAAGGCCGGCCGAACTGCTTGCGTTCTGATGTGTAGGTTTTTACGCTGTCGAGCGCGGCGGCGAGCAGTCCCGCAGCCTCCGCCGCCAGCCCCACACGCCACAGGCGGCGCGCCTCATCCGGGGCCATGTCATGCACCCGCGCATCGGCTGGCACATCGGCCAGATAGGCGAGCGGATAGGCATAGAGCGGATCGTCGCTCGCCGCGCGGATATGCCTGGCACCCGCAGTGAAGCTGCGCAGGCTCTCGCCCACCACAACCACCGTCGCCCCGGGCTTCAGGTAACGCACCGGCCGCGCAAGCTGCCCTTCCTCCACCAGACAAACCGGGCGCGGCAGTTCAGGATCGAGCGCAATCCGCACCAGCGCCGAAGCCGCCGCCTCCACCGCATAAGGCAGCCGAGCCAGCCGCTCGATCACCAGCGCGGCGGTGACCGGCCCCAGCTCCTCCATCGCCGCCACATCGAGAAATCCGCCCTCGGCCAGCTCGGTGTCGAGAGCATCGCTCGTCAGCGCCAGCGAGCAATCGTGCAGCGGCACCGCAGCATAGGGGCGCGTCAGCACATCAAGAAAGTCGACAATCTGCCGCTGGTCATCGGATAGAGCGAGGTCCACTATCTGGGCTCCCTCGGCAATTCCAGCACATCACCCGCAATAATATTCAGCTGAATCTCCGCCGCGCCAGAGGCAATTCCCGCAACGATCCCGCGTTGATGGTGCATCTTCAAATAGGGTGAGCCATCGACCAAAGCCTCGGGCACGTACTCGACAACAAATTCGCAAACCGCCCGCTCGGCCTGCACCGTGGCATAGCGCGCGGACGAAGATTCAGGCCCAACCCCCAGCCCCTCAGCCCGCTTTTGCTCGATGGCATAGTTCGCCGTCCGCGCCGCCTCGCACATCGCCGCCGCGCGCGCCGCCTCGATCTTCACCGCTTCACGCTTCCAGCCGCCGCGCGCCTTCAACATCGCCACCGCCCGGTCCAGCGCCGTCCGCGCCAGATGATAGCGCGGGATGCCGAGCCGCTCATTGGTTAGCGAAAAGCCGATGATCTCCCACGCCTGACCCTCCTCGCCAAAGCGCTGGCCGAGTGGCACAATCACATCGTCAAAAAACACTTCGTGAATATCACCCTCGCCGATCAGACTGGGGATCTGGCGCACGGTGATGCCGGGCGAATCCATCGGTACGAGCAGGATGGTGATCCCGCGCTTGCGATCATCGCTGGTGCGGGTGAGCAAAAAGCAGGTGTCCGCAAGTCCCGCGTAAGATGTCCAGATCTTCTGCCCGTTGACCCGGTAATGATCCCCCTCAAGCACCGCCCGCGTGCGCAGGCTGGCAAGGTCCGATCCGCTGTCCGGCTCGGAAAAACCCTGACACCACAGCATCTCGCCCGCCGCAATCTGCGGCAGATACTTCGCCTGCTGCGCCGCCGAGCCATAGCGCATCAGCGTCGGGCCGATCCAGTTGACGTTCATGTATTGCCCGCCGCGCGGCTCGCCATATTGCCACATCACCTCGGCAAGGATCTGCTGGTGCCATGGATCAAGCCCCCGCCCGCCGTGCTCGACCGGCCAGTGCGGAAACAGCATTCCGGCATCGGCGAGCTTGCGGCAAAAGTCCGCCGCAAAACGCGTCAGCGCAGGCGAAGCCGGCCCATGCTGAGCGAACGCCTCCCAATCATCGGGCAGATTGGCTTTGAGGAATGCCACAAGCCCATCGCGAAAAGCCTGCTGTTCCTCGTTCCAGGTAAATTGCATCTCGGCTCTCGGGTGGCGGATTGTGAGGAGGTTAGCCCAGAGGCGCGCGGGGCGATAGTGGGGTTTGGGGATTAGCGCGGGGGGGATCAACGCGCCATACTTGACACCCGCACCGCCGTTTCCATCACGCCGATCCCGGGAATTTCCAGCACCATCCGGTCTCCCACCGCTACCGGGGCGACGTCTGCTGCGCCGGACAGCACGAGGTCTCCGGGGTAGAGCGTCATTGCGGTGGAGGCGAAGGCGATCATCTGGGCTGGGCTGCCGGTGAGGTCTGCGAAGCTGCGCTCCCCCCGAAGCTCACCGTTGACGTGGAAGCGATAGGTAAGCGCGCCAGGGTCGGCGATCTCGTCAGCGGTGACCATCCACGGACCGATCACGCCATAGCTGTCAAACGACTTGCAGAAGGCCCAGTCCTCGCGCTCGGGCTTGAGCGTCATGTCAAGCGCGCAGGCATAACCGGCGACGTAGTTCAGTGCATCGGCCTCGGCCACGTTGCTGCACTGCTTGCCGATTATAACGGCGAGTTCGGGTTCATAGACTGTCGCGCGGTCGGGCCAGCGCAGTTCCACGCCCTCGCCGGGGCCGCAATTGGCCGAGGCGGCCTTGCCCATGAACCCCATCATGCCAAAGGGCGCGCCGTGGTGTTTCCAGTTGCCCGCGCCGCAAACGAACTTGCCCGGATTGGCAACGGGCGAGAGCAGCGAGACCTGGTCGAGCGGGATGGCGGGGGTGCTGGCGGCGAGGCGTTCCATGGTGCCGCGCAGGCTCGGCAGATTGGCGATCAGCTGGTCACCCGGCGGCAGCGGCCAGCGCAGGTTTGGCAGCGCATCAGTTACCCTCGTGACATCGTGAACGCCCATGTCGCTCACCAGTCCGAGGCGCGGGCTGGCATCGCTGCCATGCGTAAACCGGCAAATTTTCATGGGCTTTCCTCTCTACCGTGGAGGCGATACGAATCGCCTTTGCGACAGCCTAGCATTGCCGAAGGCTTAGGTGTGCCGCAGGGAGTGCGAAACCTATTGCAGGAGCGCCGGAATATGGACGTCGATCTGAATGTCGGGGCCGAGTGCCTGATCCTCGAGCGCGAAGGCCCCATCCTGTGGTGCCGGATTGACCGGCCAAAAGCGCGCAATGCCTTCACCCCGGCGATGTATTTCGGCATCAAGCGCGCCGTCCGGCTGGTCAACGACAAGAACAATGATCTGCGCGCGCTGATCCTCACCGGGACGGGTGATGTGTTTGCTCCCGGCGGTGATCTTGGCGGGCGGTATGAGCCGGGCGACGAGAAGGTGCCTGCAGGGCTTACCTATGAGTGCCTGCCGTTTGTTGCGATCCGCGAATCCAACGCACCGGTGATATGCGCGGTGAACGGGATTTGTCAGGCCGGCGGGCTGCTGATCGCGATGCTGAGCGATATTGCCGTGGTGAGCGAGCGGGCGACATTCCGCGTGCCCGAACTGCTGCGCGGGATTGTCGATGCGACCTATGCGGCGGTTCTGCCCGCGCATGTCGGCATGGCGCAGGCGCGCGATCTGCTGTTGTCAGCGCGGTCAATCGATGCGGCGGAGGCGCTGCGGATTGGCATGATCAGCCGGGTGGTGCCGCACGACGATTTGCGGTCAGAGGCGATCAAAGCGGCGGTTCAGGTGCTGCAAACCGGGCCTGAGGCACGCGCGCATGTCAAGCGTATGCTCAACCAGCAATATGCCCCGATCGATTTCGAAACGATGTTCGCCAGCCTCGCCTATGGCACCGAAGTGCGCGAGGGGATGAACGCCTTTATGGAAAAGCGCGCGCCGAACTGGATACCGGGGGGGCTGCCCGAGGTTTAGCGCGCGATGGCTTCGGGGGCGAGGTAGCGGGTTGAGGACACCCCGCCATCGACCGCAATCGTCTGGCCGTTGACCATTGCTGCGCCATCCGAGGCGAGGAAGGCGACCATGTTGGCGACATCGTCCGCCGAACATTCGCGCCGAAGCGGCGTTAGTTCGTGGTTGGTGCGGCGGAAGAAATCGAGGTCCCAGAAATCGGCGGTCATCCCGGTTTTGACCACAGTTGGCGCGATGTAATTGCTGCGCACGCCCCCCGGCCCATAATCGGCGGCCATAGTCTGCATCAGGCCGATCTGTCCGGACTTGACGGTCGAGTAAGCCCCGCCACCGGGGGTGCCATAGAGCCCCCATGTCGAACCGATGAAGACGATTGATGCGCCTTCACCCATGTGCGCAAGCGCCTCGCGGCACAGGCGAAACGGCGCGCGCAGCGATATGCCGAACACCTCGTCGAGCATGGCATCGGTGGTGGCGTGAACCGGGCCGAAGTTGAACGATCCGGCGTTGTTGACCAGCAGGTCGAGCCGCCCGAATACCGAAATCGCAGCATCGACGATGGCCTTGGGTGCATCATCGGCGGTGATATCGCTGGCGAGGAATTCGAAGGCTGCGGCGGAACCCAGCGCATCCTTCAGCGCCTGCAATTTGGTTGCATCACGCCCGGTCCCGAGCACACTGTAGCCTTCTGCCCCCAATTTGCGGACAATCGCCTCGCCAATGCCGCCTGCCGCGCCGGTGACGATTGCTGTCTTGCCTGAAGTCACGATATTCTCCCCTGAAAGCCTAGACGCGCTGGTTGCCAGAACGCTCGGCAATGTCATTGGCGGCAATGAAGCCGAAGGTCATCGCGGGGCCAATCGTTCCGCCCGCGCCAGGGTAGCACGCTCCGAACGGATTGCCCGAACAATTGCCCGCCGCATAAAGCCCTGCAATCGGTTTGCCCGCCTTGTCGATCACCCGGGCGCGAGCATCGGTCTTGATCCCGCCCTTGGTTCCCAGATCGCCGTTGTTGATCGGCACCGCATAGAACGGTGCCTTGTCAATTGGTCCGAGATTGGGATTGGGGGCAACCGTGGGATCGCCAAAGAACTGGTCATAGATATTGCCGCCGCGACCAAATTCGGGGTCGATGCCGCTCTTGGCATAGCCGTTCATATTGGTGACGGTCTGCGCCAGCGCATCAACCGGAACGTGGATTTTCGCTGCCAGTTCCTCGATGGTATCCGCCTTGAACACATAGTGATCCCACCAGTCGGCTGGAACCTTGCGCTCGGGCGTGTGCGCCCA
>JANLOZ010000156.1:0-20211 GCA_031366845.1 Novosphingobium sp. | reverse complement strand
GTCCCCACCAGCGCCACCAGATGGGCACCGGCGCTGTGGCCCATCAGCACAACACGGCGGCGGTCGATATGCAGCTTGTCGGCCAGTGCGAGCAAGGTGTTCAAGGCTGAGGCAACGTCTGCGGCCTGTTGCTCAACCGGGGCATCGGGCACCAGCCGGTAATTGATCGAGGCGAAATTATAGCCTTCAGCACCGAAATGCGCAGGTTTCCACTTGCCCGTCGCATTGTCCTTGCTGCCGCGTTTCCACCCGCCGCCGTGGACAAAAACGATGAGCGGCGCGGGCGGGCTATCAGCCCCGGACAGATTGGGTGCCTGCCAGTAATCGAGATTTTGTTCAGCCGCCTTGCCATAGCTGATCGTCGCCGATGGCTTGGTTTCGGGGGCATTGGCGTCGGCAGCCTTGCCGCTTTCCATCATCCTTTCGGCCATCCTGGCGCGTAGGCGGTCGCGCAATGGCCCGGCACTGCCGGGCGAGGCGAGGCTGGCGGACAGGGCAGAAGCGGCGAGGATCAGCGTGATGGGCTTGCGCATAGGGCTCCTTGCGGGTGGCTTCAGCCAATCGACCTTCGCAGGCCGCTGCTGTCAATCAAGTCACGAATTGTCGCGGCAATGTTGCTCCATGGCCTTGACTGCCCGCTTGGCCCCGACTACCGCGCCGCGGCTTTGCGGGGCATTATCGCCCCCACCGTCCCATCCCGTGCGCCGAGTCCTGTCGAAGGGTGCATGCGGATTACCCTGGCAGGGTGGAGGACCATTTTCATGGCAAATGTCACCGTCATCGGTGCCCAGTGGGGCGATGAGGGCAAGGGCAAGATCGTTGACTGGCTGGCGAGCCGGGCCGATGTCGTCGTGCGCTTTCAGGGCGGGCACAATGCCGGGCATACGCTGGTGGTTGGCAACCAGACCTATAAGTTGAGCCTGCTGCCGTCGGGGATCGTTACCGGCACGCTGTCGATCATCGGCAATGGCGTGGTGCTCGATCCGTGGCACCTGAAGGAAGAGATCGCCAAGCTTGAAGGCCAGGGCGTGGTGATCAACAACAGCAACTTTGCGATCGCTGACAATTGCCCGCTGATCCTGCCGATCCACCGCGAGCTTGATGGCCTGCGGGAGGCGGCGGCGGGATCGGGCAAGATCGGCACCACCGGGCGCGGGATTGGCCCAGCCTATGAGGACAAGGTTGGCCGCCGGGCAATCCGGGTCTGCGATCTGGCGCACCTTGACGATATGGACGCCCAGCTTGACCGGCTTTGCGCGCACCACGACGCCTTGCGCGCAGGCTTCGGCCGCCCGCCGGTTGACCGCGCCGCCTTGCTCGCCGCGCTCAGGGAAATCGCCCCGTCGGTGTTGCAATATGCCGAGCCGGTGTGGAAGCGGCTGAACGGAATCAGGAAGGCGGGCGCGAAGATCTTGTTCGAGGGAGCGCAAGGCGTGTTGCTCGATGTCGATCACGGCACCTATCCATATGTCACCAGCTCGAACACAGTGAGCGGCACGGCGGCGAGCGGATCGGGGCTGGGGCCTGGCAGCACCGGTTTCGTGCTCGGCATCGTCAAAGCCTATACCACGCGGGTCGGGTCAGGACCGTTCCCGACCGAGCTTGAGGACGCCACCGGGCAGCGGTTGGGCGAGCGGGGGCACGAATTCGGCACCGTCACCGGGCGCAAGCGGCGCTGCGGATGGTTTGATGCGCCACTTGTGCGCCAATCATGCGCCATTTCTGGCGTCACCGGAATTGCGCTCACCAAGGTTGATGTGCTTGACGGGATGGACAGGGTAAAGATCTGTATTGGTTACCGTTTGCACGGCAAGGAGCTCGATTACTTGCCAGCCCACGCCGCCGATCAGGCCAATGTCGAGCCGATCTACGAGGAAATGGAAGGCTGGAGCGGGACGACTGCCGGAGCACGCCGCTGGGCCGATTTGCCTGCGCAGGCGATCAAATATATACAGCGGGTGCAGGAACTTATCGAAACGCCGGTGGCGCTGGTCAGCACCAGCCCCGAGCGCGAAGATACCATATTGGTGCGCGATCCATTTGTTGATTGATCGCGGGCTTTTTCAGTAAAATACATAAGGATATCAAGGTTAAAGTTATGGCAGGATACAAAGAACCGGGCTTTCAGGATCGCGTGGCACTGGCCGCCAAGGCCCGCGAAGCCGCGCTGGCAAAACTGAAGGCAAAGGCGCCGCTCGATCCCGCAGTGATCGCCGAGCGCATCGCCAAGGCGCAGGAACGCGAAGCTGCGCAAGCCGATCGCGCCGCGCAAAAACTCGAAGAAAAGCGTCTGGCGGCAGAGGCAAGAGCTGCGGCAATTGAAGCAGAGAAGGAGGCTGCGGCAGAAGCGGCAAGGCTGGCAGAGCCCCCTCCCAAACCCAAAAAGCCCAAGCCCACTGAGGACGAACGCAAGGCCGAACGCGACGCCAAGTATTTGGCGCGCAAGGCCCGCAAGGGGCGCAAGTAACTGCGCCTGAACCTGTGTGAGCCTATCGGGTGAAGCTATACTTCGATGGTGGTTGCCGGCCCAACCCGGGCGCTATTGAAACGGCGGTCGTCGCGGGCGGCAAGCTGTTTCATCGCATCGATCACGGCGGCGGTGACAACAACGATGCCGAATGGCTCGCGTTGATCGATGCCATGCGCGTGGCGCGCGAACTGGGGCTTGCCGAGGTGACGTTGCTCGGCGATTCGGCGCTGGTTATCGATCAGGTAAATGGCAGGGGCCGCCGCATCGCGCCCCGGTTTAGCGAATATCTTGCCAGCTTTCTCGCATTGGCCGATGGCTTCACCTCTGTGCGCATCAGGCGGATTGGCCGCAAGCAGAACCTCGCGGGAATTGCTCTCGAGCGCACATCTGGCAGAATTTGAGCAGCGAAAGGGATCAGCACCAATGCCGCGACTGATCTTGTTGAACAAGCCTTACGGCGTTCTGTCACAGTTCACCGATAGCGGCACCGACACTGCGCGCCCGACGCTTTCAGCCTATGTCGATGTGCCGGGCGTCTATCCCGCCGGGCGGCTCGACCGTGACAGCGAGGGCCTGCTGCTGCTCACCGATGATGGCAGGCTTCAGGCACGGATAGCCGATCCGCGTTTCAAGTTGCCGAAGTGCTATCTGGTGCAGGTTGAGGGCGAGGTGGGCGAAGTGGGCGACGCCCGGCTCGCGCAGCTTCGCGCCGGCGTGCTGCTGAATGATGGCCGCACACTACCGGCCGAGGCCGAGCCAATCGCGCCGCCAGACCTATGGCCGCGCGATCCGCCGGTGCGGTTCCGCAAGTCGGTTCCCGATAGCTGGATCAAGCTGACGATCCGCGAAGGCCGCAACCGTCAAGTCCGGCGGATGACCGCTGCGGTCGGCCTGCCAACGCTGCGGCTGGTGCGGTGGAGCCAGGGGGAATGGACGGTTGAAGGGCTGGCCCCCGGCGATTGGCGCGAGGCTTAATCGTCCTCGACAAAGGCCAGGCTGCCCTGGTTGAAAAGCTCGACGATCAACGCCTTAGCCTCCTCGCCTGCAGCGACCACCCTATCAACCACCAGCCGTTCGCGCGCACAAATCGCCTGTGCAAATCCCGCCGCCACTCCCGAACATTCGTAGCATTCGCCATCAACAAACAGCAGCACCGCACCGGCTTCCTGCGCGACAAAGGCGAAGCGGCTTGCCGGATTGCGCTCCAGCTCCGCGCCTTGGGCAAGTGCCTTGCGCAACGCCTTTTCGGTCATCATTTTTTCTGGGCGCCAATCGACATCGGGATATTTTCGCGCGCTGCTGTATCGCCCGAACCAGCGCGCGAAAGAGCCGGCATCGAGCATGCGCTCGGCAATCATGCCCTGCAATATTGCCAGTGCCTCGGGCAAAATTTCGCCGGGGTTCGCCTGCGCACACAGGCCCGGATCAGCATAGCGATCGTCATCGCTGAGCTCAGCCAGAACCGCATCGGTCCAGCCTTCAAGAAGCTCGCTGCGCGATGGCGCGCGGAAGCCGATTGAATAGGTCATACAGTCGGTTCCTGCCGCCACGCCGTCATGAGCAAAACCCGGCGGAATATAGAGAATATCGCCGGGTTCGAGCACCCATTCGTCGGTGGCCTCAAACGCCGCCAGCAGACGCAAATCATCGTGCGGGAGCAGCGGCGTTGCCTCATCGCAGCGCCCGCCAATCCGCCACCGCCGTCGCCCCAGCCCTTGCACCAGGAACACATCATACTGGTCAAAATGCGGCCCCACCCCGCCGCCATCGGCAGCATAGCTGACCATTACATCGTCGATCCGCCAGTTCGGGATAAAGCGAAAGGCCGCCAGCAGCGCGGCGACTTCGGGAACGTGGTGATCGACCGCCTGCACCAGCAAGGTCCACGCGCGCTCGCCCAGCGCGGCAAAGCGCTGCTCCGGCACCGGCCCATGCTCAACTGACCATTCGCCAGCCCCGCCGACAATCAGCCGCGATTCAACATCATCTTCGCAGGCCAGCCCAGCCAGTTCATCGGGCGCGAGCGGATTGTGCCACGCGGACCAAGGCTGGCGGATCAGCATCGGCTTTTGCTGCCAGACATCGCGAAGGAAAGCCGCAGGGTCGAAATTTTTGAGTTCCATGCGCCTGTGTAGCAAGCGATAACCGCCGGGGACACGGGTTTCCATGTCCCGCTCGCCATTCTCACCTCGCCGCCTTCCCTCTGGGCGATCAGGCAACCGCGCGGACAGGCTCCTCACCATTCAGCGTACAGCGATGGTATTCGCGGCGGCTTGCGGCATCAAACGGCTCGACCCGGTGCATCGCGCCAGTATTGTCCCAGATCACCAGATCGCCCATTGTCCACTTGTGGCGATAGACGTACTTGTCTTGTGTGGCGTGCGCCATCAGCCGCTCGATCAGATCGTGGCTTTCGGCGGGGTGCATGCCCACAACCGAGGCGCAGGACTTGCTCAGCACCAAGGATTTGCGGCCCGATTTGTGATGCCAAACCAGCGGATGCAGACGCTGCGGATAGGAATGCCAAACGGCAAATTCCTCAGGCGTGCAGCCGCTCATAATCGGGAACAGCGCCGATTGCATGGTGTGGAGAACGGTGAGCTTTTCGAGGGCCGCCTGCTCGCTGTCTGGCAAGTCCTCAAACGCAGCATAAGTATTGGCGAACAAGGTATCACCACCGGTATTCGCCATGCGAAAAGGCGTGAACAGCGTCGCCAGTGGCGGCACTTCCTCGTAAAACCCATCCATGTGCCACAGGTGGTTGCCGAGCAGGAAGCGGGCGTAATCTGGGTTTATGCCCTCATCGAGCGAGACCTTGAGCACGCCTTCCACACCCTCGTTCAGCGTCGCTCCGTCGGCGCTGCGCTTTGCGCTGCCGATCCGCAATTCGCCAAGCGTGCGGGCAATGCCCCGCAAGTCTGCATCTTCGGGATGAATGCCGCGAAACAGCAAGATCCCGCGTGCATCGAGCAGCGCCCGGATCTCGCCCGCGTGCTCCCCGCTGAGCAATGCAGCCTTGCCGAGCATGACCTGCGAACCCATGCGCGGGGACAGATCAATCGCTGTCAGTGCCATTTGCCGCTGCGCCTTTCACCCGTGGTTGGGAGTGAACCCGAGGCCCCGGTTAGCACAACGCGGGGGTGCGCGCTGATCGTGGCGGCGATTAAGGCCTGGCCGGCAGTCTGCGGATCAATTGCAGAACATTCTTGACAAGGCCTGTATCTGTTCTCATCATGTTCCAAACAACACGGAGTCGATACCATGCCGCAGGCGCCATTTGCCTATGCCAGCCACGATCCCTGGGCCGCCAATGATGCGGGCGTGGCGTTAAGCCTCGCGGTGTTTGCTGACCGGCCGCATGTGCTGGCGCAACTGCGCGAAGATGCCGAAGCGGCGGCTTTTCACGTCACCTCGGCGCTTGGGCTTGATGCCCTGTGCGATGGCCCCCTGTGCGATGGCCCCCTGTGCGACGACGATGCGCTGCCTTTGGCAGAAGTGGTGCTGGTTGATTGCCCTGAGGCGTCGGGCGCGCGCCTTGCCGCGCTGGCGCGGCTCGATATCCGCGTGGCGCAGGCGGGCGCAGCGCTGATTGTTTCTACGACGATGGATGCGCTCGATGATGTGTTCGGCTGCCTCGATCAGTCGGGCGCGCAGGTGCTGGTCGATCCGGCGCGGACTGATTTCGTTATGGCTTTGGGCCGGATGCGCGCGCTGATGCCGCGCGGCCGGGTGCACGATCTGGCTGAGGCAGACCGGATCACCCTGCTGCGGCTCACCGAACAGGTGGGTGAGATTGCCGCCCGGCTCGGTGGTTTCGGCCTGCCTTCTTCGCGGGTTGAGGCCCCGGCCTTCGCCTTTGCCGGAGCGCCCGATGTTGACGAGCCGCTGGTGCGGCGAACGAGGGCACCGCTTCCCGATCCGCGCATGGTCCGCCGCATCCTGCGCCAGCGCCAGCAACGCGCACGGTTTTTCGATGGCGAGCTGTTCGCCGATCCTGCCTGGGACATGCTGCTCGATCTCACCGCTGCACGCGCAGAGATGAAGCGCGTTTCGGTCACCTCGCTGTGCATCGCCGCCGCCGTGCCGCCGACAACCGCGCTGCGCTGGATCGGCCAGCTGGTGCAAACCGGATTGCTCCAGCGCGTTGAGGACCGGTGCGATCGGCGGCGCGCCTTTATCGAACTGACTGACAAGTCCGCGGATTCGATGGCGCGCTATTTCGATATGCTTGAAGAGGGTTCGGTTCGCCCGCTCTAGGCGCCACCCGCATACAACTGCCCGCCGTTCCCTACCCCTCTGACCCGGGGAACGGCACCCGGAGGAGGGGCGCCCCATCCTGCACCCCACCCGCAGGTTGCCCCTCCTCCTTTACTTCACCGTAAACCGCACCTGATCGACAGTGCGACCGGACTCATCAAGCAGCGCCAGCAAGTGGCTCCCAGGAATCATCGGCAGCTGCGGCATGTTGGGGGCTCGCGCAAACGCCCGGCCATCAATCGCCAACCGAAAGTTGTCGATCGGCCCGGCCACTACTACCCCAAGCGACTGGCGGTCCGCCGGAATATCGGGATCATAGGCATAGACCGCCCCCGAGACCGGATTGGTAATTCGCGGACGTCGGGCAAAAGCGGGGGCTTCGGCCATTGCGGCCTGCGCAGTGCCGGCCTTGAACCATTCACTGCGCGGCGGCTCGCCCAGCGCGGCAAGCGCTACGTGCTGCGCGTGGACACCAGCAGGGCGCGGCGGCTGTTTACCCGCGCGGCCCTGATGCAGCGCAATCATCACATCACGCCACACCGGCGCCGCGCCGCTGGTGCCCGAAATCGCCCGCATCGGATCGCCTTCAAGATTGCCAACCCATACCGCGACGGTGAAGCGGTCCGAAAAACCAATGCACCAGTTATCGCGCATTGCCTTCGATGTGCCGGTTTTCGCCGCCGCCCAGAATGGCAAACGCAGCGCTGAATCGACCCCGAACGTGCCTGCGCGGGCGCCAGCATCGGAAAGTACGTCGCCAACAATCCACGCCGCCGCCGGATCGACAAGCTGCTTGGTTTCTCCCGCCGGATCATCCTTGCGCAGTCGCAACGGTGACCAGCGGCCCAGGTTCGACAGCGTGCGATAGGCACTGGCCTGCTGCATCAGCGTCACCTCTGCCGATCCCAGCGCCAGCGAATAGCCGTAATAGGAACCGTCCTCCTGAAGGCCGGTATAGCCAAGATCCCAAAGCCGGTCGCGGAACGGTTGCACCCCGTCGAGCATCAGCGCGCGCACTGCGGGCACGTTGAGCGAATTCGCCAATGCCCGCCGCACCGTTACCGGCCCCATGAAGGCATTGTCATAATTGCGTGGCACATAGAGCCCGGACGCGGTGTCGAGTTGCACCGGCGAATCTTCGAGAATCGACGCGGCAGTGAGCCATTTCTTCTCGATAAGTTGCGCATAAAGATGCGGCTTGAGCGTCGATCCTGCTTGCCGCAAAGCCGATGCACCATCAACCGCTGCTGCGGTCGATCCGAGGCCGACCCCGCCTACATAGGCGAGGACATCGCCGCTGGCATTATCGAGCACCACCACGGCACCATCACGCACCCTGCGCGCTCCGAGCCCTTGCAACTGATGGCGCAGTGCGGTTACCGCGAGCGCCTGAATGCGCGGATCGAGCGTTGTCGTCACCTTCATCCCCGGTTCGGTGAGCAGGTGCGCGGCGAGGTGCGGGGCAAGACCAGGATCAATGTCGCGCAGCCGGCCCGGTGTCGCCGCACTATCTGCAAGTGCCTGCAAGGCCGGGCAATCGGCGGCGGGCAACAGGCGGCAAGCACGCTCCGCTATGCGCGGCGCCGGGGCAGAAGGATCGGGCAGCAGCGCCGCCATTACTGCGGCCTCGCGCCGGTCAAGCGCGGCGGGGGCCTTGCCGAACAGCATCACCGCGCCTGCGCCGACGCCCTGCGTTTCCCCGCGCAGCGGCACGAGGTTGAGATAGGCTTCGAGCACTTCAGCTTTCGACCATTGGCTTTCGATTGCCCATGCCGCGCGCGCCTGCCGCAGCTTGTCGAGCAGCGATCGCGATCCCGGACGGGCAATCTGCGGCGAGAGGAAAGCCGAAAGTTGCATGGTAATCGTCGAGGCCCCGCGCGCCCTTTGCCCGCTCGCCCGCGCGCGCAGCGATCCGGCAATCGCCAGCCAATCAATCCCGCCATGGCTCAGGAAGCGGTGGTCCTCGGCCCGGATCACAGCATTGCTCAGTTCGGGGCTGATCGCTGAAATCGGCGTCCACGCCAGCCGCCGTGCGTCAAAATCGACCCGCACCTGATCAAGCACGTTGCCCTCGCGATCATAGAGCCACGCCTCGCTGGGCTGCCAGTGCGCCTTAAGGTCCGCGAACGACGGAACCAGCGGCGGGCGCGTGAGCCAATCGAACGCCACACTTGCGAGCAGCAACGCGCCGATAAGCCCGATCAGCGTTCCCTTTCGAACGCGCGGATCAAGGCGCGCTAGAACGCCCACACGGTTACCGGGGACACCGGCACTTGCGCGCGGATCGCCGGGGCATACATCGCCTCAACCCGCGCGGGCGGCATCGAGAAGCGTCCGGCGGAATTGAGCCGCAGGGTATATTCGATCACCGATTTTCCGCGCGGGAACCACTCGTAATAAGCGCGCCAGGCCTCGCGGCCATTCTCGCTATAGCTGGGCGTCACGCCTTCCGATTTCTCACCCGCTTTCAGAATCGACGATTGCCCGCCAAGGCTCGACATCACAACCGCGCCCGGCGGCAACGGATCGGACAGCACCACCCAATTGCGCTCGGCGCTGGCCTCGATCGTCAGGCGAACGCGAATGACATCGCCCTGGCTGAGCTTGCCCGCCTCACGCGCTGACACCACCAAGACTTCGCGCGACAGGCGGTAGCCTTGCATCAGCGGCGCGGTCAGCGGCACCGCCGCGTGCACCGTAACCGTCGCCCACGGGCCTGCACCACCCGATTGCGTCATCGCCATCGGCCCCGCGACCAGTGGCAAATGCACCGGCACTGCCCCGACATTGCGCGGCCAGCGCACATCGAACGCACCGCCGCCAAGGCTGACATGCGTCGTCCCCGCCACCGCGCTGGCCGGGAAGGCAGCGTTGAACCGGCGCGAAACGATCACGCCCCAGGCATTGGCAGGGGTGGTATCCCAATGCCCCTGCTGTTGGCGGGCGGCGACACCGACCATCATCCTGGGCGCTTCGGCGGACCAGCCAGGCTTGCCAATCACCGCATCGAGCGCAAGGATCGCCATCTCGTCAGCGCTGGTCATCATCCACCACGGCGCATTGTCGCGGTCTGCCAGATCGAGCCGGGTGCCTTCATAAACCAGACGGCGGCGCAGTTCGCCTTGCGCCGCTGCGCGCTGTTTCACCACCTGCGGCGCACCGCCCAAGTGATCGAGCACAGTCATCCAGTTCGCCAGCGCCGATGTTGGCATGTCAGCCGGAACCATATCGATCCGCGCTGCGAGCGCCGGGCTCGCCTCGCCCCCGCGCGCCAAGGCCGCCAGCGCCGCCAGCTTCACAATCCGCTCGTCTGCGCGCCAGGCCCGGTCGCGCGTCAGCCGCCCTTCGACCACGCTTTGCAGCGCCGCAACCATCCGCGCGCGCGCGGCGTCGGGAATGGCGAGGCCAGAAGCCGATGTTGCCGCGAGGGTATAGGCAGTAAGCTCGATCGAACCGTGAAGGCTCGCATCGGGCCAGTAGCGCAGCAGGCCGTCGCTATCGAGATAGGTCGGCATCGCCGCCGCCAGCGCTGTCCAGCCGCCGGAATCGCCGTTGACGATGATCCGTGAAAGCCGCTGTTCGAAGCAGTTGTACTGATAGTTGGTCATATAGTCGCGCACGCCGTCGAGCGGTGCGGACAGGCTGTCACTGAACGCCACATCGACAAAGCCGCCGGGCAGTGCTCCCATTGGCACGCCGATTACCGGCGCAGGATCACCGACGCGCAGCAGGCTCGCCGCCCAGACTTCCACCGGCACCGCCGGGGTGACTTCCTGGATGGCAGCAACCTTGTCCCTGGCCTTGCCGTCGCTCGATTTGACCTCAAGCGTCCAGGTGAGCGTGCCTGCCAGTGCCGGGGCATCAACCCCCCAGCGCACCCGGCCCGCAGCACCCGCGGGGAGCGTTATCGTTAGCGGTGGGAGTTTGGCGGAGAGGCCCTCGGCTTTCGCCTGCGCTGTAATCGTCATCGGGTGTTCGCTGCCGTTACGCAGGGTAAACACCGCATCGAAGTGATCGCCGGTCCGCACCAATGCCGGGAGTCCCGGATATGTCGAAAGATCCTGCGCGGTGCGAACCGATGTTTCGCCGGTGCCGAACATCTGCGCCCCATTTGTCGCCACCGCCACCATCCGGAAGCGCGAAAGCGCATCAGACAGTGGCACTTCAACATGGCCCTGGCCATTGCCATCAAGCGCGACCTTGCCTTGCCACAGCAGCACCGGCTGGAAGTTCTCGCGGTTGACGCCCGAGGCATCACCGCCACCGCCGCCCGCTGCCACCGCCTTTTTGCCGAAGTGCCGTTTGCCGACCACCTGCATTTGCGCGGTCGAAGTTGCCACTTCAAGGCCGCGTTCGCCCATCATCGCTTCGAGCAAGTTCCAGCTTTTGTTCGGCATCAATTGCAGCAGTGCTTCGTCAACCGCAACGAATGTTACGTCCGCACTGCGCGCAGGCTTGCCATCGGGATCACGCACAGTGACTGAGACCTGCGCCTTGTCGCGCACGGCGTATTTCTCGCGGTCGGCCTTGACCGCAACATCGAGCTTATGCCCCTCCCAGCCGACTTTAACCTTGGCATAGCCGATGCGGTAGCTTGGCTTGGCAAGATCGACCGTCGCGGTCGGACTTGCGGCGTCGCCCTGCCCGAACGGCAGGTTCCAGCGCCTGGCGAGATCGGACAGCCACAGTTTCGACCCGTTAACCCGCCCGCGCACTGCCATTACCGAGACATAGACATTCGGTGCGTAGGATCCCGGCAGCTTGACCTCGACCTCAGGGTCCTTGCCCGAAAGCTGGGTGACAAAGCTTGAAAGCACACCTTCGCGCTCAACCGTGACCAGCGCCGTGGCCTCGCGGAACGGCATCCGCACCTGGAACTTCGCGGTGTCGCCTGCCTTGTAATCCGGGGATTCGGCGATGACGTCCATGCGGTCGCCATTGTCGCCGCCGAACCACCATTCGTCCTGCCCGGCGAGCCACACCGTCTTCACCGCCCGGCTTTCACGCCCGGCTGCGTCCCTGGCGGTGGCGACCACTGTAATCTCGCCTGAAACGCCCGGCGAAAGCTGGCATCGCGCACGGCCGAGCGCGTCACTGCGGGCGATACAGCCACCCGAAATCCGCTCAACCTTTTCCTGATTGTCATAGGCGTAGAACCCGCCGATCAGCCGCCGCCGCGCGGTGATTGTCTGGCGCGAATAGATCATCACCGTAACCGGCGCGCCGGGAATCGGCTTTCCGGCAAGATCGAGCACCGCGAGCTGCAACCGCAGATCGTCATCGCGCATCAGCCAGCCATCGGTCTTAACGCCCACCTGCAGCGCCGAGGGGTAGAGCATCAGCATTTTCGATGCGGTCATCGTCTCGCCATTGGCGTCAGGGTAATCCATCTCGACGGTAAGCGCGGTGGGGCGGGTAATCGGCTGGCTTATGGCAATATCGGTTTTGGCCGTGCCATCGGCGCCGAGCGTTGCCGGGAGCGTCTGGGCATAGGGCAGTGGCGGTGGCGGCGCCTCGCCCTCTCCGCTCAGCGCGCGGGTGCCTTCGATCACCGGATCGCCGCCAAAGCTGAAGCCGTCCCAGCCTTTGACCTCGGGGCTCCAGTCCGAAAAATCGCTGCGCATGGTCACTGCCAGCTTGGCCGCGCCGCCGCCCGAAAGATAGCCGACGAACAGCGAAACCGGCACCGATCCCGGCTGAACCAGCGCGCCCGATTGCGTTACGCCGCCATTCGGGTTTTCGGGTCCGGTGATTGTCGCGCGCATCGTCGGCAACTTGTATTCATCAACGCGCAACTGCTGCTCGGACCAGATGGTTCGGTCACCCACTTCAAAGCGCAGCGAATAGTCACCCAGCGGCGCGCCCTGCGGCACCGCCCATTCGCCCAAACTGCTGCCGCCCGCCCCGATCGTCACGTCCTGGGTGAATTTGGTGTCCGAACCCTGATGGGCAAAGATTAGCTTGCCGGTGAAGCCTTTGGCAAAATCAAAGCCGTTGCCCACCGGGTGGCGCAGGATGTTCTTGAAGTGCACGGTTTCGCCCACGCGCACCAAGGCCCGGTCGAACACGGTGTGGATCAGCTCTTGCGCCTCGCCCGCGCCGAAGGACAGGTCAAAGTCATAGGGCGAAATGCCCTTGTCCCAGTTTGACAGGGTGAAGCTCATATCGCCATTGGCGCGTGCCGATACCATCAGAGGGTGGTTCTGGCCGTCACTGCAGCCGCCGCCGAGATCAGGCGCGGGAAGCAACGCGCCGACTTGCAGGACGCCATTGCCGCTGGTCTGGCCCGAGGCGAGCAGCTTCCCGGTGCAACTGTCTGATATCCGCACCGCTGCGCCACCGACCGGAGCCGCTGTGCCGAGCGTAGTGACCCAGACCAGTGAGCTTTCGCGGCCCCATTTGAGATGCACCGCCATATCGGTAACCAGCGCGCCGCTGGCAACATAGCGCGGCACATTGCGCCCGAGCAGTGCGCGCCCCAGCGCCGGACTCGCCAGTTCGACGATGTGGAAGCCCTTGCCGCTGAGCGGAATGCCGACGACCTCGAAGTCCTTGCCCTTGCCCGGCAGGTCGAGCTTCAACGGGGAACCCTTGGCGGTTAGCAGCGCTTTTTCTCCGGTGTGGTTGATCGATCTGGTCTTGCCGCCGGGCTGTTCGATGTCTTCGTAGTCGTTGTTCTCAGCCTCACCCAGCTTCTGCACCCAGGCGGCGATCTGCGCGTCATCATCGGCGATTCGGCTCGATTGTCCCGCGATCGAAGTGATTTTCCCCGCCAGCGCCGGTTCGATGGCGCGCACGGTAACCGGCAGGCTCGCGCCTTCGCTCGCCTCGATAATGCCAAAGCTCGCGGCGAATTTCACCAGCGGCGGTGCGGCAGCGAACTGGACTGCGAGCGGAAATCGTTCGGCATTCGACAGCGGCCTGCCCGAAAGGTCCTTGATCCCCGAGGGAAGCAGCAACTGGCCCTGGCTGGCGGCGGGGAAGGGGCCGGCAAAATTGAGATCGGATAGTTGCGCATTGTTCTTGTCACTATCGGCAAAAGTCGGCGCACGCAGGCTGCCATCGGCAAGCTTCAGGCGAACCGCTTCGGCCATAGTGCGATCAATCGGCGCGGAAAAGCGGACATGCGCGGCGGTAATCGGGCTGCAGGCAGCTTTGCCATTGGTGCGGCTGCACTCCCAGTTGGCGACAAAAGCCTTGCGCACGGTGAAATCAAACCGCTGGTCGCGGCCCGCAGGCTTGCCGTTGCGGTCAGCGATCGCCCTGGCCCAGACCAGCGCCATGTCATGTTCGGGCGGCAGCGGGCGGCGGCACTTGAGCGCGGTCACGCTGGCGAGCGCGGTGTGGCGCGCGTTCGCCTCGGCGGGAAGTTTGTCACCGATTTCGGCTTGCGAAAGAAATTCGGAGCGCCGCCAATCGCTTTCGCCCAGTGCCATCAGAACCTTTTCAGCGGTGTCGGCAGGCAGCACGTCAACCGCTGACAACTCGCCAATGCCATCAACCGCGCAGCCCGCGTGCGCCGCAACCGAGGCCGGATTGGCGGGCGTATTAGTGGCGACGAGGAACACTTGATCCTCATCGATTTCACTGCCGAATTCGCCCGGTGCCATCACCGCACGCACTGTTGGCCCGGCGGTATCGATGGTGAAACTGGTCTGCCCCTGAACATGCGCGCCCGAAAGCGTGGAAAGCCCATCGCGCAAGCTGACCTTGCAGGTCGTGCCGCCGGGCAGCGCGCGGTCATAATCGAGCACGAAGGTTTGCTCATCGATCCAGCGACCATTGGCGGCAACCGGGCAATCGCTGGTCGCCGCCGGCGCCGCGCGCGGATCGCCCAAAGGCACCATCGCCTCAGAGAAACGCAGGGTAAACCGTTCAATAGCGCCGCTTGCCCCCGCTGATCCTGCGCTTCCAGGGGTGGCGAGCGTAACCTGCGGCGGCGAATCGCCGTGGGCGGCGATCGAGGCCAGCAGCATGACCGGCAGAACGGCCTTCCAACCCAAACGCATCCGCGCCTCCCACATCCTTGATTCGCAAGGTCAAGTCTCACCAATTGTGCGCGCAAAGTCCATCGCTGCAAGCACTGATTGACGCGGACAAAATTCCCGGCAATAGCGCCGCTCCGTTCTGCGGCGCATTGGCGTGGTGGGAAGGGCGCTTAGCTCAGTTGGTAGAGCATCTCGTTTACACCGAGAGGGTCGGCGGTTCGAGCCCGTCAGCGCCCACCACCAGACCTGCGGCGCGGTGTGACCCGGCAGGCTCGCGCTGAAAATGGAATTCGACCGTTCGGTGAATCAGGGCGATGTACCTATTTTGCGCGCCATCGGCGTTGTTAGGCACTATCCTTGCCGCGTCTGAAAAACTACCAATAGCTGCAATTCGGCGATCCAGGATTTGGATTCGTAACGGGGCGGGCATCAGAAATGGCGTTGTTGATTGCTTCATTACTGGCCCGCCTTGTCCTTGCTCCGGTCTTTGCCGTTGCGGGCTTGGCCAAGCTGTCGGACACCGACAAGACGCGCGAAATGTTGGCGGGGTTTGGGGTCAGTCGCGGCAACCTGAGCCAATTGGCCGCAGCCTTGCCGCTGGTCGAGCTGATGGTGGCCGCAGCGCTTGTCGCGCCGCCCGCTGCTTTTGTCGGCGCTTTGGCGGCGTCGGTGCTTTTGGCGCTGTTTACCGGCGTCATCCTTTTCAACCTTTCACAGGGCCGCCACCCTGATTGCAACTGTTTCGGCCAGATCGACTCCGCGCCAATCGGCCCACTGACCCTGATACGTAACGGCGTGCTGACAGGGCTGGCGCTGCTGGTGGTGGCAGCGGGGCCTGGCGCTGCCGCGACTTGGCGGCTGGATGACCTCTTCGGTGTCACGCCGCTCGTCGCACTGGCCTGCGCGGGCGCGGTAGTGGCGCTTATGCTTCTGCTACTGGTCGCGGCGATGCAACTTACGATCCTGCACCGCTTAGCCCGGCTGCAGTCGGACCCGGAAATGGGCGCTACAGCACACGCGCTGCCCAGGCAAAGTCGAGGCCTGCCAGAAGGTTCGCTGGCACCGTCGTTCGGCCTGAGCGATACCCAGGGCGACTTTATCACTTTGGAGCAACTGCTTGCGCCGGGCCTTCCGGTGATCCTGTTCTTCACAAAGTCGGATTGCCCGCCTTGCGCAGCGATGGCCGACGAAGTTGACCGTTGGCGCAGGAACCATGCTGGCCTGCTGGAGATTGTGCGCGTGAGCGATGGCACGGCGGCGGTGGAGCAGCACGCGCTTCTGCAGGCCAGGGGAGAGGTGGCGCAAGCCTATGATTGCTGGGGAACGCCCTGCGCCGTTTTGGTAACCCCCGACGGCCAGATCGGCAGCCAGGCCGCGCAGGGCGCTGCCGCTATTCGTGCGCTGGTCAAGCGGACTGCGGCCGGTGCGATGCAAAGCGACATCAAGACCGCTTGAACCGCAGACTCAAGCCTTTGCCGATAGACATGACGAGGCGCACAATCTGCCAGTGGAGACGCGGGCCAGACACGGGCGCACCGCCACTCCATATCGTTGCCGTGATGGGATGAGGCCAGTGCCGCCGCAGGCTTGCGATGGGATGGCCAAAGCGACCCGAGCCAGGCGGTAGGACGATCTCAGCACGCGGGTTGTTCCAGTGTCGTAGTACCGCGGCTTCCAGCCATTCAGGCACAGATTGATTGCGCACCCGCAGTGGCAGGTGCTCGATACACGCGCCCAGCAGTCGGTGCGCCAGCATCACTGCGGCAGCGGTCCAGGCGGCGGTTGCCGACCTATCGCCCAGACAGATAGTCCAGTCGAAATCCGCGTCTGCCGCCTCACTCATGGCCGCGATATCGCAAAGCCATAGTGGCCGCCATCCACCATGGCGGAACATATGAATGGCACACAATCGCAGGTGATCCTCGGGCGACGGCACCAGCAGGTGGCCGCCCGGCATGGCCACGGAATGAGCGCGGGCGAACAGTGTGCCGACATCGGCGGCATAAAATGCGTTGAGCCGGTCATGCAGGTCGACGCTGCAGTGGCCGCGCGGTCCGAACGGCAAGGCAAAATCGTTGCCGTGAAACCTTGTGGCTACCGCAGCCAGCGCTTCATGTGTCTTTGCGAAGTCGGCGTCTCGCACCAGCAGGTCGAAATCGCCATAGGGCCGCATCCAGCCGTGTGGATAGCTGCGTGCCGCTGCCCAGCCCTTGAACAGCAGCGGCGTGACGCCGATGCCGTTCAGCAAGGCGCAGAGTTCCGACAGCGCCTCCTGTTTTGCAATTTCGTCCAGCGCCAGCAGTTGCGCCGATCCGCGCAGCGTTTCGGCATGGGGCGCAAGCGGCGTATCTTTCACACGCCACCATCCCAGCCCCGTGCCACCCGAAGAGTTGAGCAGCGGCGTGACAAGGTTGATCTCCGCTGGCGTCAGGTCGCAAGGTGGCGGCGAAGCGCGCCACGCGCCAGACAGGATGCGCCCGACCAGGCTGGCATTGGACGGGCCCGCATCACCCATGGCTCGCGGTATCTTCCAGACCCGCCAGGATCTTGTCCACCAGCTTGCGCGCGTCGCCGCGGTGAGATCGGATAACAGGTGCCCTGTCGGCAACGGCACCGATCACCGCGATGGCCAGCGCGGGCCAGCGCCGGGCGGCGATAGTGTGGGCCATGATCTCCAACGCGCCCTCCGCCGGCGGCAGGGTCCAGGGATTCCAGCGCGCGCCTTTGCGGTACCGGGTCATGACCACCAATCCTACCGGCAATGGCTTGCAGGCCGCGACACCGCCCAGCGTTTCCACCGGCGTTTCACGCTGGCGCGATGTGCGCGAGTCGCGGAGCGAAAGCGGCTTGGCGAAGGGATGCACCTCGCCCTTGGCATCGAGCACGGCATATTCGTCGGAGAAATAGGTGGCACCGGCTTTCACCAGTTCGGCAATAAGCGTGGTCTTTCCAGCCTGCGACTTGCCCGGAAAGATGATCGCCTTGCCCTTCCAGCCCACCACACCAGCATGGACGAAAAGCTTCTTGCGCGAGAATTCGGCGAAGGCGGCACGCAGATGGGTGTCGAAAGCATCCAGCAGGTCCGCACGAAGAACCGGCTGGCACTTCATTTCATCATCGGCATATATCCAATAGCGGCCATTACTGCGAAACACTGAAAGCAAGCGGTCCGCCTTGCCCGGTGCCGCCGAGCGCACGCCCGGAGAGGGGCGCAACGCAAGCTGCGCGCCCAGAACGCGATCGGTAAAGCGCACACCGATGCGCGCGCCATAGCCGCCAAAGACGACGTCACCGACCCAGCGCGAACGCGCAAGATCAGGGAGCGTGCTAGGGGCGGGCGGCATCAGAAATGCGTGATGCAGATTGCCGCAGAGTTCAATGCCTTGTTTTCCAGCTAACGCTTGCCTTTCAGACGCCTTTGCTTCACCTTTGCTGATTAATGGGGGTTTTTGTCATGGAATCACAGATTAAACCACGTGCGCGTGCCGATGAATTGGTGGTGCGTGACATGGACAGCGAAGTGCTGGTCTATGATCTGAACAAAGACGAAGCTATCACGCTAAATCCGTTTGCCGCTGCCGTCTGGCGCGCTTGTGACGGCACCAGCAGCGTGGCTGGGCTTGGCGCGAAGCTGCAAGACCAGATGCCTGACGACCATGTTCCCGAATCTTCGGTTTGGCGCGCGCTCGACATGCTGTCGCGCAGCGACCTGCTTCACGAGCGGGTGGTTGCACCGGCGTACCCAAGCCGCCGTGACCTGGTCAAAGCGCTGGGCAAAGGCGCGATAATGGTGCCCATAGTGGCCATGATCTCGGTGCCGACACCGGCTCAGGCGGCGAGCTGCGGATGTTCGTCGCCTGGCGGTTGCCTTGCACAAACTTCGTGCTCCAGTACAGTCAACTGCAACGGCGCGGGGGTTTGCGCACCGTAGCCAGCGCTTTGGCACATTCGTCAGTTCGCAATTTTGGGCGCCTTGCGGAACCAGCAATTGACGGTAAAGCGCGCATCCATGAAGTCGCGTGAAGGGCAAGCGACCGGTAACACTTCGTGCTGCACAAAGGACGGAAACACCACCAGGCTGTTGTGACTGGGCGCGATATCGATATGCCCCGCGCCGGTGAGCGGATAGAGCCTGAGCTTCCCGCCGCTGAAAGCGCAGGGATGACGGTGAAAGTAAAAGACGCCGCTGATCACCCGGTCGATGCCCCAGCCTTTGTAAGTGTCGCTGTGACGGCAGAAGAAGCCACCATCATTATGCGCCGCAATTTGCAGTTCGATGTCCTGGAAGTCGTAGGCACCCATCCCGATTTTGGCGCGCAACATGGGCTCGGCGGCGTGCAGCTGGCGCTTCAGTGGTTCCGCGCAGGGGCCCACATCGTCCAGACCCAGCGAGATCCGCGAGGCGGGATCGATACGCGTTCCCTCTGATTGGCGCACGGTCGTGGGTGTAAACCGGCCCTGACTGAGCTCGACATAGTCAAGCAGACGCTGAACCAAGGCGGCGTCTAGGAAGTTCTCGATCACGGCATGCGCGAAGAAACGTGATTGTGACGCTTCACCAGTGTCCAACATGTGCGAACCCTATGCTGCTGTGGCGGCTGACACAAGCGCCGGGCGATGGTGGAAATAAACAGTTTGACACCTTGCGCGGAATTTTCGTCTTGGCCGCACTCCAGCGAAAATGAGGCGACTGTCGCCGCAATCAGCGGAAGTGTGGCCATGTGTTTTCTAGCTCCTTGACAGTGGGTGGTATTATTCTAGATGCGCCCTTACTTGTCCCCTCAGTATCCCACCGGTTACTCGAAGAGCGCCTGTTACGGCGATATGCTGTGGAGATCTTTTTGGCTAAACAACGACGTGAAATCAAACATTTACGTCAGAATAGCCACATCCTGGTGAGCGGGTATAGCATAGTGGTAATGCACTAGCCTTCCAAGCTGTGTTGTTTGGCTGTTTTCCGCCATTCTTCCTGTAAAACAGACCAAAATACACTCTTGTAGTATCAATGGGTTGCAAGAGTGCCGTAAAACCCGAGGCGGCCAAAAATGCACCGCGTTGCACAGCGATGATTGGTCGCGACCGCGACTAGCCTTGCCGCCTAGCAACGACCGCAACAAAATCCGCAACGTCCATCAACCAAGCCTGTTGCGACGGTTTGTAGGTTGTGTGAAGTCGGCACGGAATAACGAGTTGCAGGTGCTTCGCTCGCATCTCGTCGGTCTGGTTCTCGGAAATACCCGGAGCGAGGGTCAGCAGGTGCTTTTGCGGGATACGGACTGCTTCCGATAACACTTGTCGCCAACGATCTTTCAGCGTGGATTTGGCACCTAGCATTGTAAGTCGTGCGGGATCGAACGACAGATCGCGATACTCGGACTGGCCGGGGAACAGGAAGTCAGGCTTGTTTCTGTTTTCAGTCTCCGCGCCACGAGCATACCTGATACTGTTGGCTGTAAAGAGGGCCTCCAGATGGTTCTCCAGCGCCTGTCCGGCCCG
>JANLOZ010000152.1:0-8067 GCA_031366845.1 Novosphingobium sp. | reverse complement strand
GTGGTGACAGACGACATATCGCTTGATAGCTTGCTCATGTGGATGGTGCTCCTGTGGTGGATCTTCGACAATCACACCGTGCAGGATCGGGCATCCCCGAATCAAACCCTCAACAGAGCGCCGTCCACAACATCACCGTAAGCCCAACCCCAGGACGATCTCAACGAGATCGCCGAACGCCTGAACAACAGACCACGAAAAGTGCTCGACTTTGAAACGCCCAATGAGGTCTTTGACAGACTCGTCGCAGAGGCGCAGACTACTGCTCAGCAGTGTTGCGCTTCAGGTTGACACCGCCATACTCTAATTCAAATGGAGGCTATTGCATCCATTCAGGCAGTCTACTAATTTGAAAAAAAGGAAATATAATTGCACCAATAGATATAACGTAGAAAAATATCTTGCTATTTTGATCCAATTTTTTAAATCTAGTGATAAATTTATCTTTCAAATTATAAGCATAGAATAGTAAATAATCGACTAAAAATAGAATTACATATAATATGCAAGATAATAATTCACTTGATCCTTTATAAAATCTATCAAGTATTATGAAATACCCAAAATCTACATTAAGTATTATATATAATATAAAACTAAATGATACGAACAAAGATGAAGAAAGGTTACGTGTATTGCTATATGTTTTACTATCATATTTGAACCAAGGAATATATGTAAATTCAAAAACGCTATGTAAACATCCATATAAATACAGAAAAAACATTTTATTTTCTCTCAACCCTATTAGCGGAAATCATCCTATCAACACTCTCCAGCACCTAAATACATTACCATTACGGTGACAGTACACTTAATTCATTACGCATTACGTTGACAGTGCACTTAATTGAGTGCACTTAATTGACTCCCCACTGCTCAGCAGTGTTGCGCTTCAGGTTGACACCGCCGTGCCACCGTGATGCCCGTGATGCCACCGTGATGTAATCAAGGTGCACCATCACCATAATCCACCCACCATAATCCACCCACCATAATCCATAATTCCCGCGATTACCGCGTTCCGCGCTCCCGCAGATTGCGGGTGGCCAGGTCGCGGATCATGATGCCGGTGCCTTCGGGGCCTTCTTCGGTGCGTTTGTGGACCAGCCAGTCGGCGCCGCTCTTGGCGCTGAGCAGCACCACGCCGTCCCCGCCCTTGTCGGACTTGGCCATTTCCTCGGCCGTCGCCGGACGCCAGTTGCCTCGCAGCAAGCCCGACGGCGAATGCCATTGGTAGGTGCCGCCGGCGTTGAGAGTGAGCGATCCGGCGAGGCCAGCGTATTCCTGGCGCTGGTAAAGGTTGCCGCCGCGAGTGACCGAAGTGGTTGCGCCAACCTTCATCAGCCGCCAGGTGCCCATCAATTCGTTCTGCACCGCAGGCGGCCCGAAATTGCTGGACAGCGCATAGGTCACGTTGCTGAGCGCGCCGTATCTGCCGATCTGGTTGGCAAAATCCCCGATCGCGTGACTATGGAAATCGACCCCGCGACGCATCACTTCCTCGCGCAGCGACTGGAGCACGGCTTCGCGTTTGGGGTTCATGAACGGGTCGCCGTCGCCGAGGCGCTGTTTCAGGAAGCCGAGCACGTCCTGCTGGCTCATCAGACCGACTCCCGCACCGACACCAGCACCACCGCCACCACCGGCAGCGGGGCGGGGGGGCTGGGGCGCCAGCCTCGCGCCGCCTGCTGGGGCTGACACAGCTTTGGGAGCAGGTCGCGGGGCCGGTGCCTGTGCCTGTGCCTGTGCCTGTGCCTGTGCGAGTTCAGGCGGCGGCGCTTCGCGCACTTCGGCAAGCGCATAGGCGCGCTCGAAGCCTTCGGGAAAGAACTGCGTCGGCTTCTCGCGGATCACCATCTGGGTACCGCCCGGCAGGTCCCTGACGAAGACACCGATTTCCCATTTCTCAGGCCAATTCTGCGCCTTGTATTCGACCTGCTGGCCGGGCTGGTAAGCCTGCGCAACAGCCAGTTCGGGGCCGAACAGGCTTGCCAGGACAAGCAAGGCAAAAGCGGCGGACGCGCGCCGGAACGATGAAAAGTTCATATTGCTTCCCTGACTTTCCTCCGCAAACTCGGAGCCTCTCTCCCCAAGGCGAAGCCCGGATGGAGAGGCAGCGCCATGCTATGAGAGAAATTCCGGGGACACAATGAGAGAAATTCCGGCACAAATCCCGGGGACACAATACCAATAACCATCCCGTTGCCTCGCCTTCGGCCCGGCCTGCAACACTGAGCGCCCGTTTGCCACGGGCTGGACCAACGCGGCGACGTCTGTCAACGGATCGTCCGCACCGCGCTGGCCCGCGATGGGCGATCGGGCGCTCCCAGAACCCCGACACAATCGCTGCGGCGGTTGCGCTGTGCTGAACAGGTGTTTAGTCATCGCCGCCAACGAGGGCAGCGCGCGCTGAAGTTGTGGCGATGTTCGCCCAGATCGACGGGCATTTTGGCCGGATTGATTTTGAGGAGTTAGTGGCATGGCAAACAAGGTAGCACTGGTAACGGGCGCGCAGGCTGGCATCGGCGCGGCCTGTTCAAAGCGTCTGGCGCGCGATGGCATCGCTATTGGCGTGCTCGATCTTACCGAAGAGCTTTGCGCTGAAACGGTTGCTGCCATCGAGGCGGCTGGCGGCGAGGCGATTGCGCTGGGGGCGTATATCAGCACCCGCGCGCTGGTTCAGGCGGCGGTGGCAAAGCTGCGCGACAGGTTCGGGCCGATTTCGATTGTGGTGAACAACGCCGGGGTTACCGATTTTGTCCCCTTCGCCGAGATCACCGAAGAGCGCTGGGAAGTGGTCTACAAGATCAACGTGCTCGGCCAGATCATCGTCACGCAGGAAGTGATGGGCGACATGAAAAAGCGCGGCTGGGGGCGGATCGTGATGATCTCGTCGAGCTCGGCGCAAACCGGCGCGATCAATATGGCGACCTATTCGGGATCGAAAGGCGCGATTGTTTCGATGACGCGGTCGATGGCGCAGGAGCTGGGGCCGCTGGGCATAACGGTGAACAATATCCCGCCCGGTTCGGTGATGGGCACGATCATGTCCGAGGCCAGCCGCGAGAAATTCCAGATCCCTTCGGAAGTCCTGATCCAGACCATCCCGGTGCGCCGCATGGGTGAGCCGAATGACATCGCCAATGCCTGCGCCTGGCTGTGCATGGACGAGAGCGGCTATGTGAATGGCCAGACGATTGGCGTGAACGGCGGACGGGTGGTTAGCTGAGATGGTGCAGTCGCTTGCAGGAAAAGTCGCGCTGGTCACCGGTGCGAGTTCGGGGATTGGTGAGGCGGCGGCGCTGGCGCTGGCGGCGGCGGGGGCCAGAGTTGCCGTATCCGCACGCCGCGCTGAGAGGCTTGCCGGACTGGTTGCCCGGATAGCGGCGGCGGGCGGCACGGCACTGGCGATTGCCGGTGACATGGCGGTTGAGGCCGACGCGGTTCGCGCGGTCGATGAGACCGTGGCCCAGCTTGGCCGGATCGATATCCTGATCAATTCCGCCGGGATCATGGAATCGGGCGGGATCGAGGGGGCGGACCTCGACATTTATCGCAAGGTGATGGACATCAATCTGATGGGCACGGTTTACACCTGCCGCGCGGCGATTCCGCATATGATCGCGCAAGGTGTGGGGGATATGATCACCATTTCCTCGCTCGCCGGGCGCAAGGGCGGGCCGATGACCAATGCCTATTCCGCCTCCAAGCACGCGGTCAACGCGATGACCGATGCGCTGCGGCAGGAACTCGGCAGTCGCAACATTCGCGTGTCGATCCTGATGCCCGGCGCGACCCGCACCGAAGTGGGCGATTCAATCAGCGATCCAAACTGGCGCGCGGCAATTCAGGCGCATGTCGCCAAGGACGGTGTGGTCGAGCCGAGCGAGATTGCTGACACGCTGGTGTTCATGCTCGCCATGCCGCGCCATGTGAACATCGCGGAAATATGCGTGCGGCCGACGATTGATACGACGGCTTGATGGGGAACAGAGCAATGGCAGGCAGGCTTGAAGGCAAGGTCGCGGTAATCACCGGCGCGGGTTCGGGCATGGGCAAGGCGATGGCGCACCGCTTTAGCGCTGAGGGCGCGAAGCTGGTACTCGCGGACATCAGCGGCAAGCAGGATGCGGTTGCCGCCGATATCGGTGGCGGGGCGATTGCGGCCGCATGCGACGTCGCCGATGAGGAGCAGGTCAAGGCGTTGATCAAGACCGCCGAAAGTCACTTCGGACGGATCGACGTGCTGTGCAACAACGCCGGGTTTGGCGGCGGCATGGCGCCCTTGCACAAACAGACCGCCGAGCACTGGGACAGAATCCATGGCGTCAACATTCGCGGGGTGTTTCTCTGCATGAAATACGGGATCATCTCGATGCTGGGGTCTGGCGGTGGTTCGATCGTCAACACCGGATCGGCCTCCGCCGTGATCGGCTGGAAGCACCACGGGGTCTATGCGGCGGCAAAGGCCGGGGTGCACCAGATGACCAAGATCGCCGCGCTTGACTATTCGGACCGCAATATCCGGGTGAATGCGATTGCCCCAGGGACGATGTGGACCGGCCTCGTCGCCACCTCGCAGGAACATGATACGCCGCCGCCGGGCTTTCCGACACTCGCCGGAATCCCGATGGCGCGCTGGGGTTCGGCGATGGATATTGCCAATGCCGCGCTCTATCTGGCGAGCGACGAGGCGGCTTACGTGACCGGGGTTATCCTGCCGGTTGACGGCGGCTATTCGATTGGTTTTTCCGGAATGGGTGCCGAGCGGCCGGGCGTAACCAGCGCCGAGCCCGAAAGCCTCTGATAAAAACTAGATTTCTGTCGCTTTTGTGTAATACTGTGGCAAATGTTTGGCGGCTCTGCGAGCGGATCAGGCGCGAGGGTGCTGCAGGAGTGAGCAGAGGTGATGCAAAAAGCGCGGAACGCCAGCCGCAAGCGCAACCGCGGCTTTGAAGAGACGCACCAGGCGCTGATCGCCACTGCGGTCCGTTTGCTGTCAGAAAAAGGCATCGAGGCGCTGTCGGTCTCGGCCCTTGCGCGTGAAGCGGGGCTCAATCGCACAACGATCTATTACCACTTTCCCGATCGCGATTCGATGGTCCGTGCGGTGAAAGACTGGTCGAACCAGCAGCTGGCCAGGGGGATGGAGACCGACGCGCCGCAGGGTGAGCGGATGGCGCACATCGTCAATTTCGTGATGGATAATCCGCAGCTGATGACGCTGTGGATTGATGATTTCATTGCGCCGGGCGATATCCGTGATCGCTATTCGCGCTGGGATGAATTCGTCGCCGGCCTGCAGCGCAGCCTTGCGCTGAGCAATCCTGATGGCAATTTCGATGCGGAAGTCTATGCGGTGATGATGCTCGCAGGCATGATCATCGGCCCGCGCGTGTTCCATAACAGCATTGCGCCCGGCAGCGACAAGGCGGCGATCAATGCCCGCTTCATGCTCGAAATGCGGCGGCAGCTGGCCAAGGACGGGATGCAGAATTGATCCTGGTGCCGGCTTTGTTGTGCTACAGCTTTGTTGTAATTTTGCCGTAAATGGGTTTGAGATTCCGCTAGATCGATGTGCGTTAGTCCTGAATCGTCATTCCGGCGAAGGCCGGAACCCAGCACAGAAAATAGTGCCGTCGCAAAGCGACGTCGCTTGTGTGCAGGGCTGGGTCCCGGCCTGCGCCGGGATGACGAGGTGGTTTAGCAGTCTGCTGAAAAACTCCGAGAGGGAGCAGGGTTGAGCAACATTCGAATCAAAACGCGCATTGGATTGAATTGAAAGTGCGCGCATTCTAGATATCTTGAATCAATGTTGTGCAAGGCTACCCCCCAAAAACCTTTTTCAGCAGACTGTTAGATTAAACGCAAAATGCTCTAGGAGCCCGACAATAATGCCGCTTTTGCCTTCAGCCTTCGCCGCGCTTGACCCTTTTGTTGCCGAATGGGCGCTGAATACCGCCGCTGAGCGCGCCGCCCTACGCGGGCGCAGCAGTGCCGAGGCGCGGGCGGCGTTCTATGCCGCGATGAGCCCGCTTGGCTCCGCCGCGATCGCCAGGCTCGATGCCAAACCGCTGCGCTCGCTGGATGAAGGCGAGCAGCGGCTGATGAACCTGCTTCTGGCCTTCGCCCACGTCAGCCTCGCGGTCGAAGTGCAGGGCGAGGCTGAGGCCCGGCATAGACCGTGGCGAGAACGCATGGCGATTACCCGGGCCCCGGCAGACAGGGCGGCCTGATTACCAGATCGTCGCGCGCTGCTGTGGCGCAATATACATCGTGTCGCCCGGCTTTACGCCAAACGCCTGATACCACGCTTCGACATTGGGCAATGGCCCGAGCACGCGGAAGCGGGCCGGGCTGTGCGGGTCGGTGGTCACCTGGCTGCGCATGGCATCCTCACGGTCCTTTGACCGCCAGGCCTGGGCGAAGGCGAGGAAGAAGCGCTGATCGCCGGTCAGCCCGTTGATCACCGGCGCAGGCTGGCCGCCAAGCGCCTTGTGATAGGCATCGAGCGCGACCTGAATTCCGGCGAAATCGGCGATGTTTTCGCCCATGGTCAGGCCGGGGTTGACGAACATGCCAGGGGCAACCTCGAACTTTGCATATTGCGCGCCGAACACTTTGGCTTCCTTGTCAAACCGCGTGCCATCTTCCTTGGTCCACCAGTCGCGCACCTTGCCGGTCTCGTCGATCTTGCGGCCCTGATCGTCAAAGCCGTGGCTGATTTCGTGGCCGATCACCGCGCCGATGGCGCCATAGTTGACCGCATCATCAGCGCTTGCATCAAAGAACGGGGCCTGCAGGATACCCGCGGGGAACACGATCTTGTTTTCGGTGCCACCGTTATAGGCGTTGATCGTTTGCGGGTTCATCGCCCACTTGGCGCGGTCAACCGGCTTGCCCAGTTGATCCATGTTGTCAGCCGTGTTGAAGGCCGAGGCGCGCTGGACGTTGCCGTAAAGATCGCCCGGCGTGATGCTGAGCGGCGAATAATCGCGGAACTTTACCGGATAGCCGACCATTACGTCCATGCGCGAGAGCTTGACCAGCGCAGCCGCCTTGGTGGCCTCGCCCATCCAGCTGTTGACCCTGATCCGGTCAGCCATGGCAAGCTTGAGGTTGGTAACCAGGCTTTCCATCTTGGCCTTGGCGGTGGGGGGGAAATAGGCCTTGATATAGTCCTGCCCCAGCAGTTCGCCGAGGTCGCTATCGACCATCGCCACCCCGCGCTTCCAGCGTGGCAGGATCGTCGCCACTCCGGTGATGGTCTTGCGATAGGCAAAGCGGCTGGAAACCATCGCCTTGTTCATCCACGGGCTCGCCTGATCGGCCATGTGAAATGCCTCCCAGGCCTTCAGCGTGGAGAGCGGCGTGCGGCCATAGATCGCGGCAATATCGCGCACCGCGCTCTTTTCAGAAACCAGCATGCGCTTTTGTGCGGGCACCCCGGCGCCCTGCCACATCGCCGCCCAATCAAGCCCCGGAGCATAGGCGGCCAGTTCATCGCTCGACATCGGATTGTTGACCTTGTCGATATCGCGGCGATCGGCGGCGGCCCAGCTGTTCCTGGCAATCGCGGTTTCAAACGCAATCACCGAACCTGCGCGCGCGGCTGCGTTCTTTTCGCCCAACATGGCAAGTGTGCGCTGCATATAGGCGCGATAGGCGGCGCGCTGCTTGGCGAAACCGGGCTTCATGTAATAGTCGCGCTCGGGCATGCCGATGCCGCCCTGATAGAGCCACAGCACATTCATTGTCGGATCGAGCGTGTCTGGCTCGACGTCCCAGGTGAACGGGGCAATGCCGAACTTGCCGTTTGTCGTGCCCATGAAGCGGGTGAAATCACGCCTGGATGTGATCGCGCGCATCGCCGAAACGTCGGCCATCAGCGGCTTGAGCCCCACCGCCTCGACGCGGCCCTCGTTCATGAAGCTTGCATACATCGCGCCATATTTGGTCGCACTACCTGCGGTGATCAGCTGCTTGAGGTGATCTTGCGTTCGCTCGTAAACCTCAAGAAAACTGCCAATGCTGGCGCGATCCGATGGGATCTGCGTGTTCTTG
>JANLOZ010000139.1:0-6134 GCA_031366845.1 Novosphingobium sp. | reverse complement strand
ATGGGGGTTTTAGGTTTCGGCGGCTTCTTCTTCCGTTCACCCGATCCCGATGCGGCGAGCGCCTGGTACCGCGAACATCTGAATGTCGGCGGCGGGTGCAGCGGGACCGCTGAACCCGCGCCGGATAAATGGTCATGGATGGCGGCAGGGGGCCCCACCGTATTCGCCCCCTTCAAGGCGGACACCGATTACTTCCCGGCTGACCGCCAGTCTATGCTCAACTTCCGGGTGAGCGAGCTTGATGAACTGCTCGGAAAGCTTCGAAAATCGGGCATCGCCGTGGAAACCCGCGCCGAGTGGGACAGCCCCGAAACCGGGAAGTTTGCACGGATCCACGATCTGGATGGCAACCCGATTGAGCTTTGGGAAATGCCGGGGTGATACCAAACGAGGGTGAAATGGAACACCCGCTGGGCAAGTGGCGACGCAAAGTTCAACGACAGCGGTTGCAGCTACCCTTGTTAGCTCGAAACTGCGCTAGGATGACGATTTGAGATAAACTTCAAATTGATCCTTGCAGGCGACGAGACGTGCTCGCGCAGCTTTCAGGGCCGCGAGGGTGGTGGCGCTGGTGAGAGGTAACGTTGTAAAAAGCGACGCGTTGCCAATAGTGGTCTCGGCCAGACACGTGCGTTTCTTTGCGTTCCATCCTTTGATCGATAGTGGCCCACCATACGGCTCGCCGTTTTGCTGAGCCAGAAATGAGTCGTACATCGCAGATATTTTTAGCGCTTTGCATCCCCGCTTGTTCGGCAAGCACCCGGAATAGGAATAGGAAATGCGAACTGTTCCAGATTGGTTGAATTCAAAGTTGTTGTCGAAATCGCCGACGTTTAATCCCGGACTTAAGCAGTTGTTACGTGCAGTACCATCTCGACCATTGCATTTCGCCATACTTTCCGGTTCCAATGCTTTGGTCGCAAGATACGCATCGTTACCTGCAAATGCTTCCATTGGGGGAGCCTTAAGATCAACAGTAGGGCTTCGCGGCGCGGCAGGGGCCGGACGTGCAGGCGGTGCAGAATCTGTGCTACCACCCCGACTTTGGCCGTTCGCTGGGGCCCATGACAAAAGACCTGCAAGCGAAAGCGATGCGAAAACTCTAAGTATTCTCATTCTGCTTACCCCCATGTGATCGGGTAGCAATTTGCCAGAAATGCCGGAATTGTCTAGCGGTCGTCGTATCGGTGAATGTCGGGCGCAGCGAATCAGGCAAACAGCTTTTCGAGCTCATCAACCAGATCCATCTCGGTCGTCGCGGCAATAACAGCGGCATGACTGTCCTTGGCGATAATAGCCTTGTCCATCGCATCGAGCGCGG
This sequence comes from Novosphingobium sp., assembly GCA_031366845.1. Classification (GTDB taxonomy): domain Bacteria; phylum Pseudomonadota; class Alphaproteobacteria; order Sphingomonadales; family Sphingomonadaceae; genus Novosphingobium. Next base: position 4,813 of record JANLOZ010000139.1, on the reverse strand, counting down.
CGTTGAATTTCTTGATCATTTCGGCGTCATGGATGCGCGGCGAAATCAGAGCGAATTGACCTTCAGTAAAAAACCGCGCGGCGGCCATTTCGTCCCAGCGCGGCGGCGTTGCCTTGGCGTTTGCCCAATAACGGAACCCGGCATAGTCCAGCATGCCAACCTGCATCGGAATATGGCCTTCGCCGTTCGATGCCGTAATCATCGTGCGGTAAGCCTCTATCGAAGCCAGCGCAGTATCGGCAGCCATGCCAGACTTTGCCGCCGCATCAAGCTTTGCCAGTTTCTCATTCAAGGTGGCAGCCTCATTGGGATCAAGCACGGATTTGGCAATCTTGGATTCGCGGTGCGCCAGCGCCAGTGCGGCAGCAGTAGCCTGCGCGCCATTGAACGCCGCTTCGGTCAGGTTCTCAAACTGTTCAGCAGCGGCAAGGATGAGCTTGCGGTCGCCTTCCGGGCGAACTGCAGGCGTGCTGGTGACAACGATGGGTTCTGGCGGCTTGCTGGTCTGGGCGGTGCTGTCGGCAGGGGCTTTGTTGCAGGCCGATGTTGTTGTCAGCACGGCGAATAATGAAAAAACGATCAGCACCGCAGGTAACAAGGGCTTCATGGTATTCTCCATTTGCCCAACCCCAGTCCCTTGCTGCGCCAGATTCATTCATCTTGCAAGCGTAGTGCTACTTCATTCATGAACCGGGCATCGTCGCGTTTTGCCAGCCATTCCGCTTCGGCCGAGACTGAGCCTAGCAGGCCTGCGAGATCATCCATCTCTGCCTTGGCATAGTTGCCGAGCACATAGCCGAGCACGCGGTCCTTGTGCCCCGGATGGCCAATGCCAAGGCGCACGCGGCGGAAATCGGGCCCGCAGTGCTGATCTATCGAGCGCAGGCCGTTATGCCCCGCCGTGCCGCCGCCTTGCTTTACCTTGACCTTGAACGGCGCAAGATCGAGCTCGTCATGGAACACGGTGAGGGCATCGGTTTCAAGCTTATGGAACCGCAAGGCCTCACCCACCGCGCGGCCGCTCTCATTCATGAAAGTCGCGGGCTTGAGCAGCAGCACCTTTTCGGTCCCGATGCGGCCCTCCTGCAACCAGCCCGAGAATTTCTTCTGCACCGGCCCGAACGACCACATGTCCGCCAGCGTATCCGCAACCATGAATCCGACGTTGTGCCGGTGCATGGCATATTGCGGTCCGGGATTTCCTAGGCCGACCCAGAGTTGCATGTGAATACTCCGTCGTCCCCGGCTCTACCGGGGACCGCTGGCCGCAACTACGCGACCTTGCGCCTGAGGGCCAGCGGTCCCCGCTTTCGCGGGGACGACGCAATATTACGAAGCCTCGGCTTCAGTCTTGGCGTTATCGCCTGCTTCGCTGCGCAGGCCCGAAGGTGCAACGATAGTGGCGATTGTGAAGTCACGATCGGTGATGCCCGAGGTTGAACCTTCGGGCAGATTGACGTGGCTGATGTGGATTGATGCACCGATTTCAAGGCCGGTAACGTCAATCTGCACTTCTTCAGGGATACGCTCGGGATCGCAGATCAGATCGAGATCATGGCGTACGATATTGAGCACGCCGCCGCGCTTGAGGCCCGGCGAGGCGAGTTCGTTGGTGAACACCACGGGTACGTTGACATGGACTTTGTGGTCCTTTGAAACGCGCAGGAAATCTGCGTGCAGCGGACGTTCGGAAACGGGGTGAAAGGCGACGTCCTTGGGGAGCGTGCGCATCTTCTTGCCGCCAAGATCGATCTCGACAATCGAATTGAGGAAGTGGCCGGTGCCAAGCTGGCGGCGCAGTTCCTTTTCTTCGACGTGGATCGACAGCGGATCTTCATTACCACCATAAACAACGGCGGGGACGCGGCCTTCACGACGCAGTGCACGGGAGGCTCCCTTGCCAGCCCGTTCGCGCGTCTCGGCCGGCAGAGTAAGCGTATCGCTCATAATTCTAGCCTTTCGAATTCGGTTTGATCACATTTCGCACATACGCCTCCAGGGATGACCATATATGCGAAGCGCGGGCCGTTAGCGGCTGCGAGGAGGAAATGCAAGGTTACTGAACCCGCGTGACCTTCCAACCATGCGCGGTGAGGATCGCGGGCAGGGCATCGGGTCCAGCCAGATGCGCGGCACCCACCGCAACGAATGGCTTGTGCCTTTCACGCAGCATCGCCTCGATCTTGGCATCCCAGGCCGCATTGCGATCCGTAAACAGCGCCTTGCGGATTTCCGGATCGGCCATCATCCCGGTGCGGGTTTCGCGGGCGATCAGATCAAGATTACCCTTGCGCCAGGCATCAGCGAGATGGGCCATATCGGCCTCGCCCGCATCATCGCGGAACACGGCGTTGAGCATTTCGCGCTGGTCGGCTTCAGCCATGTGATCAAAAATGGCAAGCTGGTTGAATGTGCCCTCGAGTTCCCGGCGCGGCAGATTGGGCTTGGCTTCGGCAATCGCGCGGTCAATCCCGTGGCCGGGATCGGCCTCCTTCTGGCTCAGGCCTGCGAGTATCAGCGCCGCCGCCCATGTTTCAACGTTGGCAAACTGGGCGGGGTCAACGCGGTTGTCGCGCATCAGTTTATCGAACGCAGGACGCAACTTCGGATCAACCCGCGCGGCCAGCGGTGGCAGGCCGGGACTGTGCGAAAGCCCGTCAAAAACCTTGCGCATCGCCGCATCGTCATCAATCGCGGCGATCTCAAGCACCAGGACGTCTGCCGAATCCAGTGCGCGGCTGACCGCCGGGGAACGCCAATCGGCCTCATGCGCCAGCGCATGGATCGTGCCGAACAGCCAGCCCTGCTCGCCGTGCGGCCCGGTAACTTCCCACATCGCCGGATGCGCGGGTTCGGGCTTTGCACAGCCGGCAAGGCTGAGGCAAATGCCAAGCAGCGCTGCCCCGAAAAGCGCTTCGAAAGCCCTCTTCATTCGCCAGGGCCTACTGAACGCGCGTGGCGTAGATCTTCATCTTGCCCAGATAGGCCTGCACCGACCCGGTGCCCGCCAAATGTCCCGCACCCACGGCAATGAACACCTTGCCCGGTTTCGCCAGCCGCCGCCTGATCCATTCAGCCCATGACTGGTTACGGCTATAGATCAGCGCCTGCGCCATTTCGGGGATTTGCTCATCCTGATTGACCAGCTTGGCGAGATCGTCAACGTTACCTTTTGCCCAGAAATCGACAAGCTTGAGCAGTTCCTTGCGGATCGTCGGAACGCCCACCATCACTTCGTGCAGATATTTGAGCTGGGTCTTGCGTGGCAACCGGTCAAAAATCCCCAGCTGGAACTCGATGGTTTCCAGCCCTTCATGCACCTGCGAAAGCGACTTGGATTTAACGCCAAGCTGCGCTTCCACCCCGTTCTCCGCCTTGAAATTCTCGCGCATCAGCGGGTAATCGGCGAGGACTATCGCTGCGAACCATGGCTCATAGGGATCGATCGCCGCTGCGGGAATCTGATATTGCTGCAGGATCGAATCGAGCAGCGTGACATCTTCAGGCGGGAGCAACTGGTGGAGCGTCTGGCCTTTTGGCAGCATCGCCGTGCGAACCACGACTGCCTGAACCAGCGCCGGATCATCGCCAGGAATCTCCGTCATTAGCGAATCCGATTCGCGCATTGCCGATTCAATTTTGCCGCGATACCAGTCGATCCGGTCGGGCAGCACATGGATCGTGCCGAACAGATAGATCGTCGTATCAGGGTCAGAAATCATCCATAGCGCCGGTTTCGCCATCCGCATTGGCGGCAATTTGGGCGCAGCAGGCTTTTCGGACTTGGGCGTTACAACCTTCGCTGGCTTGGCTGTCTTGGTGATCCAATCTGCCTGCGCAGGCGCGCAGAGCCATAAGCTGGCGGCAGCAAACACGGCGAATTTTGATAAGAGCTTGAACATGAGTGCTGACTAACCTTCCTTTGGCACTACGTCCATTGGCGAAATTTTCGCTGCTGCGCTTGTGTAACGACCAGCCGCCGCACAGTTGATTATCTGTCCACCATCGGCCAAAGGCGCGGACACAATGGCTGCTGACCAACCGCTTTCCTTTCAGGACATGATCCTGCGCCTCCATTCTTTCTGGAGCGCGCAAGGCTGCCTGATCCTTCAGCCCTATGACATGCGGATGGGCGCGGGCACCTTCCACCCGGCGACCACGCTGCGCGCGCTTGGGCCTGAGCCGTGGAAAGCCGCCTATGTCCAGCCGAGCCGCCGCCCTACCGATGGCCGCTATGGCGAGAACCCCAACAGGCTCCAGCACTATTACCAATATCAGGTGATTCTGAAGCCCAACCCGGCGAACCTGCAGGAACTTTACCTCGAAAGCCTCAGCGCCATCGGTGTCAATCCGCTGGCGCACGATATCCGCTTTGTCGAGGATGACTGGGAATCACCGACGCTCGGCGCCTGGGGACTGGGCTGGGAGGTCTGGTGCGACGGCATGGAGGTGACGCAGTTCACCTATTTTCAGCAGATCGGCGGTTTCGATTGCAAGCCGGTCGCGGGCGAGTTGACCTATGGGCTCGAACGGCTGGCAATGTACATCCAGAATGTCGACAATGTGTACGATCTGCGGTTCAATGACCACGGCGTCAGCTACGGTGACGTTTTCCTTGAGAACGAGAAGCAGCAGTCGAAATACAACTTCGAAATTGCCGATACCGAGCAGCTGTTCAAGGGCTTCCAGAACGCCGAGGCCGAATGCCAGCGCTGCATCGAAGCCGCAGTGCCGCTCGCTGCTTACGATCAGGCGATTGAGGCCAGCCACCTGTTCAACCTGTTGCAAGCGCGCGGAGTTATCTCGGTGCAGG
>JANLOZ010000134.1:0-1634 GCA_031366845.1 Novosphingobium sp. | reverse complement strand
GAAAGTAGCAGCATGATTAAATCCCTTTTTAGCCTAAAGTCCTAGTTTCTTTGCTTCTCACCCCGAGCGCAACTTCCACCTTACATGTTCGGATAGTTCGGCCCACCGCCGCCCTCCGGCGTGACCCAGTTGATGTTCTGGTTGGGGTCCTTGATGTCGCAGGTTTTGCAGTGGACGCAGTTCTGCGCGTTGATCTGGTACTTCGGGGTGCCGTCGGCATTTTCCAGCCACTCGTAGACCCCGGCCGGACAATACCGCGTCGAGGGCCCGGCGAAGACCTCCAGTTCGCTGGCCGTTTGCAACTCCAAGTCGCGCACTTGCAAGTGGACCGGTTGATCCTCGGCGTGATTGGTGAACGACTGCGCCACCGATGACAGCCGGTCAAAGCTCAGCACATTATCGGGCTTGGGATAGGCGATCGGCTTGTACAGGTCGGCGCGGCCCAGTTTGCTCGCGTCGCTGCGGTGCTTCATCGTGAACGGCAGCCGCAGCCCGAGGTATTCGAGCCACAGGTTGGCCCCCGCCAGCAGCGTACCGAGGGTGCCGCCGAACTTGGCGATGATCGGCTCGAAATTGCGCACCATGCGCAGTTCCTTCTCCACCCAGCTGGATTTGTAGGCTTCGGTATAAGCGGTCAGCTCGTCATTGCCGCGCTGGCGCGAAATTGCGTCGGCGGCGGCTTCGGCGGCCATCATCCCGCTTTTCATCGCGGTGTGGCTGCCCTTGATCCGGGGCACGTTGAGGAACCCTGCGGTACATCCGATCAGTGCGCCGCCGGCAAAGGTCAGCTTGGGCAGTGATTGCCAACCGCCATCGCAGATCGCCCGCGCGCCATAGGATACGCGCCGTCCGCCTTTGAGGATCGCTGCGATTTCCGGGTGGGTCTTCCACTGCTGAAAGCTTTCGAACGGCGAGAGGTAGGGGTTGCCGTAACCGAGCCAGACGACGTAGCCGAGCGCGACCTGGTTCCCACTCTGGTGATAGAGGAACCCGCCGCCGAAGCCGTCGTCGTCCTTGACCGGCCAGCCCTGGGTATGGATCACGCGGCCCGGCGCGTGCTGTTCGGCGGGAATATCCCACAGTTCCTTGAGCCCGAGTCCGTAGACTTGTGGCTGCGCATCGGCGTCGAGATCGTACTTCACTTTCAATTGCTTGGTGAGATGACCTCGTGCGCCTTCTGCGAAGAAGGTGTACTTGGCGTGGAGTTCGATCCCCGGCTGGTAATCGCTCTTGTGGCTGCCGTCTTTCGCCACGCCCATATCCTGCGTCGCGACACCCTTGACCGAGCCATCTTCGTTGTAGAGCACTTCGCAGGCGGGGAAGCCGGGGAAGATCTCCACCCCCAATCCTTCGGCTTGTTCCGCCAGCCAGCGGCACAAGTTGCCTAGGCTGCCGGTGTAGGTGCCCTTGTTGTTCATGAACGGCGGGGCGAGGAAGTGCGGCACCGCAAACTTCTTCTTGGCGGTCAGGGCCCAATGCTGATTGTCGGTCACCGGGGTCTCGGCCATCGGGCAGCCTGACGTGCGCCAATCGGGCAGCAGTTCGTCGAGCGCCTTGGGATCGACCACCGCGCCCGAGAGGATGTGCGCGCCGATTTCCGAGCCTTTTTCGAGAATGCAAACGGTCAAATCAGC
>JANLOZ010000089.1:0-3521 GCA_031366845.1 Novosphingobium sp. | reverse complement strand
AGCACGGGGTCAATCACCATGGTCTGAATTATTCTAAAAAGATAGCACAATAGTCAATACGGACATACACTGATGGCGCTTTTTATTGTGCAATGGCACACTTCGTTTCATGGTGATCGCCCCCGAACAAGTGCCCCACATGAGCGCAGACGAATTGCGCGAAGCGGTGCAGTCGCTGTTCAAGACACTCACCAGCCAAACCGATGAGCTTCGCTTCAAGCAAGCCACCATCGACAAGCTCACGCATGAGAATGCCTACCTCAAACGCCTGAAGTTCGCGGCCAGTTGCGAGCGCTACAGTGCCGGGCAACGCAGCTTGCTCGAAGAAACCCTGGATGCGGACTTGCAGGCGGTGAACGACGAGATCGAACAACTCACCCCGGCCCCCAAGACACCCCAGGTCAAACAGCAACCCAAACGCCTGCCGTTGCCAGCGAACCTGCCGCGCACGCAGATTGACCACGAACCGCACTGCACCACTTGCGCCTGTGGTTGCCAGATGAAACGCATCGGTGAAGACGTGGCCGAGAAGTTGGACTACGGGCCTGGCATCTTCTGCGTGCAGCTCCATATCCGGGGCAAATGGGCCTGCGCCCAGTGCCAGACACTGACCCAGGCGCCCGTGGACGCGCACATCATCGACAAGGGCATCCCCACCGCTGGTCTGTTGGCCCAGGTGCTGGTCGCCAAGTTTGCAGACCACCTGCCGCTGTACCGCCAGGAAGCCATCTTTGGTCGTGCCGGGTTGGCCATTGCCCGCTCCACGCTGGGCTCCTGGGTTGGTAGCTGCGGCGTGCAGTTGCAGCCTTTGGTTGATGCCCTTAAAGCGGAAATCCTGAGCCACAGCGTGGTGCATGCCGACGAGACGCCGGTGCAGATGCTCAAGCCCGGCAATGGCAAGACCCACCGGGCGTATCTCTGGGCTTATGCCGCCGGGGCGTTTGAAGACACCAAGGCCGTGGTGTATGACTTCTGCGAGTCCCGCGCCGGGGAGAATGCCAAAGTGTTCCTGGGCGCCTGGCGAGGCAGCCTGGTGTGTGATGATTTCAGTGGCTACAAGCAGTTGATGGCCCAGGGTGTCACGGAAGTCGGCTGCCTGGCGCACGCCCGGCGCAAGTTCTTTGATCTGCATGTCAGCAACAAGAGCCAAATCGCCCAAAGTGCGCTGGAGCAAATTGCCAGGATTTACGACATTGAGCGGGAAATCAAGGAATTCTTTCCCGATGCGAGAAGGCAAATACGCCAGGAACGCTCAAAACCGCTGCTCGATGCCTTGCGCCAGTGGATGATTCTGCATCGGCAGAAGATTACGGATGGTTCGGCCACGGCCAAAGCGTTGGATTACAGCCTGCGCCGTTGGGGTGCGCTGACGCGTTTCATCTCCGATGGGCAATTGCCGGTGGACAACAACCATATTGAGAACCAGATTCGACCCATTGCCATCGGGCGCAACAACTGGTTGTTCGCCGGTTCGCTGCGTGCAGGCAAGCGTGCTGCGGCGGTGATGAGCCTGATCCAAAGCGCCAAGCTCAACGGGCATGATCCGTATGCCTACCTCAAAGATGTTCTGACGCGCCTGCCAACGCAACGCGCCAGCATGATCAACGAGTTGTTGCCCCATCGCTGGAAGCCGCAGACCCCATCCGCCTGAGTGTCAACCACAGCCGCCGGGGCGCGGTCAATATGGGTTTGCTGGGCGCTTACGATTCAAACAGCTTGGCAGTCATCTATTCACGCTCAAAAGTTGATCAATATGTCCTACAGCTTACCCACTCAAATTTCAAGAGAGCCGGAATTCCTGCCAGGTCACCGGATCGAGCGGGATGCCGTGTTGCTCCCGCTCCTTCGCTTCGGCCTTTTCCAGATCGCTGGGCGCACGCACGGCTGCGTTCGCTTTGGCGCGCTGACGCCGCAGGTCGCCAACCAGCGCACTGACCGAGGCATTGAATGCGCTGATCGCTTGAAACAGGGCCGGCTGCATCACGATGAAGAAATGACCGATCTCGATCGGCTTGGAGTAGTCTGGGCCGTTGAACGACGGGAACCTTGCACCGTGCTGCATGCCAGTAAAGGCCGAACAGAAAATATCGACCATACCGGCTAAGCCCGCCCCCTTGTAGCCGAAGGCTTCCCCGCCCAGCGGCAGCAGCGCTGCGGCTTGGTGCGGGTCGGTGGTCATTTGCCCTTGTGCGTCCACCGCCACATCGGGCGGCAAGGGCGAGCCGGTGGATCGGCGCAGCATCACCCGGTTCAGCGGAATGGAACTAGTCGCCATGTCGAGCACCAGCGGATCTTCCCCCTCGATCGGAACAGCGAAGCTGACGGGGTTGGTGCCGAAAAACGGTGCGACACCGTCATGCGGGACCACGACTGAATCTGCATGGGTCATGCCCAGCGCCGCGAAACCGCGTCGGGCCGCCGCCACGGTGTAACACCCGGTCGCTCCGTGGTGGGACGAACGCTCGACCGTGGCCACGGCGACGCCCTGCTGATTCGCGATGTCGCACAGCATATCGATCGCACGGTAGCTGGCGAGATGCCCAAAGCCGTTGTCGGCATCGACGTGGAGGATGCCGGGCGCCTTGCGGCTGATGTCGATGCGGGGTGAGCCATTGATCCGCCCGCCTTCAAGGCACTGGAGGTACCATGGCACGAGCCGAACGCCATGTGTGTCATAGGCTCGGGCCGAGGCATCGACGACCGCCCTCGCCACCGCCGTGGTGCTCGGCTCGTCGCATCCGGCCGCAGACAGCAGCGCTGTGAGGAAGGATTCCAGATCTTCTCTGCGACATTTGTAAAAATCGTAACTTTCCATTTTCCCGACTCCTGGTCTTCGGATTCCTGAACGTATGCGCGCGCCAGGCTTTCGTCACCCGGGCGCGGCTTTCTGCGTGGCTTTCGATGCAGCATCAGACGCCGCAGTACGCCGTCTTCACCGTGGTGAAGAACTTGGCTGCATAAGTCCCCTGTTCACGCGAGCCGTAGCTCGAACCCTTGGTGCCGCCGAGCGGCACGTGGTAGTCGACGCCTGCGATGGGGACGTTGACCATCACCATGCCCGCCTGCGCATGTCGCTTGAAATGGGCTGCGTATTTGAGCGACGTCGTGCAGATACCGCTGGACAGGCCGAACGCCGTGTCGTTGTCCAGCGCCAGCGCAGACTCGTAGTTGTCGGCGGGAATCAGGCTGGCCACCGGTCCGAAGATTTCTTCGCGGCTGATGCGCATGTCGTTGCTGCAATCGGTGAACAGGGCCGGGCGCAGGAAGAAACCGGTGGTGGCGCATTCGACGCGCTCGCCGCCGAAGGCCAGGGTGGCGCCTTCATCGCGCCCGATGCGGATGTATTCCAGGTCCTGGTCCAGCTGGCTCTGGTCGACCACCGGGCCGATATCGATGCCGGCGGCCAGCGCGTCGCCCACCTTGAGCGCGGCCAGCTTTTCCTTCACCGCGGCCACGAAGGCCGGATAGATATTCTTTTCCACGATGATGCGCGACGACGCCGTGCAGCGCTGGCCGGTGGA
>JANLOZ010000070.1:0-1701 GCA_031366845.1 Novosphingobium sp. | reverse complement strand
GATGAGAATGTCGATGCCTTCATAGTCGTAGAATGAGCCGATGAACCCGATCACCGGGCCATCGCCCAGGGCCAACGCGCGCCGAAGCGCAGAATCCGGCGCCGCCGGTTCGCCGAACAGCGACAAATCGACACCGTTGGGCGAAATGGTGATTCGCGCCGGACTGTTGCCGCGCGCTACCAGATCGTCCTTCAGCCCCTGGCAGATCGTCACCACCGCATCAGCGCCAGCGACGACGTGGTTCTCAAGGCTGCGGGTGAGCCGGTATCTGAGCGATCCCGCAGAGCCAGTGCCATTGCCCACCGCCGCGTCTTCCCAGAAGGCGCGAATTTCATAGACCAGCGGAATGCCGAGCTTTCGCGATGCGCGCAAGCCCGCCTCACCGCAAAGCGCCGGGGAGTGCGCGTGAAGCACATCGGGCCGCCATTGCCCGCACAATGCCTCGATCGCCGCCTGCAACCGGGCTATCTCGCGCCATTCGCGCAAGCCCACCGGACCGCTCGCCTGCCCGCGCGTACGGTGGAACTCTATGCCGTCTGCTTGCTCGACATCAGGCCCTTCGGCAAAATGCCTGAGGCCGGTTATGCCGCGCACATCAATCCCCGCCGCCTGCTGCGCTTTCAGAATCGCGCGGGTGCGAAAGGTGTAGCCGCTTTGCAGCGGCAACGAGTGGTCGAGGACATGGAGCACGCGGGTCATGGCGCAAATCCTTGCCACACAAGGCTTAACGCGCCGTCAACCGCTGGCTGTTATCAGGCTGGCACCATGGTGGACTATTTCGCGCTCGGCCTTACTCACGCGCTGCTGGCACTTGCTGCCTGGCGGCTGCTTTTGCGCGAATCGCTCGATCACGATCCGGCTGTGAAACCGCCTGCGGATCCGGGCGATGCTTGACCTGTTCCTTGCAGCCTTCGTTCTCGGCTGGCTGGCGATAGGCCTGCGCCGACCCTTCCTGTGGGTGCTGGTCTATCTCTACGTTGATATCGTCGCGCCGCAGAAGATATCGTATTTTTTGCTGGCCTCGCTGCCGATTTCGCTGATTGCGTTCCTTGCCGCCGCGATCGGCTGGATGCTTACTGACGACAAACGCGATAGCCGCTTTACCGTCCGTCAGGGGCTGATCCTCGTTCTGCTCGCCTATTGCGGGATGACCACGCTCAGCGCGGATTTCCTCAACGAAGCTGCGGACAAGTGGTCATGGGTGTGGAAGGCGCTGGTCTTTGCCTCGTTCCTGCCGCTGACGCTGCGCACACGGCTGCGGTTTGAGGCGGTGGCGCTGACGCTGGTGCTGTCCGCCGGATCGATCATCATCACCGGCGGGATCAAGACGGTGTTTTCCGGCGGGGGCTATGGTTCGCTGCACTTTTTCGTCAATGACAACACCGGGCTTTACGAAGGCTCGATCATTTCCTGCGTCGCCATCGCCATCATTCCGCTGATCTGGTGGCTGGTCAATCACGGGACGATCTATCCCAAAAACCTGATCGTCAAACTGTTTGGCGCGGCGCTGACCTTTGCCTGCCTGCTGATCCCGGTGGGCACCCAGGCGCGGACCGGGCTGCTGTGCATCGCGCTGCTGTTCCTGCTGTCGCTGCGATCGGTCAAGAACCGGTTTCTCTATGTCGGCTCGGTGGTCGCGCTGGCGTTGATCGCCGTGCCGTTCCTGCCGGCAAGCTACACCAAGCGGATGGATACCATCGG
>JANLOZ010000060.1:0-2573 GCA_031366845.1 Novosphingobium sp. | reverse complement strand
GGGCACCATCGGGGGCAAGAATTCATCCCAGCCAGGCTGGCCCTTGCTCTTCATGTCGGCAAAAATTTCCGTGGTGGTCGTGCCCGGCGCGATCAGTCCGACGCGGACGCCGCTGCCCGCCAGTTCGATCCGCAGCACGTCGGTAAAGCGCTCGAGCGCGGCCTTGAGCCCGCCGTAAACCCCTGTCCCCGCAGCAGTAAGGCTTGCACCAATGCTGGAGAGGTTGACGATCTGACCGCCACCGTTGGCTTTCATGTGGCGGGCAAACAGCAAAGAGCTGCGCACTACCGTGGTGTAGTTGATGGCGATCAGCGGCTCCAGTTCGGCCAGATCGAAGGCATCAACATGGCTGGTGCGCAGTATTCCAGCATTGTTTATGAGAATGTCGGTCCTGCCGAAGCGCGCGGTGGCGGCATTGAGAAGGGCCTGCGCCGCATCTGCATCGCCAAGGTCCAGCGCCATCGCAACTGCCGCTGGCCCCAGTTCCGTCGCCAGTGCGCTCAGCCGGTCCAACCGGCGGGCGACCAGCAAGACATTTGCACCAGCCGCAACCAACCTGCGCGCGGTGGCCTCACCAATGCCGGACGAGGCCCCGGTGACGATTGCATTTTTTCCGGCAAGGCTGGTCATGTCGGAACTTTCATTCGAGCAGCACCGCATGAAACTGGCGTCTGGCGATTTGCCAGCCACTGCCAGTGCGGGCGAACTGGTCATCATAGTAGCCGACGCCGCGATGCATGGGGCCACCTTCGTTCAGCGGACTGAGCAGCGAATCGACATAGGATCGGGCATGGACCCCGCCATTGACCGAACGAATGTCAATATTGCTGATCCGATGCAATGTGGCTCCCAGATCGGCATGGGCCTGTTTCATGTATTCGGTGATGGCCACAGCTCCGTGCCACTTGCCGAAGCTGCCATAGTCAGCCTCACAATCGAATGTGAAAAGCGATTGGAACCGGGGCCAGTCGCGCTGGTCAATTCCGGTCGCATAGGCGATCAGCAGGGCGGAAATTGCCCGTTCGTCCTGTGCGCTTAAACCTGTTCCGACACGAACGGCCTGATTCATCACCTGATTCCTCGCCTCGCAGTGATGAAAGTCTAGATCAGGCGCAGAATGCTTGGCCCCTCTTTGGATAGGGGTTTCGGGGGCAATCCACCTTAGCCAGGTCTTCTTGGAGGAATTGGCGCGATGCTGGTATCAAGTCTTTGCATGACGGGTTACGATGGACCGGCACCCGGGCTTGAGATCTGGCCCGCCGAACCCGCCTATTGCAAGCCGGACGTGGCGCAGGCCTCATTCGCCCATAGCCTCGCCATGGCGCGCAAGGCCGATGTCTTGGGCTTTGACTGGATCAGCCTGTCAGAACATCATTATGCGCCCTATATCATGACGCCCAACCCCTGCGTGATGGCAGCTGCGCTGGCGCAGGTGACCAAACGCGCCAAGATTGCCCTGCTCGGACCGCTGGTGCCGCTGTCAAATCCTGTCCGCCTTGCCGAGGAGCTGGCGATGGTTGACATGCTGAGTGGCGGGCGGCTGATAGTGCTGTTTCTGCGCGGCACGCCCAACGAACACCAGACCTATGATACCAATGCCGCCGCCACCCGCGCGATGACGCAGGAGGGGATTGACCTGATCGTCAAGGCCTGGACAACGGACGAGCCGTTTTCTTGGGACGGCGCTCAATATCAGTTCAGCACCGTCTCCGTCTGGCCCAAGACCGTTCAGACGCCGCATCCGCCGATCTTCGGATCAGGTAACAGCGAGGAATCAGTGCGATTTGCTGCCGCACGCCGCATGGGCATCGCCTTTTCATTCGCCCCGCCTGAAGTGGTGCGGGATTTGGTGAAACTTTACCATGCCGAGGCGGATAGTGCTGGGTGGCAGCCGGACCCCGAACACGTCATCTATCGTGGCATCGCCTATGCGGCAGAAAGCGATGCCAAAGCGCTGGACGATATGGCCGTTTTCTTTGGACAGAAAATGGCCGAACAGGCGCAAATTCAGCAAAAGACAAATCCTTTGCGAAACGCATTGGGCGGACCGCCGGTAGTGCCGCTCGTGCTCGAACCCTATTTCGTCGGCGGACCGGAAACGCTCAAGGGCAAGATGGAGGCGATCCGCGATTGCGGGGTGGGGGTGGTTGATCTCGCCTGGGGGATAGGTGCTCCGGCCCAGCGCGAAGCGGCGCTTGAGTGTTTTGCACAAGGCGTGCTTAAGGTTGCGCAAGCGCTTTAGGAAGCGTTAGAGCGTGATGATTTCAGGCCAAATCGGCGCGGAGGGCATTAAATAGGGACAGTCCCCATTTAATACCTGCCCCCATTTAATGCCTGCCCGTCGTTCAGTATGGCTGCATAGCTTGATTACATTAAATAGGGACTGTCCCCATTTAATGGCCCCTATTTAATGGCAAGCGCCTTTGATTCACGCTAAAATCATCACGCTCTAGCGAGTTCACCCGATTGGGTAGAATACCGATTTCTCGTGTTGGTATTCGCGCAACCAGTTTGGCCCATATTCGCGCCCGATCCCTGATCGTTTGTATCCGCCGATGGGGGCATAGCTCATC
>JANLOZ010000044.1:0-7310 GCA_031366845.1 Novosphingobium sp. | reverse complement strand
GCTCGGCCGCTGCCGCCTTGAGCAACGGGTGCAACTGCTGGGTGAGGAAGAACGGCGTCTTGAGGTTGAGATCGACCGTGCGGTCCCAGCCGTTCTCGGGGAAACGGTCGAATTCTGCGCCCCACGCCGCGCCGGCATTGTTGACCAGGATGTCGAGGCGATGCTCGCGCGCGGTCAGTGCTTTGGCCAGCGCGGCAATCCCGTCCATCGCGGCGATATCGCCGGGAATCGCCACGCAGCGTTCACCCAGGTCCGCCGCCGCCGCTTCCAGCGGCTCGGCCTTGCGCCCGGTGATATAGACGCGCGCGCAGCCCGCATCGAGCAGCCCGTGCGCGATCATCCGCCCGATCCCGCGATAACCGCCAGTGACCAGCGCAACGCGGCCCTCCAGCGAAAACAGCCTGGCAATGTCCATTGTGCGTGCCTCTCCCATTCGGGGCATTTGTGGCGAAGGCGCGGCCGCGAAGCAAGCCAAAGCCGACGCCCGCACTTGCCCCGCGCGCGCGCAGGCTTTAGGCGCGGGTTCAATTGCCTTTGCCGGAGAAGCCCGAATGTCCGAACTCGAAACCAGGATCGAAGCCGCCTGGGAAGCCCGCGACGGCGTGACCCCGGCCAGCAGCGATGTGCGCGCGATTGTCGACGAGGCGCTGGCGCTGCTTGATGCGGGGGCCGCGCGCGTGGCCGAGCCGGATGGCAGCGGCGGCTGGAAGGTCAACCAGTGGCTGAAGAAGGCGGTGCTGCTCTCGTTCCGCCTCAACGACAACGGCGTGATGGAATACGGTTCGGCCGGCGCCCCCGCGTTCGACAAGGTGCCGCTCAAGTTTGCCGGGTGGGACGAAGCCCGCTTCCGCGCGGCCGCGTTCCGCGTGGTCCCCGGTGCGGTCGTGCGGCGCGGCGCGCATATCTCGAAGAGCGTCGTGTTGATGCCGAGCTTTGTCAACATCGGCGCCTATGTCGGCGAAGGCACGATGGTCGACACCTGGGCGACGGTCGGCTCGTGCGCGCAGATCGGCAACAATGTGCACATTTCGGGCGGCACCGGGATCGGCGGCGTTCTCGAACCGCTGCAGGCGGGGCCGGTGATTATCGAAGACAATTGCTTCATCGGCGCGCGTTCCGAAGTGGCCGAGGGCGTGGTGGTTGGCACTGGCGCGGTGCTTTCAATGGGCGTGTTCATCGGCGCTTCGACCAAGATCGTTGACCGCGCCACCGGCGAGATCCACATCGGCAAAGTGCCGCCCTATTCGGTGGTCGTCCCCGGCGCGCTTCCCGGCAAGCCGCTGCCCGATGGCGCGCCCGGCCCGTCGCTCTATTGCGCGGTGATCGTCAAGACGGTCGATGCGCAGACGCGGAGCAAGACCGGGATCAATGAATTGCTGCGCGATTGATCAGCGCGTGATTCCGCTATCGGTGCTTGATCTGGTTACTGTCCGCGAAGGCGGCACAGTATCACAGGCGATGGCCGATGCGGCCCTGCTCGCCCGGGCGGCAGAGGATACAGGCTATCACCGGTTCTGGGTTGCCGAACATCACGGTATGCCGGGGATAGCAGGCGGCGCCACCGCTGTTGTCCTCGCTCACATCGGCCATGCCACATCGCGCATCCGCATCGGCTCGGGCGGGATCATGCTGCCGAACCACAATCCGTTCGTCATCGCCGAACAATTCGGCACGCTCGATGCGCTGTTTCCCGGGCGTGTCGACTTGGGGCTGGGGCGTGCGCCGGGGGCTGATCGCCGGATCGGCCAGGCCTTGCGCAAAGACCTTATGCAGGCGTCGGAATATTTCCCGCAAGATGTGCTTGAGCTGCGCGCGCTGTTCGCCGGTGATCCGCAGCTGCCGATTGTCGCGAGCCCCGGGATTGGCGCGGCGGTGGAGATGTGGGTGCTCGGTTCCAGCCTGTTCGGTGCCTCGCTCGCGGCCGAACTGGGCATGCCTTTCGCCTTTGCCTCACATTTCGCGCCCGATCATCTCGACGCCGCGCTGGCGCTCTATCGCCAGCGATTCAAACCTTCCGAAGCGCTGGAAAAACCCCATGCGATGGCCGCCATGTCGGTGATCGCGGCGGAAAGCGATGCCGAAGCGCTCACCCTCGCCTCGTCGCAAGACCAGAGCTTTGTCGCACTGCGCACCGGCAACCCCGGGCTGCTCAAGCCGCCCATTCGCGATTACCGCGCGAGCTTGCCGCAAGCGGCGCAGGCGATGCTCGAAAAATCACGAGAGGTCAGCGCCATCGGCAGCCCGGCGACTGTGCGCGAATCGATCTTGCGCTTTGTCGAGCGGACGGGCGCAGACGAACTGATCGTATCCGGGGCGACGTTTGACCCTGCCGCGCGCCGCCATTCGCTTGGCCTGACCATGGACGCCTTGCGTTAGCGTCAGTCGTCCAACATGAGTCCAAGCGAAAGCGGGCGGGAAAAGTGTCCCGCTTCAGGCATTTACCCGATGTAAGCCCTGGCAACATACAAAGGAGGCGGTACACATCGGCAAAGTGCCGCCCTATTCGGTGGTCGTCCCCGGCGCGCTTCCCGGCAAGCCGCTGCCCGATGGCTCGCCCGGTCCGTCGCTCTATTGCGCGGTGATCGTCAAGACGGTCGATGCGCAGACGCGGAGCAAGACCGGGATCAATGAATTGCTTAGGGATTGAGTGTAAGCCAGTGGTTGACACATGCTGCGTAAGCCACTAGCTTACACCCATGATCCTCTCCTATCGCAGCAAAACCTTGCGGCGTTTCATGCTACAAGGCGATGCTTCGAAACTGAGTGTGCCTAATATTGATCGGCTTGTGCGTATATTGGCCCGTTTAGATACTGCGAAAGAACCTGAGCAAATGAACTCTCCGGGCCTGCGATTTCACGGGCTGAAGGGTAGGGATAAGGGGCGCTATGCAGTTGACGCTTCGGGCAACTGGCGGATCACATTCGGCTGGAATGGGAATGATGCTGTTGAAGTCGATCTGGAGGACTATCACTGATGATTAATCCGCTCACCAAAGGTCTTCGCCCTGTGCATCCCGGAGAAATGCTTCGAGAGGATGTGTTGCCCGCATTGGCCCGCCCCAAGACCGAGATCGCTCGCCTGCTCGGAATTTCCCGCCAGACGCTTTATGACATCCTGAACGAGAAGCAGCCGATTACTGCTCATATGGCACTGCGTCTGGGCAAGCTGTGCGGCGATGGCCCCGACATCTGGCTCAACTTGCAGAAGCGCTATGATTTGCAGATCGCGACCCGCGAACTGGGCGATGCGCTGGATTTGATACCGAGGCTGGAGGCGGCTTGGGCGTTATAAGGACGGGCTTGCATTGTCGCTTGCTGAATCGGGATCGGGCCATGAGCGGAAGAGGCTGAAGCGCCAGCAAAGCGAAGGCTGGCGGGAACTATGTACCGCCTCAGGCATTTACCCTTTTTAGCCCTGAAAACATTCACCACAAAGGAGCCGGGCATGACGGGTCAGAACGAAGAAGTGCACATCGAAACAGATGCGGCGCGCGCTGGCGAAACGCCGCACATCGTTCGCTATGTGCTGGGAATTAGCCTGACAGGCGCGGTGATCGCGCTGGGATTGGTCTGGTATTTCGCCCGCTAGAGCAAACCCGGCAAAATCAAAACGTGGTAGCATTCTCGATCGGCACATCGCCCTTGTGCGCGGCGGCATATGTTTCTGCCGCCTTGAGCACCCGCATGATATTGCCGCTGGCGAGGCTCTGAAGATCAGCCTGGCTCCAGCCGCGCCGCGCGAGTTCGGTGAACAGCGCGGGATATTTTGACACGTCTTCCATGCCCTTCACTGTCGATTCGATGCCGTCGATATCGCCGCCAAGGCCCACATGATCCGAGCCAATGCGCTTGGCGATGTAGTCGATCTGGTTGGCGATATCGCCAAGCGCGCCGTTGGGCACCGGATTGGCCTTCACCCAGCCATCAAGCGCCGCCTTTGCGCCATCGGGATTACCGACATTGAGCGCCTTGGTCCGCGCCTCTTCGGCGGCTTTGCGGGCATTCCACTGGCGGGTATCCTCGACCACATAGGGCGGGTAGAAATTGACCATGATCACCCCGCCGTTGGCCTTCAGCGCATCGAGCGCCGCATCCGAGGCGTTGCGCGGGTGATGGTTGAGTGCCTGGGCATTCGAATGGCTGAATATCACCGGCGCTTTCGCCACCGCCATCGCATCGAGCATGGACTTTTCGCTGACGTGGCTTAGGTCAACCAGCATCCCCAGCCTCTGCATCTCGCGCACAACGTCCTTGCCAAAAGCGGTGAGGCCATTGTGCTCGGGCTTGTCAGTGGCAGAGTCAGCCCAGGCGTTGTTCTTGAAATGGGTGAGCGTCATGTAGCGCGCGCCGAGCGCATACATCTGCCGCAGCACGCCAAGGCTGGCACCGATCGAATGGCCGCCCTCCATGCCGATCAGCGAGGCGATCTTGTGCGCCTTCCACGCCGAGGTGACGCAGGCCGTATCAACGCAGAACTGCATATCGGCCGGGTAGCGCGCGACCAGCCGCTTGATAACGTCGATCTGCTCCATCGTCGCCTGCACCGCCTGCGGTTCGCTAAGGTCCGCCGAGACGTAAACCGACCACAGCTGCGCACCGAGCTTGCCTTCGCGGATGCGCTTGAGGTCGGTCATCATCGCCGCCTTGCCGCGCGCCGGATCAGCGGTGTTGCCGGTATCGTTGAAGTCAAAGCCTTCGAGGATGTTCTTGCGCCGGTCACGCAGTTGTTCGGGCACGTCATTGTGCCCATCCCACACCGGTGCGGCGGCGAGCGCAGCCATGGCAACCTGCTCGGGCGAACGGGTGGCAGCGGGCGCGGCGGCGGCGATGAACAGGGCGGTTGTGGCAAGCAGCAGGGGGCGCATGGGGTATTGCTCCGGATGGTCCGAAGCGCCAGCCTATCGCAAGAGGGCCAGCATGGCGAGGGCTGCTGAAAGCTCGCTGGGATAGCGCTTTTCAACGACGTTCATCAGCGTTTGCCGAACCGCGCCGTTGTTCTTTTCGGCAATCGCGCGGACATAGGCGCTGCGGCGCTTATAGGCTGCCGTGATCGTCGCGCGGTCGTGGTCGATTTGGCCGCGAAGCGCAAGTGCATCGGCATCACCCACCGCGCCAATCAACAGCCGCGCCGCCGCGCCATGCTGGACAGCCGCCGACCAGCAGGCATCGCGCACGGCATCGGGCCGGGCATCGAGATCATGCTGCGTCGCTGCCAGCACGGCCTGAACCACCGGGCGGTAATGGCTGCGCGCGATAAAGTCTTGCTGGGCCTTGGCAAAGCGTTCGCCATCGCGGGCGGCAATGGCCTGCCATGCGGCGGAAAACACGGCGCTGCCGAGTATGCCCGCCAATTCCTTCGCCCATGGCGCGCCTTCGGTCTTGACGAAATCGGCGGCGGTTCCGGTCTTGCTGGCGAGCTGATAGAGCCCGTAGGACACCCCGCCCGGATCACCCTGGCCACCAGAAACAGCCCCCGGTCCCCGCCCGCCGCTTTCATAGTGCTCGGACAGTTTGCCCAGCTGATGAGCGGTTGGGGTGGCGGCTTTGATCTTGTTTTGTTCCATGTTGAGCTCCTGCTGAAACGCGGTGATGATGGCATGGCATGCCTTCCCGCCTGTAGGACAGCCGGGACTTGCACCCGCTCCGCAATCATGCTTCGCCGTTGGACGATGGCGCTGCTTTCCAACCCGACCACCCTTGTGCTCGCCTGCCTGGCCGTGATCATCGTCGGCATGGCCAAGGGCGGCTTTTCCGGAATGGGCGCGCTGGGGACGCCGTTGCTGGCTATGGCGCTGCCACCGGCAGTAGCGGCTGCCGTGCTGCTGCCGGTTCTGCTGGTGCAGGACGTTGTCTCGGTGTGGTCGTTCCGCCAGACCTGGGACAAATGGATCGTCGGCTGGATGTTCCCCGGCGCGGTGCTGGGGGTTGCGCTTGCTGCGGGATTTTCCGCGAGGGTTGAGGAACGCCAGCTGATGTTGGCGCTCGGGCTGATCACGCTGGTGTTCGGGGCCTATCGGCTGTGGATTGAGCGCGGGCAGCGGATCATTGCGGCTTCCAATTCGCCCGGCTGGGTCGGCACGCTGTTTGGCGTTGGGCTGGGCGTGGCGAGCCAGATTGCCCACGCAGGCGGCCCGCCGTTCCAGATCTGGGTGACCCCGCGCAGGCTCAAGCACGAAACCTATGTGGGGACCAATTCGGTGCTGTTCGCCATGGTCAACTGGTTGAAAGTACCGAGTTATCTTCTGCTCGGCACGCTCAATCGCCAGACGCTGTCTGCCGCCGCGATGCTGCTGCCGCTCGCGGTGATTTCCACGCTGATTGCCGTGCGGGTGATCCGCAAGCTCAACGCCAGGCGGTTTTATACGATTGTCTATTGGCTGATGGTCATGCTCGGCGGCAAACTGATCTGGGACGGAATTGCATGAGCGAGCGCGACTTTGACTATGTGATCGCCGGTGCCGGCAGCGCGGGCTGTGTGCTCGCCAACCGGCTTTCTGCCGATCCGCGCAACCGGGTGCTGCTGCTCGAGGCGGGCGGCAAGGACAATTACCTCTGGATCAAGGTCCCGGTCGGCTACCTCTATTGCATCGGCAATCCGCGTACTGACTGGTGCATGAGCACCGAGGCGGAGTCCGGGCTGGGCGGCCGCGCGCTGAAATTCCCGCGCGGCAAGGTGCTCGGCGGGTCTTCGTCGATCAACGGCATGATCTACATGCGCGGCCAGGCGGCAGACTATGACATGTGGCAGCAACTGGGGCTGAGCGGCTGGGGCTGGGATGATGTCCTGCCCTATTTCCTGCGCGCAGAGGACCACTACGATGGCGCAAGCGATTTCCATGGCGCGGGCGGTGAAATACGGGTGGAAAAACAGCGGTTGCGCTGGGAAATTCTTGACGCCTTTCAGCGCGCGGCGGAAGAATGGGGCCTTGCCCCGATCGACGATTTCAATCGCGGTGACAATGAAGGCTCAAGCCTGTTTCAGGTCACCCAGCGCAAGGGGTGGCGATGGAGTGCCTCTGACGCCTTCCTCAAGCCGGTGCGCACCCGCGCGAACCTGAAGGTGGTGACCGGCGCCATGGTGGACAGGCTCGAGATCGCCGAGGGCCGCGCAACCGGGGTGCATTACCGGCTCAACGGCAGCGACCACTTCGCCCATGCGCGCGGCGAGGTGCTGCTGGCATCGGGCGCGATCGGCTCGCCTGCGGTGCTCGAGCGTTCGGGGATCGGGGCTGCGGCTCACCTCAAGTCCATTGGCATCGTGCCGCTGATCGATCTACCCGGCGTCGGGGCCAACCTGCAGGATCACCTGC
>JANLOZ010000016.1:0-13313 GCA_031366845.1 Novosphingobium sp. | reverse complement strand
GGCCTAGGCAGGCCGCGCCATTAGGGGGAGCGGCGGCGGGGGTCAAGTCCTGTGTGGCTGGGTTGGGCCTAATCAGCCCAGGCCGCATCTTCAACGTGCAATTCGGCCTGCGGGCGGCTTGCCCAATCATCAATCTTTGCGCGGCCGACCAGCCACAGCTTGCGCCCTTGCGCGCCGTGCAGCAGGGCCTGCCCCATATCACTATCGCTTGCGCGAAAGGCGATCGCCTTGAAGCTCGCGCCATCATCGCCGCGGGCGATCAAACGGACGTGGCCGGTGCCGACAATATCCGCCTTGACCAGACGCACCGGGCCAATTGCCAGCTTGGGCGCGGGCCAGCCCATACCAAACGGACCCGCAGATTCGAGCTCAACCACCAATTGCGGGGTAAGCCCGCGCGGGGCAAGGCTGAGGTCAATCGCCAGACTCTTGTTTTCCATAGCGGCCAGAACATCGCGGCCAAGGTGCTCATCGAGCCAGTCCGCCAGCGCCGCCACCTTGCCCGGAGCGACGGTGAGCCCCGCCGCCATGGCATGGCCGCCGCCCGCTTCAACCAGGCCTTGTGCGCGGGCAGCGATGATCGCTGCGCCAAGATCAACGCCTGAAATCGAACGGCCGGAGCCTTTGCCGTTGCCGAACTCATCGGCTTCGAGCGCGATCACCAGCGTGGGCTTTCCGGTCTTTTCCTTGATCCGCCCGGCAACGATGCCGATCACCCCGGGATGCCAGCCAGCACCCGCGAGCACCATCACCGCGCGGTTGTGCTGCCCGGCAATCTGCGCTTCGGCGGCCTCTTGCACCACGGCCTCGATGCCCCGCCGTTCCTCATTGAGCTGCGAAAGCTGCGCGGCGATGGCCTTGGCTTCGTCATGATCCTGCGTGGTCAACAACCGCACGCCGAGCGTCGATTCGCCAACCCGCCCGCCTGCATTCACGCGTGGCCCCAGCGCAAAGCCCAGATCGCTGCAGCTCGGCGCGCGCGAAAGCCTGCTGGCATCGATCAGCGCCGCCATGCCGATGTTCTCGCGCCGCGCCATAACCTTGAGGCCTTGTGCGACCATTGCCCGGTTGAGCCCATGCAGTTGGGCGACATCGGCGACTGTTCCCAGTGCGACCAGATCGAGCAGCGAAAACAGGTCCGGTTCCTTGCGCTCGGCAAAAAAGCCACGCTCACGCAGCGTCCGCACCGTGGCGATTCCCAGCAGGAACGCCACCCCGACGGCCGCCAGATGGCCGTGAGAGGCCGCCAGATCATCCTCATCAAGCCGGTTGGGGTTCACCAATGCGAATGCCAGCGGCAGATCGGGCGAACATTTGTGATGATCGACGACGATGACATCGACCCCGGCATCATGCGCCATCGCCAGCGCCTCATGCGCCATTGCCCCGCAATCGACGGTGACGATCAGGCTGCTGCCTTCGCGCCCCAATCGCAACAATGCTTCGCCCGATGGACCATAACCTTCCAGCAGCCGGTCAGGAATGTAATAGCCGGCTGCCAACCCAAGATCCCGCAACAGCCGGATCAGCAGGGCGGCGCTGGTTGCGCCGTCGACATCATAGTCGCCATAAACCGTTACCGCCTCACCGCTGAGCACAGCCTGCGCCAGACGTTCGGCGGCGCGGTCCATGTCGCGGAAGGCTGAAGGGTCTGGCAAAAATGCGCGCAGGGAGGGCGTCCGCTGGCGCTCCAGATCATCGCGCACCACACCCCGCGCCAGCAGAATCTGCGCGACGAGATCATCCTGCAGGCCCGATCCGTCACCCGTCAGGTCCATATTGCCGCCGCGCCAACGCCATGTCTTGCCCGAAAGCGACGTTTCTATGCCGAACAGCGATGTTACGGTGGAAGCCATCACACCCGGCTAGCCAATAGTGACCGGCGCGGGAAGGGGCGATTGATCGATATCTGTGCGAGTGGGGAATTGACAATCCTTGCGCCAAGGTATGTGTTTCAACCCGGGCGTCGCATTGTTCTTTCAGACCAAAAAGCAGAGGCATGACCATGAACAAGTTTCGCGCAGTCTCACTCACCCTAGGCATCGTCCTCGCAACGGCTTCAACCTGGCGCTCAGCGGCACAGCAAAGTGCCTCAAGCGGCGCGGTGGCGCGGTATGACATGCGCGCGGGCACCGTCAGCGGGGCCGGAGCGATGGGGCGCGGCGCAATGGGCATGGCAGCAATGATGGGCGGCGGCGGCGGTAACAGCGTCCAGCATGAACTTTACCTGCGGCTCGGCTCGGCCCAGCCCGCCGCTGGCGGAGCGCCACACGCGGATCATTTCATGCCGCCCACTGCCCGGCTCGGCAAATCTGTGCCCTTGCTTACTCCGCAGAGCGAGCGCGCGCCGGTTGATCAGATGCCAAGCGACGGCCGGCAGGAAAAACCCAAAGGCCGGATGCTGATCTTTTGGGGCTGCGGAGAACATGCCGCCAAGGGACAGCCGATCATCATCGATTTTGCCAAGATGGCCGCAGGGCAGATGCCGGCTGGTATGTGGAGCACCACGGTGGTGCGCGATTGGGGGCCTTCGCTGCAGAACAGCAAGACCTTCGGACGCTGGCCCAATGAAGATATGCAGGGCGGCAACCGCAATATTCGCGCCGATGCCTCGCTGATCGGCGCGCACCGGATTGCGGGCAACTATTCGCCTGACATCAATTTCACCCTCGCCAAAGATTTCATGGCCGCGCTTTCGGTTTCCACCGGATCTACCCCCGGCGGTGGCTCGCTGCTGCGCTGGAATGCCGTGCCCGATGCAACCGGCTATTTCGCATCGCTGTTCGGCGGCAAGGGCGGGCCTGGCGGGATGGGCGATATGGTGATGTGGTCGAGCGCGATGTCGCGGCAATTTGGCGGCGGGCTCGATGATTGGCTGGCTCCGGGTCAGGTCTCAGGCCTGGTGCGTGATCACGTGGTTATGCCATCATCGCAAACCACCTGCATCGTTCCGGCAGAAGTTCGCGCCGCGACCGAATTTCGCATGGGCAAGCTGATCGCCTATGGTGCGGATGAAAACTTTGCCTTTCCCGCAAGACCGGCTGACCCGAAAAAAGCGTGGGCTCCGCAATGGACCGCACGGGTCAGGCACCGGTCAATGACCAGCTGGATGGATATTCCCGGCATGCCGAGCGGCGGTTTCGGTTCCGATGACGACAGTGATTCCAATCGGCCGAACCCGCAGTCTCCCAGGCCCAAATGCAAGCCGCGCGGTGGCTTTGGCGGGCTTGGCGGTATGATCGGTGGCGCGCTGGGTGGCGGCGGCGGCTGCTAGGGCAAGGTGGGCAATGCCGATCCGCCATTCATCGCCATAGTCTGGCACAGTCGCACAGGTGCCAGTCAGGCGATGGCGGAGGCAGTGCTGACAGGCGCGGGTGATCTAGGCACAATGACCGCGGCTCATCTGGTCAAGCCTGATCACCTGGCCATGGCCCGCGCCTTCGTGTTCGTCTGCCCCGAAAACCTTGGCGCGATGAGCGGGATGATGAAGGACATGTTCGATCGCTGTTATTATCCGCTGCTCGATAGGTTGGCAGGGCGCGCCTATGCCACGGTGATCGCCGCAGGATCAGCCGGGCAGGGGGCAGAGGCGCAAATTGACCGTATCGCCACCGGCTGGCGGCTGCGGCGGGTTGCCGAATCACTGATCGTCAATCTGGCTGCGCAAACGCCTGAGGCGATTCTCGCTGCAAAGACTGTTGCTGCATCCGACCTTTCGCGATGCCACGAACTCGGCAAGGCAATCGCCGAAGGGCTGCGGCTTGGTATTTTCTGAAATTGTGTCAAATTCTGGCACACCTCCCGAATGAGGACTCGACGCAATTGATAAACCCGGCAAACTTCAACCCTGAACAAGGGAGGGCGGCTCAGTTTGCCGCTAGCGTGATCGATAGACGAGCATCGATGCCCACGGCATTGACCTTGCAATTCGCCCCCGGCCAGCGGCCCACGGGTGACGAGGTCGCGCGTCTGGCGTTGCGGGCGGCAGAATCAACCAAATTCGCCGTTAGCCATCAGCCCGCTGCCGATGAAGGCTGGATCGAACTGATCGCCATGGGGCTGACGTTTGAAGCCAGCGGGTTAGCCCCGAACGATCAGGCGCATTCGACCGCAGCCGGGCACTTTTTCGGCCTTGAAGCCGCATCGCCAGCCCACGGGTTGGAAGCCGTCCGCCTGGTTCCCGGGCCGCACCTTTCAAGCGGCCGAATGCTGTTTCCGGTCTTGCGGGTGCTTTGCGGGTTGGGAGCGGAGCTTGCCCGGCTTCCAGGGCTTCGCGCAGTGGGTTGGGAAGCGGCGAGTTCATGGATGGCTCCCGCCTATTTTATGAGCGCTGTCCGCGCATGGCTGGTTGGCGGGGCTTTCCCCGCGCTCGGATTGACCGCCCTGCGTGAGGAACAGGACGGTGCGCTGCACAGCGAAGGGCTGGCGCTGTTCACCGGGTACGAAGTCCGCATCGAATCAAAACCGGGTGAGACGCCGCAGGAATTGGCGAAACTGGCATCGCGGGCAATCCACCATCTGGTTCAGGCTGGGCCGCAAGCGCTGGCCAACGTGGTTGATACTGCGGGCAAGGTACTGCACAGCGAAATGACGTGTGGCGATCAGCTGCTCCGTCTGTGGCGCGAGGCCTGATCGCTGGCGAACCGCAAGTCTCAAGCAAAAACAAAACATCCCGCGCTTCGCCGATCCATCGCCATTCCCCAGTCCATGCCGCGCCCTGCGGTAACAGCCTGCAGCCGCTGCTGTTCCGCGAGGTAAATCAGCGCGGTGCGCACGATTACGATCCGGGCCTGCAGCGCCATCATCTGCTGCCGTTGCAACTGCTCACGCGCAGATGCTTCGCGCGGCTGTTCGACGCCATTGGTCAGCGCCGAATGGGTTTCGATGATTTCAGGCGTAATGGCCTTCTGCTGCCGTGTAATGGCAGGACTGCGGTGCTTATGGGCTTGCCACTCCACCGCGGGCCGCATCACCGCTACAACGGTCTGGTGATCGAGCGCGTGGGGCAGATCGAAGCGCGCTGGACGATCGATGAAACCCGGAACTCTGACCGTGCGCGAACCGAAGCCTTGTTTCGGCTGGGGCTGTTGCAGTCTGCCCTGCGCCGCCGGTTGCTAGACCCGCGCGGCCGCCACTTCACGCTTAATGCCAGTGATCCGGCATTGCGTCTGGTTCCCGATTTTTCTCACATCGACGCCATGGCCGAAACGTTGTGGGCGGCAACGCGAGACAATCAGCCGGTGTACGGCGCAGAGTTTCCCGCCAAAGCCGCCTTTGCCGCGACATATTCGGCTGCCAGCCTGTCCACCCGGTCGGCCACGCTATCGACTGAATCAACCGCGCCAATGCCTTGTCCGCAACCCCAGATATCCTTCCAGGCCTTGGCATCTGAATTGCCGCCTGAACCGAAGTCCATCGCGCTGGGGTCGCTCCCGGGCAAGTTGTCGGGGTCCATGCCCGATGCCGCAATCGATGCCCGCAGATAGTTGCCGTGAATGCCGGTGAACAGGTTGGTGTAAACGATATCCGCCGCGCGGCCATCGACGATGCCCTGCTTGTATTCGGGCGCGGCATTGGCTTCCTTCGTCGCGATCCAGGGGCTGCCGATATAGGCAAAGTCCGCGCCGAGCGCCTGGGCGGCGAGGATCGAGCGACCACAGGCAATTGCACCAGAGAGCGCGACGAGCCCGGTGAACCATTGCCGCACTTCCTGCATCAGTGCGAAAGGTGAGAGCAGCCCGGCATGGCCGCCAGCGCCGGTTGCCACCGGAATGAGACCGTCTGCGCCCTTCTCAATCGCCTTGCGGGCGAACTTGTCATCGATAACATCGTGAAGCGTGATCCCGCCCCAGGCTTTCACCGCGGCATAAACATCTGCGCGCGCACCCAGCGAGGTGATCACCAGCGGCACCGCCCATTTGGCGCAGACAGTCAGGTCTTGCTCAAGCCGGTTGTTGGTCTTGTGGACGATCTGATTGACGCCAAATGGCGCTGCCGGCCGGTCAGGATTGTTGCGATTGTGCGCCGCCAGTTCCTCGGTGATCTGGTGCAGCCATTCGTCAAGCTGGCTCGCGGGCCGCGCGTTGAGCGTGGGGAAGGTGCCGACGATCCCCGCCTTGCACTGCGCGATCACCAGTTCGGGACCGGAAACGATGAACATGGGCGCACCAATTACCGGCAGGCGCAGGCGATCAAAGGGAATGGGGAGGGTCATATTGCTCCGTTAGCGGCGCAGGGTGGTGTTTGTCGAGTGACGACTGCCGGATCGCTACAGCGGATTTGCGCACCGCTATCGTTCGGGGGGCCGATCCGTATTGCCTTTGCCAAATTTAGCCCCGATGGCCCTGAGATAACCCGGAGATACTGGGATAACCCGGAGAACTTGACCATGAGCACCCCCACCCTCGATTGCTCGGACCTCGACAACTACATCAGCAAACCGATGCAGCCCGCGCGCATGGTTGAAGCCGTGGCCAATTGCGATATCCGCCGCTGGGTGCAGGCCATGCACTATCCCAACCGGGTGCATTACGATTCGGCCTATGCGCTTGAGAGCCGCTTCGGCCAGCTGATCGCTCCGCAGAGCTTTCCGGTGACGATGGACGATGGTCACGGATCGGCGCCTTCGTGCATTGGCCTGATCCCCAATTCGCACATGTTGTTCGGCGGTGATGAATGGTGGTTCTATGGGCCGAAAATCGTTGCCGGAGACCGCATCTGGAACGAGCGCATCCCGTTTGACTATACGATCAAGAATACCTCTTCATTTGGTCCGACCTGCTTTCAGCGCGGCGACAACTTCTATTACAACCAGCACGGCGATCTGATCGCCAAGCAGCGCTCGACCTCGATCCGCTACAATCAGTCCGCTGGCGAAGAAGCCATGGCGGGGGACGAGTCGGGCGCAGACGATCCGGTGTGGAGTGACGATGAGCTTGAAACGCTGGAACACCGCAAGTTCACCTGGATCAAGATGCTGCACGATCTGGGTCATGCCCCTCGCTATTGGGACAGCGTGAGCGTGGGTGATGACCTGCCCGAGCGCGTTTTCGGACCCCATTCGATTGTCAGTTTCGCCACCGAATGGCGCACTTACACCTTCACCCAGTGGGGCGGGGCGCACCGCCGGACCGACCTCGATATGGCCGAGCTTGGTTTCACCGGTCCGATGGCCGGCCCCGAGCAGGATCCGACAGTTGAACGGATCAATCCCGAGCAAACCGACGGTGCCTATATCGGCCCGTCGCGCGGGCACCTGTTTCCGCGCTGGGCACGGTTCATCGGCATGCCGCGCGGCTATGGTTATGGCGCCTCGATGGGAGCCTGGATCAGCGATTATTTCGGCGGGTGGGCTGGAGAGTGGGGCTTTATCCGCCATTCCAACTGCAATTACCGCAGCCCCGCGCTAACCGGCGATATCACCGTGCAGACCGGCAAGATTGTCGGCAAGACTATCGACGCGGATGGCCGTCATCTGGTGCAGGTAGAAATGAAGATGCAAAACCAGCTTGGTGCCACCATGGCGACTGCCAAAGCGGAAGTCCAATTGCCAAAGCTGCCGGAGTAACCTTTGAGAAATCAGGAGATTTCTTGTAGGACTTCGCCTGATTTCTTAACCCGCCGCTTATCCTGTAATACCAACCGGCGCTCGAACCGACTCTTCCCCCTCTCCTGAAGGGGAGGGGCCTTTAGAGCGTGATGATTTTAGCATGAATCAAAGGCGCTTGCCATTAAATAGGGCCATTAAATAGGGACAGTCCCCATTTAATGTAATCAAGCTATGCAGCCATACTGAACGACGGGCAGCATTAAATAGGGCCATTAAATGGGGACTGTCCCTATTTAATGCCCTCCGCGCCGATTTGGCCTGAAATCATCACGCTCTAAGTGCGTCAATTCATTGGGCCGTTGGTATAAGCGCATTCGCAGCGCTTAGCACTGCCCGCACACTCGCCGTGGCCACATCTTCGTCGATGCCAACGCCCCAGACGATCTTGCCGTCCGGACCGGTGCATTCGACATAGGCCGCCGCCCGCGCATCGGTGCCCGAGCCGAGCGCGTGCTCGGTAAAGTCGCGAACCTCAAGCTGCACGCCAAAGGTTTCCGCGAGCGTTGCGCAGACTGACGAAATCAGCCCGTTGCCGCGCCCCGAAACCGATTGCTCCTTGCCATCGACGCCAATCTTGCCAGCGAAAAGACGCGTGCCATCAGGGCCCTTGCTCTCGTCCCAATCGAGCAGCTGAAAATGCTGCACGCCTTCGAGCCGGTAAACCCGCTGGAACACCTGCCAGATATCTGCCGCTTGCAGCTCGCGCCCCAGCTCGTCGGCCAGATCCTGCACGTGCCGGCTGAAATGCGCCTGCATCCGCTTGGGCAGTTTGAGCCCCTGATCCTGCTCGATAACCCAGGCAAACCCGCCCTTGCCGCTTTGCGAATTGACCCGGATCACCGCCTCATAGGAGCGGCCCAGGTCCGCCGGATCGATCGGCAGATAGGGCACCGCCCACATCTGATCGTTGCGGGTGCCTTGCGCGGCAAAGCCCTTTTTGATTGCATCCTGATGGCTGCCCGAAAACGCCGTGAAGACCAGTTCGCCACCATAGGGGTGGCGCTCGGGCACTTTCAGCTGGTTGCAGTATTCAACCGTCTGGATGACTTCATCGATGTCCGAAAAGTCCAGCCCGGGATCAATCCCTTGCGTATAGAGATTAAGCGCCACTGTCACCAGGCAGCAGTTGCCGGTGCGCTCACCATTGCCGAACAGGCAGCCTTCAACCCGGTCTGCGCCCGCCATCATCCCCAGTTCCGCCGCCGCAACACCGGTGCCGCGATCGTTGTGGGTGTGCAGGCTGATCACCGCGCTTTCCCGGTTCGGCAGGTTGCGGCAGAAATATTCGATCTGATCGGCGTAGATATTGGGCGTCGCCGCCTCGACGGTGGCGGGCAGATTGAGGATGATCGGGCGTTCGGTCGTCGGCGCGAGCACTTTCATCACCGCCTCGCAGCACGAGATCGAAAAATCGAGCTCGGCGGTGGAGAAGGTTTCAGGAGAATATTCAAAATGCCAGTCGGTCTGCGGGAATCGCGCCGCCTGATCGCGCAGATGCTTCGCGCCCGTCTCGGCAATTCCGCGGATTTCCGCCTGATCCATGCCAAACACCACTTGCCGCCACAGCGGCGACACGGCGTTGTAAACGTGAACAATCGCGGCATGAACCCCGGCGAGGCTTTCGAACGAGGTCTTGATCAGATCCGCGCGCGACTGGGTGAGCACCTGGATCAGCACATCAGGCGGCACCCGGTCATTATCGACCAGCCCGCGAATGAAGTCGAACTCGGTAGCCCCGGCGGCGGGAAATCCCACCTCGATTTCCTTAAGCCCCAGCCTGACCAGAAGATCAAAAAACCGCGTCTTTTTTTCCGCCCCCATCGGATCGATCAGGCTCTGGTTGCCATCGCGAAGATCGGTCGAAAGCCAGCGCGGTGCCTTGGTTATGGTGCGACCGGGCCATTGGCGGTTTGGCAGGTCAATCTGCGGGAAGGCGCGGTATTTGACCGAAGGGTCTGTCAGCATGGTCATCGAAAATTCCGGAATCTAAATTTGGCGAGCAATGGGCGGAAAGTCCCCTGAGCGCCACCTGCGCCGATCATGCCGGCACCAGAGTCACGCCCAAGGGCGGATAAGTCGCAGGGTAAGGCCAAGCTTCCGGATCATGGCGTCAGGCTATGGGGAAGGGGTGGGGCCTTGTAAAGGGGGCATCTGCGGCTTCGCTGGGGCGGGGTTTGATGCGAAGTTCTTTCGCTGCAGATTGTTTTGCCTAGGGTGTGGCAATGTCACAAATCCGCTGGTGCCGAGTGCCTTCAGCGCTTTCCCGCGCGCGATATCCAAGGCCCCGCGCAAGTGGACCGGGCGGTGCTTCCGCAATATCGTCTATTGGAACGCTGCGGAGCAAGACCGGCATTTTGCCGCGTGGGAGCAGCCGGAGATTTTCGCACGAAAATTACGCGCTGGCTTTGCCGCGATCGGCTGAAAGGTACTGTTCGCTTATTGTCCGGTCGAATACATCCAGATAGCCATCGCCTGAGACTGTGGCATCACTTCGGGCAACAGTCGCCTGCCTGACTCCGCCCGAAAAGAATGGCAAATCCAGTGCCTTGCCCAGCCCCTGGGCAAGCGCTCCAGGCGTTGCAGTTTTAACAATCATTCCATGCAGATCGCTTACTATCAGTTGATGCAGCGAAGGCGTGCAATCGGTGGTGACAACCGGCACATCAGCAGCCAATGCCTCCACAACAATAGCTGGGTAGCCTTCAAACAGCGAAGTCATCAGCAGGGCAGAGGCACCGGCAAGCTGCTCGTGCACATCCGGGAGATAGCCGGGCATCGAAACCTGTGTGGAAATGCCAAGCTTACGGACCAGAGCTTCAAGCTTTGGTCGTTCCGACCCTTCGCCCAGAACGAGCAATTGGGCCGGGCGATCTCTGAGCAATTTTGCAAATGCGCGCAAAGCCAGTGCCAGGTTTTTCTGCCGCTCCATCCGCCCGGCAATAATGATTAGGGGCACGCCGTCCGGCTGTTTGCGAACCGATGGGACAAATCCGCGTGGCAGATTCGGCTCGGCGACTATCGCAGACCTGAATCCGGGCAGGTGCTGGTTCCCCTGGCCTGCCAATTCCGGTGTCATGTACACAAGGGTGTCGATCGGACGGACAGAGATTGCCAGCAATCGGCTAACGATCCCGGCAATAAAACGGGGAAGCTTTGGCAGCAATGGATTGCTGACTTTGGCCACCACCGGCATTTGAGGGGCAACACGCTTGAAGGCCTGAGCGAGTATGAAATGAAAATTGCCCGGCAGGAAAACCACGTCGGCGTTCAATGCGGGCAACTTCGCCGCCATCGCCCGACCCAGCCAAAACCGGGAAATCAGGCTGCGGCGGATCGGCGGATCAAGTGCGACCACTGCAACCCGCGGATCAACCGCGTCGCGCAGGCCGCCTTCGGTGGTGCCGCACAGGAAGGTTACCTTCCGGCCGGCTTCAACCCAGTGGCGCGCCAGCCCGATGGCGATCCGTTCAGATCCCCCTCGGGAAAAATCATGAACGCAAATGACGATATGATTGGCGACGTATCGCGCGATGGGATGATGCATGGCGGCCTAGTCAAGCAATATTGCTGCGAGGTCAATTTTTCGCCTTGTCGACCAGTGCATTCTTGCCGATCCACGGCATCATCGCGCGCAGTCTGGATCCGACTTCTTCGATCTGGTGGCGCTGGGCGGCCTTGCGGCTTGCCTTGAGCTCGGGCTGTCCGGCGCGATTATCGAGCACGAAGTCTTTCACAAAGCGGCCCGACTGGATGTCTTCCAGTACGCGCTTCATTTCCTTCTTGGTTTCGTCGGTGATGATGCGCGGGCCGGTCTTGATGTCGCCGTATTCGGCAGTGTTCGAGATCGAATAGCGCATGTTGGCAATACCGCCTTCGTACATCAGATCGACGATCAGCTTGAGCTCGTGCAGGCATTCGAAATAGGCCATTTCGGGGGCGTAGCCTGCCTCAACCAGCACTTCGAATCCGGCCTGGACCAGCGCCGTGGCGCCGCCGCAGAGCACGGCCTGCTCGCCGAACAGATCGGTCTCGCATTCCTCGCGGAAGTTGGTTTCGATAATGCCCGAACGCCCGCCGCCAACGCCGCTCGCATAAGCGAGGCCGACGTCATGGGCGTTGCCGGTGGCATCCTGATGCACCGCGATCAGGCAAGGCACGCCGCCGCCGCGCTGATATTCTGATCGCACGGTGTGGCCGGGGCCCTTTGGCGCAATCATGATCACGTCGATGTCAGAGCGCGGTTCGATCAAGCCGAAGTGAATGTTGAGCCCGTGAGCAAAGGCGAGCGCCGCGCCGGGCTTCAGATTGGCGTGCAGATCATCGGCATAGATTGCCGCCTGCAGCTCATCGGGCGCGAGGATCATCAGGATGTCCGCCCAGATCGCCGCATCCTTGTTGTTCATCACCTTGAAGCCGGCAGCTTCAGCCTTCTTCGCCGTCGCCGAACCTTCGCGCAGCGCGATGGCGACGTCCTTGACCCCCGAATCGCGCAGGTTCTGCGCATGGGCATGGCCCTGCGAGCCATAGCCGAGCACGGCGATTTTCTTGGCGGTGATCAGGTTGATGTCGCAATCGGCGTCGTAGTAAACTTTCATTTCGGCTATTCCCTGTGTGTGATCAGTATGATGAGGCGATGGCCGATAGCCCCGCCAAGGTGATGAGCGGCCAGCCAATGTGACGGCCCTTGCTAACGACAGCATCGACAAGCCCAAACATGGTCAAGGCAGCGCCGAGGACCAGAATGACTTGCCTTTGCGCCAGATCAGGATGGAGCGCCTGAAAAGCCAAGGTATAGGCCACTGCAAAGAACAGTAACGAAGTCCCGTGCCACGCCAACCGCATGACATCCCTGCTAAGCTTACGCGCCATGACGCCTTGCTTAAGCTCAAGCAAGGGCTTGATCAGTCGAACTTCGCCGAAATAGGAATGGGCCACCGCCGTGATGATTATGATAACCACAGCCAGCCACAGAAGCGTTGTATTCATGCGCCCTCAGCCCCCCGCGTCATGCCGACAACGCCCGTCCGCCCAACCTCAACCAGCCCCAGTTCGCGCATGATGGCGACGAAGCTGTCGATCTTGTCGGGCGTGCCGGTGAGTTCAAATATGAAGCTGCCGGTTGACGTATCGACCACCTTGGCGCGGAAGACTTCGGCGACGCGCAGCGCCTCAACACGAATATCGCCCTTGCCGGCTACCTTCACCAGCGCCAGCTCGCGCTCGACATAGGGGCCGCTCTCGGTGAGGTCGGTGACCTTGTGCACCGGCACCAGCCGTTCAAGCTGGGCGTGGATCTGGTCGATCACCGCAGGCGGCCCGTGGGTGACGATAGTTATCCGGCTGATCGCGTGGTTGTCCGAAATGTCGGCCACGGTCAGACTATCGATGTTATAGCCGCGCGCGGTGAACAGCCCGGCGATCTTGGCGAGAATCCCCGCCTCGTTATCGACCATGACGGTGAGAACGTGGCGCTCTTCGGCCTGGTGCTTGATTTTCATCATGGCTTTTCCCCCGGTTCGCGCATTAAATAGGGACAGTCCCTATTTATTTGAGATGGGATTGAGCTGTTCGGATGCGTCGCCAGAAATAAATAGGGACTGTCCCTATTTAATGCGCCCCTATTTAATGCGCCAACGCCGGATATAGTCGTCAGGGCTTCCATTACACCAGCGCCTTGGCTTCATCGTCCATGGTCCCGGCAACC
>JANLOZ010000290.1:0-10181 GCA_031366845.1 Novosphingobium sp. | reverse complement strand
TCCCAGACGAGGTCAGATCGCACGTGAGGCGGAATACTGGCCATGGGTTGCTCAACCGAAATGCGGAATCACTTGCTCCATATCCACCGTCGTGCGGATCCCCGGCGCGGCGCGGCAGACCATGGGGATGGCGTTGACCGGGCGGTGCGCGGTAAGGCCGGGGGTAAACAGGGGGTATTCCTCTGCGCTCACCGGATAGGTGATGTTGACCTCCATCGGGGTGTCGCCTTCGGTCACCACCTTCCAGCCGCTTTCGCGCAGGCCCCAGTCTTCGGCAATGTCGTCCGAGCAATACCAGTGCGCCCGGAACCGCGCGACCGCCCGCCCCTTGTGCCGCGCCTCCACGGTGATTCGCATCGCGGCGACGGTGCCCTTGGGGATCAGGCCGGCGGCGATCTGCTTGTCGCTCCGCGCGGCGGCCTGCTCGCCTTTCGCATAAAGTTCGTCGCACTCAAGCCCGATGGCATCGGCGATCACGCTCAGCGTATTGCCGAAATCCTTTTTCAGATGCTCAACCCGCGCCGGGTGCATCGGCGCGATCGGTTCGCCAAAACCCATCAGGTTGAAGATCATCTCGGGCGAATTGCGACTGGCCATATCGGCATATTCGTTGACCGTGAAACAGTCATGCCGCCGCTGCTGCGCGAGCAGCGGGATAACCAATGCTTCGGTGATGAAGCCCGGGCTTGATCCAGTAGAGTAGATCGAGGTGTTTCCAGAGGCACAGGCCGCCTCAATCCGGTTGCGCACGGCAGAATCGAGCATCCGCGGATTGTGGAAATCGCCGCGCGTGGTGATCACATTCTTGCCCGAGGCGAGGATGCTGCACAGCTCATTCATATCGGTGCCCTGCCGCATATAGAGCACTGCATCGGCATCGAGCGCGATCAGATCTTCAGCCGAATTGGTCGCCATGACGCCCGTAGAAACCCCCGCCCCTGATAACGCGCCTGCGTCCTTCCCCACTTTATCGGGGTTCGAAACCCACAGGCCGACCAGTTCCATGTCCGGGTGTTCGATCACCATCCGCAGCGCGCGGCTGCCGACATTGCCGGTCGCCCATTGGATCACGCGATATTTGCTGGATTCGGCCATGTGACTTTTCCCTCAAGGTAAATGGCACGCGAGCCCATGCCAGCAATATGAAGGAATGATATGCGTCCTGATCTGGTGTTCAACACTTTTGCGACCGAGATCGTTCGCAGGGGCGATCATGGCCCGAGATAGTTTACCGTGCCAAGCTTCGGATCAGGCGAATCTGACTGCAGCCGCACCGAGCCATAGGGCCGTTCGAGCCAGCGACGCACGCGCAGTTCGCCCGCATTACGGTTGAAAGCGTTCGCCGCAATCTGCGCATCGCTGTCTGCCTGGGTGTAGCGCGTGCGCATCCGCAGATATTCGCCCCAGGTCGGGCAATGGTAACGCTCTATCCACAGGTTGGGCGCAGCAATATCGCGCGAGACAGTCCAGTTGAAGCCGCCGTTGCGCAGGCGGCATTTCTGAACACTGGTCATGGCGTTGTAGAACTCACGCGCCCGACCGGGATCAACATCGTATTCAATTTCGATGCACACCGGGCCGGAGCGCATGTTGAGATCGAGCCCGACGGCCACGTCATTTTCCAGTCCGATGGTATCCTGTCCTTCGCCATCGGCCAGCGGCAGCGGGGCGAGCAAACCGATCAGGGTGGTGGCGGCCACCGCAGCGCCAGCCGTCACGAAGGTCGCCTGCAAACCGTAGTGCGCCATGAATAGCCCCCACGCACCGGCACCAATGGCAATCCCGCCGGTGAGTGATGACGAGAAAAGCGATAGCGCCCGCGCCGTGACCCAGCGCGGAGCCGTCAACTGCACGCCAACGTTGAGCATCGAATAGCACAGGATGCTGCAAGCACCGGTGATCAGCATCGCGATCAGCACGAGCGGCAGCGAATGGCTGAGGCCGATCACCGCCATGAACACGCCGGTGGCAACCGCGAACAGCCGGACGGCGCGCTCGGTCCCCAGTTTTTCGCGCAGGTTCGATATTTGCAAAGCGCCCAGAACTGCGCCGATGCCCGCAGCGCCGAGCAGCAGGCCGTAGGTTCCGGCGTTACCGTGAAGCTGGATCTTGGCAATCAACGGCGCGAGCGCACTGAGTGGTGCAGTGCAGAACCCGAACATGAAGGCGCGCAGCAGCACACCGCGAATTTGCGGCGAATGAAAGGCATATCGCGCGCCCGAAACAATCGCCCGGTCGATCCGCTCGGGCCCCAGCCGCGAAGGCACGTGGCGGCGGCTCCAGAAATAGAATGCGATCCACAGCGGCAGATAGGCGGCGGCGTTGATGGCAAAGGCTGCCTGTGCCCCCCAGGCCAGCACGATCAGCCCGCCCAGTGCCGGACCAAAGCTGCGCGCTGCGTTGTAGCTGATAGTCCCCAGCGCCACGGCGGCAGGCAGGTGTTCTTTCGAGACCTGCTCGCCGATCGAGGCTTGCCACGACGGCGCGTATAGCGCGACGCCTGCGCCGATCAGCACGCAAAACCCCAAGAGCATCCACGGTGTTGTCAGCCCGGCAAATGCGAGAAGGCTAAGCGCCAGTCCGCTGATCGCGGCGAACCCAAGCCCGGCAAGCGCAATCTTGCGGCGATCAAACATATCGGCCAGCGCGCCTGCTGGCACCGCCACCAGCATCGATGGCAACATCAGCGCCGATTGCACCAGCGCGACCATTCCCGGAGAATTCGAAAGCCGCGTCATTTCCCACGCTGCGCCTACACCAAGGATCAGCTGGCCGAAATTGGAGAACAGACTGGAAATCCAGATACGGCGGAAAGTCACCTCGCGCAGCGCGGCGAAAGTTCCGCCTGACCTGGCAGGGGGCCGCTGCTCGGCAGTCGTCACGTGGTTCTCCTTGTTGCCACTGTTCGCTGCCCGACTAGGCTTGCCCGCGCAAGGGGCATTGGGCTTACCCGCGCAAGGGGCATAAAGTGGATCGCTGTCACGATAGTGCCGCCCGGACTGCCCGGCCCTGGCCCTGCGCATTGCCATTTCCGGTACAAATGCCCAAATGCAGGCCGCTATTCAGTTCAGCACCGCTTTTGACAGGAGCCCGCCGTGGCCGAAGCCTATATCATCGATACCGTCCGCACCCCCCGCTCGATTGGCAAGATGGGCAAGGGCGCGCTGTCCACCATGCATCCTGAGCATCTCTCGGCCAGCGTTCTCGCCGCTATTGCCGAGCGCAACAATCTCAACACCGCAGATGTCGATGATGTGATCTGGGGCGTTTCGGCAGGCATGGGATTGCAAGCGGGCGACATTGGCCGCAACGCCGCGCTCGATGCGGGGTACGATCCCAAAGCGGGTGGGGTCACGCTCAACCGGTTCTGCGGATCGAGCATCACTTCGACCAATTTTGGCGCCGGGATGATTATGGCCGGAATGCACGATCTGGTCATAACCGGCGGCATGGAAATGATGTCCTACGTCAGCATGTACGGGGCGAAGATGCGCGAAGCCGGTCTTGGCGGCGGCGGCTTGGGTTCGGGCAATCCGCGCCTGCAGGCCAGGCATCCCCAGTCCAATCAGGGGGTTTGCGCCGATGCCATTGCCGCGATGGAAGGGATCAGCCGCGAAGACCTCGAAGCGCTCGGGGTGGAAAGCCAGCGCCGCGCCGGCGTCGCGCTCGCCGAAGGGCGCTTTGCCAAATCCACCATCACGGTGAAGGACGATGACGGCAACGTGATCCTCGATCACGAGGAATACCCGCGGCCTGACACGACTGCAGAAGGCCTCGCACAGCTCAAGCCTGCCTTCGCCATGTTCCTTGACATGCCATCGGCACCCGAAGGCAAGACCTATCGCGAGCTGATCAATCAGGTCTACCCCGATGTCGATATCCAGCCCATCCATCACGTCGGGATCTCCTCGGGCGTGGTCGATGGGGCGGGCGGCATTCTGATGGCATCGAAGGACTATGCCGAAGCCCATGGGCTCAAGCCCCGCGCGCGGATTGTCGCGATGACCGAGATGGGCGATTGCCCGACGCTGATGCTCAACGCGCCGGTTCCGGCGGCCCGCAAGGTGCTCGCCAAGGCTGGGCTGACGGCGGATGACATTGACGTGTTTGAGGTCAACGAGGCCTTCGCCGTGGTGGTCGAAAAGTTCATCCGCGACATGGGCGTTGACCGCGCCAAGGTGAACCCCAACGGCGGTTCGATCGCGCTCGGCCATCCGATTGGCGGCACCGGCGCGATCCTGATCGGCACCGCGCTCGATGAGCTTGAGCGCACCGGCGGACGATACGGCCTGATCACCATGTGCGCGGCGGGCGGCATGGCTCCGGCGATCATTATCGAACGCATCTGATCGGGACTATCTTGCTGTAAAAAGGGTGATACAACGCCGATAAGGCATGGGCTTACGGGGGAGTAGCGGCAATGGCAGACGATACTGGCGCTAGCCTGCCCAACCCGAATGATCCCATCCACAGCGAGCACGGCGCGCGCGATATCGGGGTGCGGCTGGCGATTGTTTCGCGGATGATGCGCCAGCATTTTGATCGCCGGGTGAGCGATATCGGCGTCACCCGTTCGCAGTGGACGATGTTTCTGATTGTCGCGCGAAGGCCCGGCGCGACCCAGCGCGAGATCGCCAATGCGCTCGATATGTCCGAGGCTTCTGCCGGGCGCCTGATCGACCGGATGTGCGCCGATGGCCTGCTGATGCGCAAGCCGCGCGACAACGATCGCCGCGCCCATGCGATTTGCCTTACCGAACAGGCGCAGCCGTTGCTCAGCCAGATCGGCGAGATCGCCCGCAATAGCGAAGCGCGCGTATTCAAGAACTTTTCCGACGAAGAACTGGTCGAATTCGGCCGTCTGCTCGACAAGCTTTATGCCAGCCTTGGCGGCGGCAAAGTGTTCGGCCAGTAATCGATCTGCCTTCCGTTTTCCCACCTGCTCACCCCTCCCGCATGATCGTCGCCGCGATGGCCTGGGTGGTTGCCAGTCCACACATTTCCGCGCAGGAAATCGGCGAGTGGAAATGGCACCCGACGCGTTCCGCCATACGTTTTTTCGGGACTGGAATCTTTAGATGACCAAGGTGATGCAGGGAATTCGTGTGCTCGAAGTGGCACAGTTCACTTTCGTTCCCGCTGCCGGGGGGATCCTCGCCGATTGGGGCGCAGACGTGATCAAGGTCGAGCATCCGGTGCGCGGCGATACCCAGCGCGGCTTCATCAACATGGGCGGGGTTGTGGTCGAACGCGATCGCAATCCGCTGATCGAGCACCCCAATCGCGGCAAGCGCAGCGTCGGCATCGACATTTCGACCCCCGAAGGTCAGGCCCTGCTCTATGAACTTGCCAAGCAGTGCGACGTGTTCCTGACCAATTATCTGCCCAAGGTGCGGCGCAAGAACAAGATCGATGTCGAACACATCCGCGCTGCCAACCCGAACATCATCTACGTTCGCGGCAGCGCCTTTGGCGACAAAGGGCCCGAGCGGGAAGCGGGCGGCTATGACGGCACGGCATTCTGGACACGCAGCGGTGTCGGCTACACGATGACCCCTCCCGGTCTGGGCGGGATGCTTGGTCAGGGGATGCCCGCGTTCGGCGATTCGATTGGCGGGATGAACATTGCCGGGGGCATTTCCGCAGCGCTGTTCCATCGCGAACGCACCGGCGAGGCGGTCGAGCTCGACATCTCGCTGCTCGCCAGCGCGTGGTGGGCCTGCGGCGCGAACATTACCCAGGGGATGGAAACCGGTGTGGTCTCGCGCAATTCCATGCCGGGAACCGGATCGAAAGTTAATCCGCTCAGCGGCAACTATCTGACCAGCGACGGCGGCACGATCAACCTGTGCATGCCCAGCCCCACTGGATATATTCGCGATTCGTTTGAACATTTCGGGCTGGCCGAACTTGCCGACGATCCGCGTTTCGCCGAACCGCAGGACCTCATCGCCAACGCTGCTGAAGGCAGCAAGCTGGTCGCCGAGGCGTTTGCCAAGCAGACTTTCGCCTATTGGAAGCAGCACCTCAAGACGATGAAGGGTCAATGGGCCCCGTTCCAGAGCCTGCTCGAACTCGCCGAGGATGAACAGGCGCTCGCCAACGACATGGTGGTCGAATATGAAGGCGCCGACGGCAAGCCCTACAAGGTCGTGCGCGGCCCGATCCAGTTCAACCGTGCGCCGACCCAGACCACCCGCGCGCCGCAAGCCAGCGAGCACACCGAAATGGTGCTGATGGAAATGGGGATCGAGTGGGACCGGATCGAAGAACTCAAGGCGGTCGGCGCGATCACCTGATTGTGCCGGTGCAGCTTGAATTTCGTGTCCGCACACGTCTAAAGACTCTTGATAGCACGACTGGTTGAGGATTAACTGCCATGAAACCCGGAACCCGACTCAAAAGCGCCACCTGCGACGCCGAAGTCATGGTGATTCGCAGTGGGGACGGCCAAATCGAGTGTGGCGGCGTGGCCATGGGCGAAGCCAAGCCTGCTGAGCCTGCCGCGATGAGCGCCGATTACACAGGCGGCACCCTGATGGGCAAACGCTATGTCGATGCCGCCGCGACGTTTGAGCTGCTCTGCGTCAAGCCGGGCAAAGGATCGCTTTCGGTCGATGGCACAGCGCTGGTAACCAAGGACGCAAAGCCGCTTCCCGCCTCTGACTGATCGTTACACCTGCCATGAACATCTCGCTGATCCTCGAAATGGCTGCCGAAGCAACGCCGGACCGCGTCGCGCTGGTCTGTGATGGCAAGCGCTGGACCTATGGTGACCTGCTGAGTGCCGCGCGGGGGGCCTTTGAGCTGATTCAGGAATCGGGCGCGGAATATGTCGCGCTGCTCGATGAATCGAGCGAGGCGGCGGTGATCGCCCTGTTCGGTGCAGCGCTGGCCGGGGTGCCCTACTGCCCGCTCAATTACCGGCTGCCCGATGCGGATTTGGCTGCGCTGCTGGGCCGGATCGCGCCAGCGCTGGTGGTGGGCGACGAGGAACGGGTCGAGCGCCTCGCCGGGGATCAGGGCCACACGGTCTATGCTCGCGAGGAATTCGCGCTCAAAGTTCAGGAAACCGTTCCTGCCGATGATGCGCGCGCCTATGACGATGGCGAAGGCGTGGCCGTGCAGCTGTTCACCAGCGGAACTACGGCAGCGCCAAAGGCGGCGATCCTGCGCCATTCGAACCTGATCGGCTATATCCTCGGCACGGAATTTGCCGCAGCGGAGGAGAGCGACGCCGCGCTGGTTGTGGTGCCGCCCTACCACATCGCCGGAATTTCAGCACTGATGAGCTCGATCTATGCCGGCCGCAGGATCATCATGCTGCCCGCGTTCTCGCCTGAAGACTGGCTGAAGCTGGTGGCGGTGGAAAAGGTCAGTAATGCCTTCGTTGTTCCGACCATGCTGGGGCGGATCATTGACGCTTTTGAAAAGGCGCCCGAAACCGACGTCACAACATTGCGCGCCATTGCCTATGGCGGCGGCAAGATGCCGCTCGAAGTGATCACCAGGGCACTCGAGCGGTTCCCGCACGCGGGCTTCACCAATGCCTATGGCCTCACCGAAACCAGCAGCACCATCGCGCTGCTCGGCCCTGAAGACCACCGCGCGGCGCTGGCATCGGACGATCCCAGGGTGCGCGCACGGCTGGGCTCGCTCGGGCAACCGCTGCCGACGGTGGAAATCGAAATCCGGGGCGAAGATGGCACCGCGCTCGCCGCTGGCGAAACAGGCGAAATATACGTTCGCGGCGATCAGGTTTCGGGCGAATACAAGGGCAAGTCGGCGCTGGTCGAAGGCGGCTGGTTCCCCACCCGCGATGCCGGGTTCATCG
This sequence comes from Novosphingobium sp., assembly GCA_031366845.1. Classification (GTDB taxonomy): domain Bacteria; phylum Pseudomonadota; class Alphaproteobacteria; order Sphingomonadales; family Sphingomonadaceae; genus Novosphingobium. The sequence continues at coordinate 2,347 of JANLOZ010000290.1, read as the reverse complement.
ACGAGGACGGGTATCTGTTCCTTTCGGGCCGGGCTGACGATGTGATTGTGCGCGGCGGCGAGAATATGTCCCCGGGCGAGATCGAGGACGTGCTGCTCGCCCACCCGGCGCTCGCCGATGCCTGCGCCTGCGCGGTGCCGTCGGTCGAATGGGGCGAAGCCGTAGGCATCGCCGTGGTGGTGCGCGAAGGCCACGATGCCCCCGCCGAGGCCGAACTCAAAGACCTGATCCGCGCCCGCCTTCGCTCAAGCCGGGTACCCGAAAAGGTCGCCTTCGTCAGCGAGCTGCCCTACAACGAAATGGGCAAGCTGCTGCGCCGCGAGGTGAAAGCGATACTTGCGGGATAAATGCTCTTCCTCGCCTGCTCCGCCCCAACGGGCGAGGCCATCAATCCCCCTCGCCCGCTGGGCGGATCGTCAATTGCGTTTGCTGGCGGATGAGACGGGTTCAGCCGCGATTTCCGCGCTGAACGGCGCGACGCTGCTGGGCGAGCGGGCGGCACTGAACGGCTTTGCGATTCCGGCGCGAAGATCGGCTGGCGGCAAGTGCCATCTGCTAGCTGCGCGAGACGGCTGGGTGGCGCTAAACCTTGCGCGCGATGGAGACCGCGAATTGCTGCCCGCGCTGTTCGGCGCGCGAATGTTTGATACCGCAGACCTCGGTGAGATTGCCGAGCTGATCTATGTTTGCAAAGCTCAGGCGCTGGTAGCGCGCGGGCGTGAGATGGGATTGGCTATTGCGGCGGTCGATGAGCCCTGTAGCGGCGCTGTCGACGAGCTGCGCAGAAGCGGTGCTATCACCCAAATGGTTGCTGCCACGCCAGCACCGCCGCCTTCGCGCCCGCCGCTGGTACTCGATCTTTCCGCGTTATGGGCCGGGCCGCTCTGCGCCCATCTGCTGCAACTGGCGGGCGCGAAGGTGGTGAAGGCGGAAAGCCGCGCACGCCCGGATGCCCTGCGCCAAGGCGATCCCGCATTGTTTGCCCTGCTCAATGGCGGCAAGGACAGTGTCTCAGCTGACCTGGCAGGCAGTGCGGTTCAGGGCCTTATCGCCCAGGCCGACATCGTCATGGAAGCCGCCCGCCCGCGCGCGCTTCTTCAACTGGGCATTGATGCAGGTGCCGTGGTCGCGGCCAAGCCCGGCATGGTGTGGATCACCATCACCGGCCACGGCGCGACCGGCGAAGCGGCAGACTGGACCGGCTTTGGCGATGATTGCGGGGTGGCCGGCGGGCTGTCTGGCGCGCTGGGCGAGGCAAGCGGGAGCGTGGGATTTGTCGGCGATGCGATTGCGGATCCGCTCACCGGGGTCGCCGCCGCGCGCGCAGCATGGCAGGCCTGGTCAAGCGGGAGCGGCGGCCGGATTGGCGTGTCTATGAGCGGCGTGGCAGCGCAGGCATTGGCGGACGAGCAAGCCTTTGATGCCGAATTGCTGCACCGAGAACTTGCGACATGGGGCGCAGCAAGTGGACGGGCATTTCCCGCGGTCGCAGCGCGCGAACCCGCTGGCGTTGTCCACTCACTTGGCGCGGATAACGCGCGGTGGCTGTCATGCTGATCCGGGGTGCCGAGGTATGGCAGCGGGGAATCGCCGATGTCCGCATCAGGGCTGGCAAGATCGCGGCTATCGGACATTTGATTGCCGAACCGGGCGAGCAGCTTGTCGAGGCAGAGGGCGGCGCCCTGCTGCCTGGCCTCCACGATCACCACATCCACCTCACCGCCAGCGCCGCGCGCGCGGCATCGATCGTTTGCGGACCGCCCGAGGTGACCCATGCGCAGGATCTGGCGGCGCGCCTCTCTGCACCAGGCACAGGCTGGCTGCGCGGAATTCTCTATCACGATAGCGTGATGGACCTTCCCGATGCCAAGGCGCTCGATGAACTCGCCCCGCACCGCCCGGTGCGGATCCAGCACCGTTCAGGCCGGATGTGGCTACTCAACAGCCGCGCACTCGACCTACTGCTGGCAAATGCCGCGCCGCCGCCGGGGCTGGAGCGTGCGGGTGGCCGCTTCACGGGCCGTCTGTTTGACGAAGACGCCTGGATGCAAAGCGCAATGGCGAGCCAGCCGCCCAGTCTGGCCCATGTCTCAGCCGAATTGTCGCGCTACGGCGTAACCGGCGTCACCGATATGTCCCCGCGCAATGACCCCATAATTGTGGAATTCTTCGCGCAACAGGTCGCATCGGGGTCGCTGCTTCAGCACTGCACGCTGGCGGGAAGCCTTGCCCTCGCCGATGCGCCACCATCGCCCCACTGGCGGCTCGGCCCGGCCAAACTGCACTTGCACGAATCCGCGCTGCCCGACTTTGACGAAACCGTCGCCTTCATCGCCGCCGCCCATGC
>JANLOZ010000277.1:0-4427 GCA_031366845.1 Novosphingobium sp. | reverse complement strand
GTGGTTGATTTGCCGGTGCCGCCCTTTTCATTGGCGAAAACGATGCGGTGCGGCATGGGCTCGTGAGCAGGGGCGTCAGGCACGGGAGCGGTGGCTACCTCTTCAAGGGGTTTTCGGCGGGCGGCGGCGGCGCTAGGACCGGACCACGGGGTGAACCCGTCTTAACGCAAGGGGTTTGGGCAGTGCAAACGATCACGGCGATTGATCCACTACGCCATGCAGTCGCAGCAATGCGCGGGCAAGGCAAGGTGGCATTGGTGCCAACCATGGGCGCGCTGCATGAAGGGCATTTGGCGCTGGTGCGCGCGGCGAAGAAGCGCGCCGCCAACGTGGTCGTCTCGATCTTCGTCAACCCGCGCCAGTTCGGCGCAAACGAAGACCTCGCCGCCTACCCCCGCCAGCTGGCGCGCGATTCGGAAGTGCTGGCGGAAGAGGGCGTCTCGCTGATCTGGGCGCCAGACAGCGCGGCGATGTATCCGCCGGGCTATGCCACCAATGTTTCGGTGAGCGGCGTTGGCGCGGGGCTGTGCGGCGCAGACCGGCCGGGGCATTTTGACGGCGTCGCCACCGTGGTGTGCAAACTGTTCCACCAGGTGCTGCCCGACGTGGCGCTGTTCGGTGAGAAAGACTGGCAGCAACTCGCGGTAATCCGCGCCATGGCCCGCGATCTTGACCTTACGCGGCCTTATGCCGCTGACATCATCGGCGTCCCCACCGTGCGCGAGGCAGACGGGCTCGCCATGTCCTCGCGCAACGCCTACCTCACCCCCGAACAACGCGCCCAAGCCGCCACCCTCCCGCGCGCGATGAAGGTGGCAATCGCCGCCATCGCCGCCGGCACCCCGATCCCCGCCGCGCTCGGCGTGCTTGCCAAAGACCTGCTGGCGGGCGGCTTTGCATCGATAGACTACGCCGAACTGGTGGGTGCCGATGGGCTCGCGCCGCTGCGCGAGCGAGGGACTGGCGCGGCGCGGCTGCTGGTGGCGGCGCGGATTGGCAAGGCGCGGTTGATTGATAATATGGCGGCGTGACCCGGCGTGACGCAATTACCGCGGCCCCCATGCCTAAATAGGCCGATTTCTTGTGCTCGTAATTTCGCTATGATCGCGATGGAGCGCGCACCGCCAATGCGTTTCAGACTGCTTTCGGGATAAGACTTTCCTACAAGGATACAACCACTTAAGGCGAGACCAACACACCACAAAACGTTTGTGGTTGAATTCTTAACCCCTCGGGGCCATATCAACCTCACATCCGAAGCGAGATTCGGGATGTGCCGCCCGCAAGGGTTTCGCGAAATGTGGACGCAAGGGTCTTCTCGCACAATGGCTCTCTCCCCTCGGGGAGGGGGCCATTTAATTTTGCGGTGGTGGACAAGTTATATGGACAAGCCTCGCAAATTTCACTGATTGTAGCCTGACACGCGCTGGCAAGTCGGGTTTTTGGTAGGCGCTGATAATGTGCAAAATCCCGTCAACCCCAAGGATCTAGTTCGCCTTGCGAAGATTGAAAAACACAGGATATCGGATGCCATCGGCTTCAGCATAGAAAAGGTGTCGCAAAATGCCGTTGCGGTCACGACTCTCATAGGCCTTACCGCCGACATGATATTCGACAATTTGGTGCAGCTCGATAGAGCACCCATAACGAACCGAACAAAAAGCTCTGCGCTCGCCATCGGCCCAAAACTCGTGGTCAGCATGATGTTTAGCATCATGCCACTTTTCGCTGAAAACGTGATGGCTAAAAGTGACGCGCAAGGTCGCCGGTGACGCAAGCGGGTCCTTCGCAGCGACCGTCAGGTCGAAGGGGTCCAAGTGGCCCAAGGGGTAATCAACTCCCCCCAAAGTGAATGTCCCGTATGCCATTGGATTCCGCCGAATATTAATGTGTGAAATGGTAACCCGGCCCCGAGCTTACATTGAGATCGCCAATGGCCAACAGCTGCCTAGACTAGCGTCTCTGTGTTCTACCCTCAGGACACAAGTTCGAAAAGCGCCTATCCGAAACCCTCCCCCAACCAAGCCCCGCACGGGCAAGCTCCTCACTCCTCACGCCCCATTCACCCGCAATATCGCAGCTTGAACCCCGTCAACGACAGGCCTAACAGCAATCGTCACTGGCCAAGCGCAGGCACATGCGCAATGCTTCGGGTCGTTAACGCGGGAATAGGGTTGTTAACACGAGAATGCTGGGGTTCGGTTTTGCTGGAGGGCAATGGCGCCGACGCCTGATTTTTTGGGAGTTTTATTGCCATGAAAAAGCTATTTTACGGCGCGGCCTGTCTGGCCATCGCATTCGGTTCCGCACCCGCATTTGCTGACAGCAAGGGTTCGTCGGGCCATCAGGCGCAGGCGAAGGGCGAGGCGCAGATCCCGGTGTGCAACCGCAACCTTGGCACCATCGCGATTGTCGAGCCGGACAACCAGTGGTGGCGCGAGCTCAACCTTGGCAGCCCTGAGGCGATCCTCAAGATTTTCGTCGCCAAGTCGGGCTGTTTCTCGATGGTCAACCGCGGTCGCGCGATGGCAAGCCGGGCGATGGAGCGGGCGATGGCCGATCAGGGCGAGCTGCAGGACGGCGCGAACCTTGGCAAGGGTCAGGTCAGGGCGGCGGACTATTTCCTTCAGCCTGACATCGTTTCGAGCAACAAGAATTCGGGCGGCAATGCGATCGGCGGCATGCTCGGCGGCATCGGCGGCGGCTTGTTTGGGCGCGGCGCGGGCGCTGTTCTCGGCGGCATCAGCGTCAAGAAGAGCGAGGCCAATGTCACGCTCTCGATGGTTGATGCGCGGACAACTGAAGAAAAATTACTGACCCAGGGCTATGCCCGCAAGAGCGACCTCAGCTTCGGCGGCGGTGGTGGCGGGTTGTTTGGCGGCGGCACTTTTGCGGCGGCGGGCGGCGGCGGCTATCAGGATACCGCGATCGGCCAGGTGATCGTCCTCGCCTATCTCGATGCCTATACCAAGCTGGTTAGCCAGATGGGCGGCCTGCCAGACAATGCGGCGGCTGCTGCGCCGATGGCGAAATAAGCTTGCCCAAGCGAATAGGCGCATCGCTGCGGCGGAACCTGTGTTTGATCTGGGCCTCTCCCCAAAAGGGAGGGGCCTTTTCGCGTTGACACAGGCGCGCAAGCGCGTGCTCAATGGCGGCTCGGCAGGTAGAGGATGATGGAAATGGACTTGGGTCGGATCGGTGTATGGTCGATGGAACTGCGCTTTGGCGACAAGGCTGAGGGCAGCGCTGCGGCGGCGGAGATCGAGGCGCTGGGCTATGGCGCCTTGTGGGTTCCGGGCGGCGTGGGCGGCGATGTGACGGGGGACATCGATCACCTGCTCGCCGCGACCACAGCGATGCCTATTGCTACTGGCATCATCAATGTCTGGATGCACGAACCGGCGGAGATCTTCGGCTGGTTCCATGGCCTCCCGGCGGATCAGCAGCACCGCCTGATGCTCGGGCTGGGGATCAGTCATGAACCGCTGATTGGCGCGGCCTACGTAAAGCCGCTCGCCAAGATGCGCGACTATACAAAGGCAATGCTGGCGGGCGGCGTTCCGCCAAGCAACATGTGCCTCGCCGCGCTCGGGCCGAAGATGCTCGCGCTGTCAGGCGCGCTGACGGCAGGGGCGCATCCCTATCTGGTCAGCCCGTCGCACACCGCGATGGCCCGCGCGGTGCTCGGCCCCGGCAAGCTGCTTGCGCCCGAACAGGGCGTGGTGCTTGAAGATGATCTGGACAAAGCCCGGAACATAGCGCGCGGCGCGCTCGAAATGTATCGCAAGCTGCCCAATTACTGCAACAACTGGCTGCGCATGGGGATGACGCAAGACGATATCGACAGCGCCAGCGACCGGCTGATCGACGCCCTGTTCGCCTGCGGCCCGGCAGAGGTCATCAAGGCCCGCGCCGACGAACACCTCGCCGCCGGGGCAGACCATGTCTGTTTGCAGGTTGTCACCGAAACGGGCGGACTGCAGGCAGCGATGGGCGTGTTCCGGGAACTGGCCGCTGTGATGTTGTAGAATTACGGTGCAGACCGTCGGCCCCACTGCACGTATGTGGCGCAAATTTGAATCAACTAGAAATCCAACTCCAAAATTGCTCCGGCATTTCTTTTTCAACCGTGGCAATGCCTCGGATATCGACGGTGCTGTTGGCGCCCATAAGCGGAACTTCAATTACTTGATCCGATTGGCACCAATCTACATCAAGAACCCGCCCCGGTTCGACAACTCTCTTCACCTTGCCATGTCGGGAAAGGATCATGGTTTCCCCAAATTGTTCACGCTTTTTAAGGATTATCGTATCCCCCGGCATAATTTTGTGAAACCGCTCAAGCTGGTGGGTGCTATCGACAAAGTTAAAAACACACTGGCCCTTGGCGATCCAGTCCATATCTTGTCGGTTCTTAATGTCCCCAC
>JANLOZ010000255.1:0-2089 GCA_031366845.1 Novosphingobium sp. | reverse complement strand
AGCAGCGCGCTGCACGTCGCACATCCACTGAAGATCAACACCGCCATCGCCATCGGTGGCCTGCCCGATCTTAAAGCCGCAGCGACACCGCCGGGCGACACTTGCGGGGTTGAGGCGGTGAACAAGCTGACCGGCAAGCCGAGTGCCAAGCGGCCTGATGTCTATCGGGATACCTCGCCGCCGGAAATGTTGCCCTTCACCGCGCGTCAGGTTCTGATCAACGCTTCGCTGGACACTATCGCCCCGCCCAGCTTTGCCGATGCTTATGAACTGCGGGCAAAAGCCCATGGCATTGCCGTGCGCCGGATCATCGTTCCCGGCGAAGGCCATGCCGAACTCGTCGCGCCGGGGACCGCTTCGTGGGCCACAGAGCTCCGCGAGATTGAATGGGCGTTGCACCTGCAGCCCACTTCGCTGCCAGACGCGCGGCCCAGGTGATGGCCACCAACAGACCGAGCCTTGCAGACGTCCGCGCGCTCGATGCTGCCGATCCGCTGCGTGATTTCCGCGCGCGGTTTGATCTGCCCGAAGGCGTGATCTATCTCGACGGCAATTCGCTCGGCCCCCTGCCTTCGGCCACACCGCAGCGCATCGCCGATGCGGTAACAGTGCAATGGGGCCGCGGGCTGGTCACCAGCTGGAACGAGCATGACTGGATCGGCGCGCCGCAGCGCGTTGGAGACAAGATCGCCTCGCTGATTGGCGCGCGGGCGGGTGAGGTTGTTGTTGCTGATTCAACCTCGGTCAATCTCTACAAACTGATCCTGGCTGCCGCGCGGCTCAATCCGCAAGGCACCGAGCTCGTCACCGAAGCCGGAAATTTCCCCAGCGACATCTATATTGCCGAAGGTGCGGCGCAAACGCTCGGGCTGACGCTGCGCGTGGCCGAATGCGAAGCGCTGTTGGACACGATCACACCGCAAACGGCGGCGGTTGCCTTGACCCAGGTCAACTATCGATCCGGCTATCGCCACGATATCGCCGCGCTCACCCGCCATGCCGCCAGCATGGGCGTGCCGATCATTTGGGACCTGAGCCACAGCATAGGCGCGGTGCCGCTCGATCTGGGCGTGGACGGCGCTGAACTCGCCGTGGGATGCGGCTACAAGCATCTGAACGGCGGCCCCGGCGCGCCCGCTTTCCTCTACGTCGCCAAACATTTGCAGGAACAGATAGCCTCGCCGATTTGCGGGTGGCTGGGGCACGCGGCGCCGTTTGATTTCGCTGGTGCCTACAGGCCAGCTCCCGGAATCGGCAAATTCCTTGCTGGAACGCCGCCCATGCTCAGCCTGCTGGCGCTTGAGGGCGGTGTCGATCTGATGCTCGAGGTCGATATGCAAGCGCTGTTCGCAAAATCGGCGGCGCTGTTTGATCTGTTCGCCACGCTGGTCACAGCCCAATGCCCCGAACTGTTGCTGGCATCGCCGCAAGACCCTGCGCGACGCAGCGGCCATATCGCTTTCGCTCATGGCGGGGCCTATGCGATTATCCAGGCGTTGATAGCGCGCGGGGTGATCGGCGATTTTCGCACGCCAGACATTGCCCGCTTTGGCCTCACCCCGCTTTATACCAGCTTTGACGACGTGTACCGGGCTGTGGCGATTCTTAACGACGTTATGTCGAGTGGTGCATGGCAACGGCCGGAATTCTCAACCCGGCGGCTCGTCACCTGATCGGCCTGCGAGCGCGTGGTACTAACTTCGGTGCCTGCGCAACCATTTGCGGCGTAAGCAGGGCTTGCCGGCTTTCCTCATACTCGGAATTACTGCTACGGTGGGCTTTCGCGCCGCATAGAAAGCAGAAAAATGGATTTTACACTCACGGGCAGAGAAGCCGGTTTCAGCAGCCGGGTGCGTGAATTCGTCAACACCAAAGTACGCCCGCGTCGGCGTGATTATGCCCAGCAGATCGAGACGGGCGACCGGTGGGAGCCGGTCGCGGTCATCGAGGAACTCAAGGAAGAGGCACAAGCAGCCGGTTTGTGGAACCTTTTCATGCCGCCATCAGATGCAGCTTCCTATGTTGATGATAGCTTCGAATTTAGCGGCGAGCGGCTGACCAATCTTGAATATGCTCTCTGCGCCGAGGA
>JANLOZ010000229.1:0-47755 GCA_031366845.1 Novosphingobium sp. | reverse complement strand
TGGGCCTTGGATTTTGGCGCAGTTTGCGGCGCGCCCATGACTTCGTTCGTGGCGGCGGCTGGGGGCTTCCCGGTAATCGAAACAGGCGTTTTCGCGAACGCAGGCGCAGCTTCCGGTTCGGCGATCTGAACCTCGGGCTGGGCGCCGCTGGCGGGCAATGGAGCGGGAGCCCGGGTCAGCGTTTCGCTGATGCTTGCAGGCGCAGCAGCAGGCCTGGTCACGCGAGCCGGAGGAGTCACAATGGGCAGCGGATGCCGAACAGCTCGGATCGCCGATTTGGCCACTGGCTGCGAAGTTGCCGCCTGTTGCAGCACGAATGTCTTCACCCGAGGCGCGGCAGGGGCTGCAATTTGCGCTGAAGCAATTTGCGGAACCGGCCCAAGCAGAGGCAACCCATGCGCCAAGGCGCGCGGCAGGCCATGTGGCACTGCAACCGGCAACACATTGCCGTTTTCCGGCAGGATTTGGGCCAGTACGGTCTGCGGCAATTCGGGGGGGGCTTGCGGCGGCGCAGCATGTGCGGCGGCGGCAGGCTCCGAGCCCAGACCCGGCAACAGCGCCAAGACTTGCGCAAACCTGCCATTTTCCGGGCTTTCGTTGCCGCCGAAGGGAGAAATCGGCGCGCCCACCAGCCCGAGCGAAAGCAGCTGCGTGGCGGCCGGGCTGATCATTGCAAGTTTCCCCTGTCCTAGCATGAGGCTAGCTATTCAAGAGGCGTGCCAATTGCCCGGCGGCCCCCGAGCAGCGGCGAACTTCCGGCGCGAGCAATGGCGGCGGCCTGATGCGCCGCGCGGTCTTCGACCACCTGACGGCGGCGTTCGGCGAGCGCGAGCGCGGCGTGCTTTTCGTCGGCAATGCCGCGCGCCTGGGTGGCATCGGCGGTGGCCGTGTCTGACACGCCGCTCAGGCCGGAACGAAAGGCGGCGACTGCGCGCAGCGCCGCGCCGTCCACCGCATCGCTGCGCGCTGAATAATCGGCAAGCAAACGTCCGGTGCGGCTCGCCAATGCGTCAAGCTGGGCGAGGGTCATTTCGGCCTCCGCCGCTTCGCGCGCGGCGGCCTGTTTGGCGTGGGCGCGAATTTTTTCGAGGCGCAGCAATCGCGCAAGGCGGCGCAGTTCAGGCTTCATTGCCGATCAGCGCCTCCAGCGCGGCAATGCTCTGAGCGAGCGACACAATCTGGCTCTGCGGCTGGCACAGGAACCGCGTCTGCGCCTCGTGCATGGCAATCGCCCGGTCGAGCTGGGCATCGGCACCGGCGCGGTAGGCTCCCATCAGCACAAGGTCGCGATTGGCCTCATAGCTCGCGGTCAGCCCTCGGAATGTCCTTGCAGCAGACTGATGCTCCGACCCTGTAATATCGTTCATCACCCGGCTGAGCGAGGCGGCAATGTCGATCGCCGGGTACTGCCCGCGCTGCGCTAGATCGCGGCTGAGCACGATATGGCCATCAAGGATAGCGCGCGCGGTATCGACCACTGGATCGTCCTGATTGTCGCCATCGGCAAGCACCGTGTAGATCCCGGTTATCGAACCACCGCTCGCCGCCGAATTGCCTGCGCGTTCGACCAGTTTGGTGATCGTCGCCAGCGCTGATGGCGGATAGCCGCGCGCTGCGCCGGGTTCTCCCAGCAACAGGGCAATCTCACGCGCAGCGTGGGCCACGCGTGTCAGGCTGTCCATGATCAACAAAACGCGGCGTCCTTGCGCGCGGAATTGTTCGGCCAGACTGGTGGCGAGCAAAGCCCCGCGCAATCGCAAGTTTGGCGCATGATCGGCAGGAACCGCGACAATCGCCGTGCGCGCGCGCTTCTCCCCGGTCATATGCCGCGCGACAAAATCGGAGACCTCGCGCGCGCGCTCGCCAATCAGGCCGACGACGACGATTTCCGCTTCCGCGCCGCTCGCGATCATATCGAGCAGCACCGATTTTCCGACGCCCGAACCCGCCATGATGCCGATGCGCTGGCCGATCCCGAAGGTGGTAAGTGCGTTGAGCGAACGCACGCCGGTGTCAAAGCTCTCACGCACCGGCGCGCGATCGAGTGCCGAGGTGCGGATACCGCCAGCGGGCCATTCCTGGCGGGTGTGGATGGGGCCTAGCCCATCAATCGCATGGCCCTCGCCATCGACCGCGCGGCCCAGATAGGCTTCGCCAACATCGAGCATTCCCGGGCGGCCTTCAGGGCGGACGCGGGCGCCGGGGCGGAGCATTACGGTGTCTCCGAGCAGCATCATCAGCGTGCGGCCATTGCGGAAACCGATCACTTCGGCGAGCGGTTCGCCGCTGCCGTGGCTGACTCGGCAAAGCGCACCTACGGGCACCGCGAGGCCAGAGACCTCGATCAATCCGCCATCGCAGGCGGTAACAAGGCCATAGCGGTGGGGGGTGAAATCGGGCTGGACTGCGGCGATGTCATCGAGCAACGGGGCGAAGATGTTCAGCACCCCGCCATCGCCTCGACCAAGGCCCGCCGCCATTGCGCGGGGCCATCTTCCACCCCGCCATTGGCGGTCTCCACGCGCAGGTGGCCGCGCTGCAGCCCCACATCGGCTTCTACCGCCCATTCCTGCGGCAGGCGCGCGCTGAGCAGCTTGAGGTCTTCAGGATTGAGCCGGATCACCCGTTCATCGTCCGCTCGCGCCAGCATGGCGACGGCGCGTTCGACGCGGGTGGTGAGCATGTCGGCATCGAGCGCGCAGGGGAGCATGGTTGCATCGAACAGCGCGAGAATGGTTTCGGTCAGGCGGTGGCGTAAATCTTCGGCCATTTTGCTATCGAGCCGGGTGAGCGCCAGATCGAGCGCGGCGCGCGCCTCATCCTCTAAGGCGGCAGCTTGCGCAGCGTCAGCGCGCGCCTGAGCGGCGCCTTCGGCAAAACCCTCCTCCCAGGCATCGCCGAGCGGATCAGCAGGATGCACCTGCTTTGGCGGTGCATGGGCTCCCTTCGCAGCAAAACGCCGGTCCGCGGTGAATCCGGCGTGCTCGCCCCGGCCTGTCAGCGCGGCGAGACTAGACATAGTCATCATCGCCCCCGCCGCCGCTTGATCCGAAGACAATCGTCCCTTCGGCGGCGAGCTTGCGAGCGACTGCGACTATCGCTTTTTGCGCGGCGATAACGTCGGCCATCTTGAGGCGGCCACGCGCGGCGATCTCGTCCTTAACGCCATCGGCGGCGCGGCTGGACATCGCGCGGAAGAACACGCCGCGCTGCTCGTCCTCGATGCCCTTCAAGGCATCGATCAGCAGATCGCTTTCGACATCGCGCAGCAGCGCGCCCATCGATTGCGAATCGAGCGCGAACAGATGCTCGAACTTGAACATCTCGCTCTCGATGGCCTTGGCCAAAGCCTTGTCGAGCCGGTTTAGCTCGGGCATCACGCGTTTTTCAACCGCCTTGCCCGCCGAATTGATCAGCTCTGCCGCCTCGCGCGGGCCGCCCATGGTGAGCAGCGCCGAGCCATGGCTTTCGCGCAGCCGCTGGCCGAGCATGTCTTCGAGCATCTGCAGGGCCTCGGGCGCGACCGGGCCAAGCGTGGCAATGCGGTGGACCACTTCGGGCTGGGTTCGGGGCGGCAATGCGGCCAGAACTTCAGCAGCCACTTCGGGATCAAGCTGGATCAGCAGCACGGCAATCGCCTGTGGATGTTCATCGCTGATCAGCGGCAACAGCGCCGCCGGAGTGAGCCATTTCGCCAGTTCAAGCGGGCTCGGCGGCTTCATGTCTGGCGCGATCCGGGCCATCAGGTTATCGGCTTTGACGTCACCGACCGCGCGGGTCATCAGCGATTTGACCTGGCCAAGCCGGTCATGCGCGGTGAGGCCGAGTTTCTCGGTCTTGGCGACGAAACTCGAAATGGCGAGGGCGATCACGTCCGGGCCAATTTCGCCCAGCGCGCACATTTTCTCGCCGAGCAGGCGCAGTTCGGCGGGCTCAAGCTGCGCGAGCAGCCCGGCGGCAGAAACATCATCGAGCAGCATTACCATCACCGCTGCACGGTCGGCATCAGCCAGGTTGCAGGGGGTCAGGTTGCGGGGGGCGGGGCTGCGGGGATCGAGCGTGGCGGCGGTCATCACGCGGCCTCCGCCGGAGCGAGCATTTCGCGCAGCGCCTGCACGGCATTGTCGGGCCGTTCAGCCACGATCGCCTGCGCCATCGAAACCTGCCTGCCCAGCAAGGCTGCATCGATTGCCCCGGTGACCGGATCCTTGATCCGTGCGGTGGCGGCATCGGCCTGCCTCTCGAGGCTCATCTGCCCGCCATCGGAACCCCCGCGCGATTCAACCGCGCGGGTCAGGGCGCGAATCAAGGGCCGGACGGCGAGAAACAGCACCAGCACCACGCCGATCAGCGCCATGGCATAACGCACCAAAGTCAGGAACCACGGGGCTTGATAGAACGGCATGGCATCGGCGGGGAGCACATCGAAATTGCGCACCATAACCGTCACCTGATCGCCCCGCTTCTCGTCGGCACCGACGGTGGCGCTGACCAGCTGCTTGATCTGATCGATCTCCTGCGGTTTGGCCTTCTTCATCGCCGCACCTGAAAGTGCGACCGCGACCGAGAGCCGGTGGATCTTGCCCGGCGTGCCGTTGGCCACTGTAACCTCACGCCCCAATTCATAGGTGCGGGAGGCCGAACTTTCGCCGTTGGTAGGCTGGGCCGAGGCGGTAGCACCGGGTGAGGCGCTCGGTGTTCCTTGCGGCGGTCCGGGCGACGCGACAGTCTGCGGCGGCGGGGTATTCGACAGCACGCCGGGAACGCCGCCAGCAGAACCCGATGGCCCGCTCACTTGCGACGCCGCCTGCGTCTCGCTGCGCAGAACACCCTGCTTGTCATAGGATTCGCGCGCAGATGTCACCTGATCCATATCGAGATCGACCTGCACTTCGCTCGAAAAATTGCCTTCACCGAGCATCGGCGTGAGCAGGGCATCAAGCTGGCTGCGCAATTTGTCTTCAAGCTGGCCTTGAATTTCGAGCCGTTCATTGCCGCCCGCGCCTTTTGCCGTCAGCAGCCGCCCGTGCTGGTCAACCACGCGCACGGCATCGGGTGAAAGCCCCGGCACCGATCCGGCGACCAGACTGACCACCGCCGCGACCTGGCTGTCTGCCATAGTGCGCCCGCGCGCCAGCCGCACCATTACCGATGCCGTCGGCGCAACATTATCGCGCACGAAAACCGATTTCTCCGCCTCCGCCAAATGCACGCGCACCGCCTCGACCCCGTCGATTTCCATGATCGAAAGCGTCAGGTCATGCTCGCGCGTGGCGCGCATGTGCTCGCCCTCCATCGTCCGGCTGGCGCCCATCGGCAAGGCTTCGATACCGCTCGCATCGCCCGGGCTGGCGAGCGCTGAATCCTGCGCTACCAGCATCCGCGCCTTGTAGAGATCGTCCTCGCCAACGCTCAGCGCGCCGGTCTGGTTATCGATGTGATAGGCGATATTCGCCTTGTCGAGCGCCGAGACCACCGCGCCGCGTTCATGGTCATTAAGCTCGGAATAGAGCATCCGCTGGCTTTGCGGGGCGAGCGTCGCCCAGGCGGCCGCGACGAGGCCAATGCCTGCGGCGCTGCCGAACCACGGTAGCAGCCGCCGCACCGGGCCTTGCGCCGAAAAGCGCCGCAACCGGGTGAGCGCCGGGCCGCCCGAAGCATCGGTGAGCGGGTTGAACAAGGAATTAGAGCCTGCTGGCACAACGTCGCTCATCTATCACACTCCCATCCGCATGATCTCTTGATAGGCCGACAGCAACCGGTTGCGCGTTTGCAGCGTGGCCTCGAAAGCGACGCCCGCCTCCTGCCGCGCGAGCATGACCTTGGCGACATCGGTAACGTCGCCGCGTTCATAGGCGCCCGAAATATCCTCGGCCTTCTGCTGGCTGTTGTTGACCGCCTGCAGCGCGTGGTTGAGCGCGCCGGTGAAGCCGGTTGCCGGTCCATTGGCACCAGTTGCATCGGGGGCTGCATCGGCGGCCGGGGTCTTGACCTGCTGGAGCAGGTTCGATTTGTCGATGATCTGCTGGCGCATCGCCATGATCTGCTGAAGGCCCGCCGCGCCGCCCCCGGCACCGGTAACCGCGCTCATCTCCAGGCTCCGACAGCGGGCCGGGCTCCGGCAGTGGCGATTCCGGCCTCACGAAAAGAGGCGAGGCGGTAGCGCAGCGTGCGTTCGGAAATACCGAGCTGGCGCGCGGCCTCCAGCCGACTGCCGCCGCACGAACTGAGCGTTGCCATAATCGTGCGCGCTTCGTGGATCTGGACGATGTTCGAAAGCTTGCGTCCGCCACTGACGGGGATGGAGACCAATTGATCCCCGCCAGTGACACCAAAATTCGCATGTACCGCCGCTTCGACCAGCCTTGCCGGGCTGTCGAAATGGATATGTTCGGGACCGATGGCGGCCGAGCCCTGCGAGAGCAGCAAGGCACGGCGCACAACGTTTTCCAGTTCGCGAACGTTGCCCGGCCAGCCGTGCTGCGCCAGCAGAGCCAGCGCCGCATCGTTGATCCACGGGGCGGGAATGCCCTGAGGCGAATGGCGCAGCAGCAGCGAAAAGGCGAGCGGGGCGATATCCTCGGTCCGTTCGCGCAACGGGGTGAGTGCCAGCGGGAAGACGTTGAGCCGGTAGAACAAGTCAGCGCGGAAGCGGCCTTCCTGAACTTCAAGCGGCAGATCGCGGTTGGCGCTGGCGATGATGCGGACATCGATCTTGATCGGCCTGGTCGCGCCAATCGGCACAACCTCGCCTTCCTGCAGCGCGCGGAGCAGCTTGGCCTGAAGCTGCAGCGGCATTTCGGCGATTTCGTCGAGCAGCAGGGTGCCGCCATCGGCCGAACGGAAGAAGCCTTCGCTCGCGCCTTGCGCGCCGGTGAATGCGCCTTTCTGGTGGCCGAACAGCATCGCCTCGAGCATGGTTTCGGGCATCGCCGCGCAGTTGATCGCCACGAACGGGCCATTGGCGCGCGGGCTGCGATCATGGATGAATCGGCTGAGTACCTCTTTGCCGGTTCCCGTCGGTCCGTTGATCAGCACCGGAATTTCGCTCGCGGCAAGGCGCTCGGCCAGCGCCAGCACCGAAAGGCTTTCAGGATCGACGGCAATCGGCATACCAGCAGGCGTGGCGCAGGCGACCAGCGCGGCAAGGCTCGCCTCGCTCACCGGATCGGCATAGGCCAGCACATGCCGCCCGCGCCCTTCACGCCGGGTGATCGACGGATGGGCCGAACGCGCCAAGGTAATCGCTGCGGTGGCGGCAGGGGCGGTAACCGGATCGGCGGCATCGCTGACCGAAACCACCTCGCCGCCCGATCCCATCACACCGAACACGGCCTGGGCACGTTGCAGCAACGGCGCGTGGGCCTTTGCAGTCGTCTCGCTGAATTGCAGTGCAGGCATCGGTTTCGAACCCCTTCGATTAACCATCGTGTCGGGCTCTTTCTGACGCGTGAACGGCAAAGGCTTCGGTAATTTAAGGCCTCGATCATATACTTAGGGGAATGCGCCTAGAAACCCCCCGTTCCGGCAAGCATCGCGGCAAAAATCTGCCGAACCCGGCTTAAACTTGCCGCCCCGTTGCCGCTCTTTGCTTGTGACGGCTCGCTGGATGGTCTGGCTGCTGCTCGTATCGGGAACCTACAAGGGAGTTCATCATGACCGTTATCAACACCAACATCGGCGCAATGCACGCTGCCAATGCTTCAACCAACGCCGCCTCCATGCTTTCCCAGGCGCAGCTGCGCCTTTCCACCGGCAAGCGAATCAATTCGGCCAGGGACGACGCCGCCGGCCTCGCCATCGCCACTTCGATGACCTCGCAGATCACCGGCATGAACCAGGGCATCCGCAATTCGAACGACGGTATCAGCCTGTCGCAGACCGCCGGCGGCGCGCTCAATGAAGTTACCAACATGCTGCAGCGGGTTCGCGAACTCGCGGTGCAATCGGCCTCGGGCACCTATCAGGCGTCGGACCGCACCAACATGCAGTCTGAAGTCACCTCGCTGACCACGCAGATCAACTCGGTCCTGTCGAACACCAAGTTCAACGGCGTCGCGCTGTTCAGCACCGCAGCGGGCACCAACAAGACCTTCGACATACAGGCAGGTGCCAACAGCGGTGATACGGTGACGCTGACCAGCACGGCAATCGACGGCACCAAGATCAATGCCGCTGCGCTCGACGTTACGACATCGGCACTGGCAGTGACCACACTGGGCAACGTCGATACCGCGCTCGGCCAGGTCGCAGCGACCAATTCGGCCTTCGGTGCTGGCGAATCGCAGCTGGTCTCGGCGGTCAACAACCTGACGTCGAACTCGACCAGCCTGTCAGACGCCCGCAGCCGCATCGTCGATGCCGACTATGCAACCGAATCCACGGCGATGGCCAAGGCCCAGATCCTCAGCCAGGCATCGACTGCGATGATCGCCCAGGCCAACCAGAGCCAGCAGAACGTCCTGACGCTGCTGCGTTAAGCCGAAGCCCTGGCAACAAGTCACCCGGCACCCTCTCCCCTTGAGGGTGCCAGCCCGGCGGTCGCCCCCCGACCGCCGGGCTTTTTTGGTGTGGTTTTGCAGTGAAGCGGTTTCCCCTCTCACCTAGCTGGAGTTGGGGAGGGGTGGTCCGCCCTGACAATGGGGCAGTAGCCTCAAGCCGCCAGCTTCACCTCAGCCGTAACCGTATCAACCGTCACCCGCACGGTCCCATCCGCCCGAGCCACCAGCCCAACGCCCTCCAGCGCAACAACATCATCGTGGACCCGGCGGTATTGACGGCCCAGTGCGCGGGCGAGGGCAGAAACGGATGGTTCGGGTTGAGCATGAAGGTGGCGCAGCAGGCGCAGACGCTCACCGGCCATCACGCTGGACAGGGCCTCCCAGCTTTCAAACGCTAGCACGTGATCTGCCACGGTCTCGCCGCGCTCGGCCTTGCGCCAGGCATCGATGAATCCCGCTGCATCGTCTGCCAGACTGCCGCCGACGATCACTTTCAAGTCGCTCATGCCGTGTCTCCTGCGATCCTGCGCCGCGCCGCGCCGCTGCCACATCGGCGAGGAAATCCGCGATCAATTGCTCGGGCGAGGTGAAGGAATAACTTTCCGCGGAATTACGGTGCCACGTGCAATAACCCCAAACTCAAGCCGCTGCTGCAATCTCTACCTCATCCCAGCGTTTGCGTGCCTGCGCGATGTCGTGGGTGCTCTGCATCTTCATCAGCACCTCCATGTCCACGCCAAATGCCTTGTCCAGCCGGATTGCCATTTCGGGCGAGAGCGAGGCGTGGGCGTTGAGGAAGTTGGACAGCGCCGCCCGCGTCACCCCCAGCTTCGCCGCCGTCTGGGTAACATTCAGGCCAAGCGGCTCCAGCACGCACAGACGGACGAATGCGCCGGGGTGGCTGGGGTTCTTCATCGTGATGCCTTGATCCTGCGCCATTGCCATATCCTTAGTGATAATCTTCAAAGTTCAAGTTTTCGATGGCGTTGTCATCGCTGATTTCAAAAGTCAGCCGCCAGTTGCGGGTGACGCTGAAACTCCACACGCCCTTGCGATCCCCGGTAAGCTGATGCGCCTTCCATGCTTGCAGCCTTGCCACCGCTTCAACGTCAGCAGCTAGGGTCAGGAACGTAACCATCGCTTCAATCTTGCTTGCGCTGCTTGCTGGCACACCAGATGTGATGCTATCTTCGATCAGGCGACGCAGCCCCTTGTGCGCGATGCTTCTGATGATCATGGGTTTTGTAGTTGGCTATGCGTATTGTGTCAAGCAACGCAATACTATTGCAGTTGTGGCGCACACAAAATCTCATCACGAGAAAGATGGGGTAGCCAATAGATGACCCCCGGCCCAATCACTCCGCCCCTCACTCCGCCAGCGTCACCGAAATCCGGCGGTTCCTGGGATCCTGTGGGTTGTCCTGGATCAGCGGTTCGCGGTCGGCCACGCCTTCGATCCTCTTGAATCTTTCCTTCGGCACACCGCCCAGCATCAGCGCCTGCCGTGTCGCTTCGGCGCGCCCGGCAGAGAGCGACCAGTTGTTGCTGACGATCCCCGCCTTCCACGGCAGGCTGTCGGTATGCCCGCGCAACGTGAGCGCGCTGCCATCAGGGCCGAGCGTTTCTGACAGCGCCTTTAACAGATCTCGCGCCTGTGCAGTAAGCACGGTGGTGCCGAGCTGGAACATCGCGAACTGGGCATCGTCAACCAGATCGATGCGAATACCCTCAGAGGTATCGACCATCCTGACCTGCCGCGCGAGCCTTCGGGTGGCGTCGCTCTTGTTCAGTTTCTGCGCGAGAACATCCTTGATGTGGTTCATCCGCTGCAACTTGCCCGCGCCGTCTTTCGGGCCACCAACGGTATCGCGCGGGATCGTCATCGCTTTGGTCCCCGTCTGCCCGGCGCGGTGGGGGTAATTATCGGCATCGACAATTGACGAGCCATGCAGCAGCCCGTTGGCGCCAGCGCTTTCCTGCCGCATCTTGACCAGCGTCGGGGTGAAATAATCGGCGATCCCCTTGCGCTGTTTCTCGGTCGTCGCGCCGAGTAGCCACAGCAGCAGAAAAAACGCCATCATCGCGGTAACAAAGTCCGCGTAGGCAACCTTCCACGCACCGCCATGGTGCCCGGCGGCGATCACGGTGATCTTCTTGACGATGATCGGCGCAGGGGCCGAGTTTTTGCCGTGGGCTGGGGACTTGGCGGCCATGGGTTAGGCTCCGGAAAAGAATAGGTTCACGCGGAGGCGCGGAGACGCGGAGAAAAAGGAATATGTGTTCTCGCAGAGAGCGCAGAGTGAGTAGAGAACGCAAAGATGTCGTGATTGCGGCGCAGCCGCTTACAAATTGCGACGCCGCATCCGGGTGCAGAGGCATTTGAAACTTCCAAGCCTGCGGCGCGCGCAACATCTCTGCGTCTTTCGCTATCTCTGCGCACTCTGCGAGAACCCCCTCTCTTCTCCGCGTCTCCGCGACGATGCATGTCCTCGGGATCGCCAAAGGCGAGACACGGGGGCGCGAACCCATTTGCCCAGGTCATCACTCACCGCCCCCGCAGGCTGTCGAGCAGTTCGGACAGACCCGGCCGGTTGACATGGCTCAGCCCCGATCGCGCAGACTCTACCACCAGCGGCTGCGGGTAGCCGTGGAGCGAGGCGATGATCACCTGCTTTACCGCGTTGAAAATCTGCTCATCGGCATCAAGCACCTGCTTGAGCCGCCCCGCCATCGGCGCGACAATGCCATAGGCCAGCAGCACCCCCATGAAAGTGCCGACCAGCGCCGATCCGATCATCCCGCCCAGGATTGCCGGCGGCTTGTCGATCGACCCCATGGTCTTGACCACGCCCAGCACGGCGGCGACGATGCCGAGCGCGGGCAGCGCATCGGCAAGCCCCTGCAAGGCGTGGTGCGGCTCGTGCATTTCATGGAAGTGCGTTTTCATCGCATTGTCCATCACCTCTTCCACCGCGTGAACTTCGAGCGTGCCCGAGGACACGACAATCAGCGTCAGCGTGTCGCAGATCAGATCGACCAGCGGATGGTTGGTGAGCAGCCGCGGGAATTCGGCGAAAATCGCGCTGTTGGCGGGTTCGGTTACGTGGCTTTCCAATGCCACCGGGCCTTCCGCGCGCAGCAGCTTCATCAGCCGCGAGGTGAGGATGATAGCATCGACGTGATCCTGCTTGGTGTGCTTGGGGCCCTTGAAGATCTTGGCAAAGCCTGCGCCGAGCAGCTTCAGCTCGTGCATCGAATTGCCGGTGATCGTCGCGCCAAGCGCCGCGCCGCCGATGATCAGCATCTCGTGCGGGATTGCCTCCATCACCGGCCCGAGTGCGCCGCCGGTGAAGGCAAAACCGCCGAAAACCATGACGAGCAGCACAATTATGCCGATGCCAGCGTACATTAAAATTCCCCCTAATCACCCAAATCACGCGCCTAAAATCAGGCGCGCTGAATCAGTTCAGCACATCGAACAGTGAAAGCCGGGCCAGCTTGGCGAAGCTCGCCTGGCTGGCTTGAAGCACGGTCATGGTCTCCTGCAATTTGGTTACCGCAGCAGCGAGGTCTGTGCCGCCGGTGTCTGCCTCTTCGCCCGCGCGAAGCTCTTCCATCGCGGTTCGCCGATCATTGGCGAGATCAATCGAGGCGAGCCGCGAGCCGACCAGGCTCTGCGCGGTTGTCACGGCATCGAGCCCCGAATTGAGTGTATCGAGCGAAGCATTGGCAATAGACTGCGCAGCGGGATCAGCGTTCTGCAGCGCATCGGCGAGCGTTTTGAGCGTTGCCAGCAGATCGGTTGGCACGCCGTTGTGGGTGAAGTTCAGAAATTCGGGCCCGGTAACCCCGCGGTTCACCACTTGCCCATCGCCCAGTGACAGCGTTCCCGCGCTGGCGGTTCCGGCATAGACGGCGTTGCCGCTGGTGTCGGTGGTATAGGCCGCGCCGGCTGATTGCCCGCCGAACAGCGCGTGGCCATTGGCGTCGCTGGTATTGGCGAGCCTGATCACGCTTGTACGGATGCTCGAAATTTCCGCGCCAATGCTCCGGCGCTGCGCCGGGGTGAACGTGCCGTTTGCCGCCTGCGCGCTGAGTTCCTTGGCGCGGATAATCGCGCTGGCCAAATTAGAAAGCGCAGTGTCAGCAAGCTGGAGATCGGTGGTTGCGCGCCCGGCATTGGTCTTGTCAATCGCCGAAAGCGTATCACTGCGGCCAAGCTGGCGCAGCCGTGCGGTGGCCACCGGATTGTCCGAGGCCGCGGTGTATTTCAGGCCGGTGCCGATGCTCGCCTGCAAAGCCTCGGCTTGCGCACGCAGATCCTGCATGCCGCTTTGCGAGCGGCGATAAAAAGCGCTGGTGCTGGTGTTGATCAGGGTCATGGCTGGCCTCTCACCTCAGATTTATCAGAGTGTCGAAAATCGTTCCGGCAACCTGCATCGCCTTGCCCGAGGCCTGGAACGCCTGCTGAAAGCGCAGCAGATTGACCGCCTCGACATCAAGATCGACGCCGGACTGTGCTTCGAGCGCGGTGCGGGCGTTGCTGGCGATGGCCTTGAGCGCGCCCTGCGTCACCTTGCGACTGGAAATCGTCGAGGAAATATCGAACAGCAGCTTGTCCGCCGCGCCGGTTGGATCGGCGCTGGTGAGCGCGGCGCGCAGGGCATCAAGATTGCCCGGATCGCGGCTGCCCGCAGGCGCACCTGCCGGAGCCGTGGCGAGTTTTGCGCCATCTGAGAAAGCCAGCGCCATTCCTGCTGCACCGCTGCCGGAGAACAGCGGCTGCCCGGCGCTGCCATCGAGCGCCGCGCCGCCAGCCTGTGCGGTATTTACCGTGCTCATCATCAGGTTCGCGGCGGCATCGAGATCGCTCGACACTTGCGCCAGTTTGGCCAGGCCGAGCATCTGTCCGGC
Source organism: Novosphingobium sp. (assembly GCA_031366845.1). Classification (GTDB taxonomy): domain Bacteria; phylum Pseudomonadota; class Alphaproteobacteria; order Sphingomonadales; family Sphingomonadaceae; genus Novosphingobium. The sequence goes on along the minus strand of JANLOZ010000229.1, from coordinate 34,340 downwards.
GAGCGAACCGCCCGACAAAGCCGCCGCACTACCACCGACATCGAAGCTCAGCGTTCCATCGGGCGCGGCGGTCATGGCAAGCGCATTGGCACTGCCGCCCTGCACCAGCACCGGACCCGAACTGCCTCCGATCCGCACATCAACCACGCCGTTGGTAGCGTTGAATGTGGTGCTGATATCGCCGTAGCTGCTGATCTGCTGGAGCAAGTTGTCGCGCTGATCGAGCAGGGCCGATTGGTCGCTGCTGGCATCGGCGCGGGCAAGCCGCACGTTTACGCGGCTGAGTTCGGAGGCGAGCGTATTGACTGTGCTCACGCCGTCTTGAGCGCCGCTGGTGAGGCCTTGTGATATGGCTGTGAGGCCTTGTGCAGCGATGTTGAAGGTTGCTGCCATGGTCCGCGCGGCTTCAACCACGCCTGCGCGCAGACTGGGATCGGTGGGATCGCTCGCCAGTTTTTGCAGCGAGGCTTCAAAACCCACCATCGAAGGATAGAGACGCGCCTGCTCGATTGCCGCCTCGATTTCCTGCAATCCGCCAACCTCAGTATCTGCGCGGGCGGCATCGGCACCGGTGCGGCGCGCTTCGGCCTGGCGAAAAAGGTCAGCGTTTCTAACGACATGGTCAACCCGCACGCCCGAAAGCGAGAGCTTGCCCGGCTGCCCGAAGCCGCCGGTTGAGGACACTTCAGCAAGGCTTAGCGAGCGGCGGACATAGCCCGCGGTCCCGGCATTGGCGATATTCTGCGCGGTCAGATCAAGCGCGGTGCGCGCGGCTTTCGCGCCCGAAAGGCCGATGGTGAGGAGATCGGATGACATCGCCTATTTCCCCTTCTGCGGAGCAATCCGCTGGGAAAGCTGCGCTTCTATCATGTTGGCAAAGCCCAGTTTTCCGCTCTCCGCAGTGATCTGCGCGAAGCGTTCGTCCTGCATCGCATTGAAGGTTTCGAGGCCTTTGCTCGAAAACAATTCATCGCCAAAATTGGCCGAACGCGCCGATTGCAGCATCTGTTTGACCAGAATCGCCTCGAAGGCCTGCGCGGCTTTCTTCAGCTTTTCGCGGTCTGGCGCGGCCCCGAGCAAATTCGGCGCAGCGGGCGCCACAGGGTTAGATGAGGGCGCAATGGCGGTCATAACACGACCATTTCTGCTTTGAGTGCGCCCGCTTCCTTGAGCGCTTGCAGGATTTCAACAAGATCCGAAGGCCCAACCCCCAGCAGATTGAGCGCATCAACCACCCGGGCCAGGCTCGCGCCGGCCTTCATCGTGATAACGTGGCCGCCCTGCTCCTCAGTGGTAATCTTCGAGGCATCCTGTGTGGCTGTCTGTCCGCGACTGAATGCGCCGGGCTGGACCACGATGGGTTTTTCCTCGATCCGCACAGTCAACTTGCCGTGACTGATCGCGGCGGGGGAAAGCCTGACCGCAGAGTTGATCACCACCGTGCCGGTGCGGCTGTTGACGATGACCTTGGCCTGCGCTTCGGCAGGGGTGACGGTGAGCATTTCGATCGCCGCCATCATCGATGATCGCTGGTCGGCGCCCGCGGGCAGGCGCAGAGCCAGCGACACGCCGTCTTCCACCGTGGCGGTGCCGGGAAAGCGCAGATTTACGGCATCGCGAACCCGCGAAGCTGTGAGAAAATCCGATCGGTAGAGGTTCCAGCGCAGCACCGGGTCAGAATCAAACCCCGTCGGCACGCTGCGTTCAACGCTCGCACCTTCGGGAATGCGGCCCACGGTGGGCACGTTGACCGTGAGCTTCGATCCGTCTTTGCCCGAAACGCCGAGGCCGCCCACGGCAAGATTGCCCTGTGACATCGCATAGATCTGCCCGTCCGCGCCGTACAATGGGGTAAGGACCAGCGCCCCGCCACGCAGGCTTTTGGCCTTGCCGATGGCCGAGACGGTAACATCGATGTGTTGTCCTGGCTTGGCGAAGGCGGGAAGTTCGGCAGTGATCATCACCGCAGCGGCATTCTTGAGACCCGGTGAAACCCCCGGCGGCAGTTGCACCCCCAGCCGCCCGGAAATTCCGCGCATCGCCTGGGTGAGATATGCAAGGTTATCATCGCCCGAGCCATCGAGGCCGACAACGATACCATAGCCGGTGAGCTGGTTGGTGCGGACACCCTGGAATGCGCCGATATCGCGCAAACGTTCGCCGTGAACGGGGGTGGCCAGCGCGAGGAGGAGGCTGGCGATCGGGAAACGCAAAAGCCCCTTGAGACGGCGCATGGTCGAGGAGAACGTCATCACCACCCCCCTCAAAACGGCGAAACGATGTTGAAGAAATGGCTGAGCCAGCCCTCGCGGCCGGCGCGCTGGATCGATCCGTTGCCGGCATATTCGATCCGGGCATCGGCCACTTGCGGCGAGCGCACTGTGTTGTCAGCGTCGATGTCGGCAAGTCGCACGATGCCTGAGAACTGGATCCAGTCCTGTCCCTGGCTGAGCAGCATGCGCTTTTCTCCTTTGACCAGCGCGGTGCCGTTGGGCCGCACCTCGGCGATGGTCACCGCGACCGCGCCCGAGAGCGAGCTGGTCTGCGCGGCGCTGCCATCTCCCTTGAACGACCCCTGGCCGCTGGCTTTAAGGGCATCAGGGTTGAGGAACGACAGCGGCCCGGCAGTGGGCGGAACGATTGAAAAGCCGCCCGAGCGTGCGGTTTTTGATCCCGCAGTCTTGCTGGTGGTGGTGTTTTCGATCAGCGCAATTGTCAGCGGATCACCGACGCCATGCGCGCGGTTGCCGGTGACCAGCGAGGCATAGCCTGCGCTGGTCGAGAAGATTGCGCCATCGGCGATGTGTGGCGCAGCGATGGCCGGCGCGGGGAGCGCGGGGGCGAAACCTTGCGGCGGTTTTTTGGCCTGTGCAGGGGACGACAGGACAATGAGCCCGGCCACTACACCGCCAAATTTGGTCATAGAAGTTCTCACAGCGTCTGGTTCGCGTTCTTGAGCATCTCATCAACGGCCGAGATCATCTTCGAATTGATTTCATAGGCGCGCTGGCATTCGATCATGTCGACCAGTTCCTGCACCACGTTGACGTTGCTGGCCTCGAGCATTCCCTGCCGCAGATGGCCGCGGCCTGCATCGCCAGCAGCGCCGATCTGCGCCTGCCCGCTGGCCCCGGTTTCGACGAGGAAGTTGTCGCCGACCGCCTTCAGCCCTGCCGGATTGGCAAAGCTCGCCAGCGTGATCTGACCCAAGGTGGTCGCCGAAGTCTGCCCGGCGATAGACGCTGAAACCGTGCCATCGGTAGAGATCGAAATCGCGCTCGCGCCTTCGGGCACGGTGATCGCCGGCTGCACGGCATAGCCCTGCGCGGTAACCAGATTACCTTCGGCCGAGCGGGTAAAATTGCCGGCGCGGGTATAGCCGAGCTGGCCGCCGGGCATTTGCACCTGGAAATAGCCATCGCCCTCGATCGCAATGTCGAGCGAGCTGCCGGTGTTCTGCAGTTCGCCCTGCGTCTCAACCCGGGTGGTGGATTGCACGCCGACGCCGGTGCCGAGGTTTAGCCCGGTGGCATAAGTCGTTTCGGTCGAGCTTTGCTGCCCTGCCACCCGCGCATCCTGATAGGCGAGCGTGGCGAAGTTCGCGCGGTCGCGCTTGTAGGCGGTGGTGCCGACATTGGCGAGGTTGTTGGCGATGACGCGCATCCGCTGATCCTGGGCTTCAAGACCGGTGCGGGCGACATGTAGGGCGGAACTGGGCATTATTTACTCCCTGAAATTCAGTTGATTTTCATCAGCGAGGCGCTGCCTTCGTCGAGCTCACGCGCGGTGCTGACCAGCTTGGTGCGGATATCGAACAGGCGCTGCGCCTCGACCATCTGGACGAGGACATCGCTCGGATTGACGTTGGATTGTTCAAGGCTGCCGACGAGCACCTTGCCCTCTTCGTCGGCCGGCAGCACGCCGCCGCCATAGACGCGGAACAGGCCGTCGAGACCTTTCTCGATACGCGAACCGGCCGGGCTGGCGAGCTTGATGCGGTCAATCCGCGCGGGCGGGGTGTTGGGCGATGCGGGATCGCGCAGCAGCACTTGCCCATCGGGACCGATAATAACCTGACGTCCTGGTGGCACGGTGATCGGGCCGTTCTCTCCCAGCAGCGGCGCTCCGTCGCCATTGATAAGCAGCCCGGTGGGCGCAATCGCCAGATCGCCGCGCCGGGTATAGGCTTCGGCCCCGTCTGCGCCCTGCACCGCAAGCATCGCCTGGCCTTCCACTGCCAGATCGAGCGGCTTGCCGGTCTGGGTGAGCGAGCCCTGGCTCATCGAAGCGCCGCGCACTTCGGTTTCGTTCATCGCCCGCACTTCGAGACCATCGCCCCTGAGCGTCATCGGCGTGAACGAAACGGTATCGGCGCGGTACCCGACAGTTTGCGCATTCGCCATATTCGCCGCAATCACGCGCTGGCGCAGCATCGAACTGTTGAGGCCGGAAAAGGCGGTGAAGATCAGGCGGTCCATTGCGTAGCATCCTGTTCAAACAACACAATCCGCTCCCAAATCCGTCCGCCCTGAGCTTGGCGAGCCGAAGGCGACCGAAGGTCAACGGCTGCACTCTTCTTCGTGCCGCAGCGCGCAACCGCACGAAGAGCAGGACAATCCTTCGACAAGCTCAGGATGGACGGGGAGGGGTGGGTGATCATGTTATAGGTTAGCCCATGCTCAGAGATCAGGTCCGCAGGTTGATGATCGTCTGCGAAATCTGGCTCGCGGTATCGATCGCCTTGGCATTGGCCTGGAAATTGCGCTGGGCGGTGATCAGCCCAACCAGTTCGTCGGCGATGTCGACGTTCGAACGCTCGATCGCGCCCGACAACAGCGGGCCGAACTGGCTGGTGTTGGGCTGGCCATAGGCCGGCGTTCCAGACAGCCCGGTCTGCGCCCAGTTTGACGAACCGAGTTGCTTCAAGCCTGTCGGCGCGATGAAATTGGCCAGGGCAACCACGCCGATTACGGTGTTCGAACCATCGGCATAGGAGGCAACCAGATTGCCCTCGGGGCTGACGCTGGCTCCGGCAAAAACGGCACCTGCTCCATTGGTCGCGGGTAACTGTGCGTCGATCGTTGTGGTGGTGGAAGTAATCGCGCCGCTGGCATCGACGGGGAACAGCTGCAACCGGTCTTTCGAGCTCGAATTGACAAAGCCCGCGCCATCGACCGAAAATGATCCGGCACGGGTGAACTTGGTATTGCCCGAAAGCGGCGCCTTGGTGGTGAAGAAGCCATCGCCGTTGATCGCGAGATCAAGCGAATTGCCGGTTTGCTCGATCGGCCCCAGTTCAAACTGCTGCGAGATCTTGGCGACGCGCGCGCCGATGCCCTGTGTCAGGCTGGGATCGGTGAGCACCGATGTGGCAACGATGTCAGCAAAGTCGGTGCGGCTTTTCTTGAAGCCCGATGTTTCGGCATTGGCCAGGTTGTGGCTGATGACGTTGAGATCGGTCTGGGCGTTCTTGAGTCCGGTGAGCGAGGTGTAGAATGACATGGCGTGTCTCCTTTTCGTTTGGATCAGGTGGTGGGCGTTGTGGAGGGGCTGTTTGCGGCGCTGGGCGGTGTGACCAGCTGGGCCAGGTTTGACGCCGCCGCCTGTTGCGCGGCGAGCACGGCATCAAGCTTGTCGGCGATGGACTTGAGGTTGGTGTTGACGTCGTTGATCCCCGACAGCGAGGAGAACTGCGCGAGCTGCGCCAGCATCGCCTTGTTATCGACCGGATCGGTCGGATCCTGCTGGCTGAGCTGCGCGGTGAGCAATTTGATAAAATCGCCGCTGCCGAGCGCGCCGAAGCCGGTTTTGGGCTGGGTGGCCAGGCTGGTTGCGGCGGTGGCGGCGCTGGTGGCGGCGCTGGGGTTTGTTACTGTGGTCATTTCATCCTCATCGTATCGAGCATCAATTGCTTGGCGGTGGACATCGCCTCGACCAGGTTCTGATACTGGCGCGAGGCATCGAGCATTTCGATCATCTCGGAATTTTCATCGACCGGGGCCGACCAGACATCGCCGTTGGCATCGGCGAGCGGATTATCGGGCATATGTTCCTTCACCGGCGCGGCGTTTGAGCGGATCACCGCGGTGACCTTGACGCTGGAGAGCCCGCTGGCCCTGTCGAGCTCGCTGGCGAACACTGGCCGCAAGGGGCGATAGGTTCCTTCGGCGGTGCCTGACAGCGACCCGGCGTTGGCGAGGTTCGATGCCGCCGCGTTCATCCGCACCAATTGTGCGGACAGGCCGCGCTGGGCGAGACCGAACAGCGTCAAAGGACTGGGCGCGGGCATCCGATCAATCCCCCTTCAGCGCGCGGGTCAGCGTATCGACGCGGCCCTTGATGAACGAGAGTGTCGCCGCATAGCCGACCGCGTTTTCCGAGAAAGCGATCTGCTCGCTCGCCATTTCTACCGTATTGCCATCAAGGCTCGGCATCAGCGGCACGCGGAAGCGGGTGGCACCGGCGAGCGCTGAATCTTCGCTCGCCCCGCCCATGCGCGCCTTGAGCGCGGCATTGAAATCAATGTCACGCGCCTTGTATCCAGGCGTCGCGGCATTGGCGATGTTCGAGGTTATCAGCCCCATGCGCTGCGCACGCAGTTCGAGCGCGGCACCGTGAATGCCGAACAGGCCTCCATTGGTTGGGCTACCACTCATCGCTGCATCGCACCTTTCGCATCTGTGTGCGGGATGTTGAGCAAGCGGCGTGCCAATCGCGGAAATGGCGCAAGTCCGCAGGTTCTGTCTGGGCCGACCGGCAACAACCTGCCGCCATCCGGCAAATGTCGGCCTTTGCCTGAAAGCCTTCGCACATTGCCGTTCTGGTATTGCGAAACCATGCGCGGGACGCAGACCGAGATGCTATTCGACAGCCTGATCAACGGACCTGCGGCGGCCATCGTGCTCGGCGGCACTCTGGGCGCGACGCTGCTGCGCTGCGGCTGGCGCGAGTGCGCCACCACTGCGGCTGAGATTGCCCAGCTGTGGGGCAAGCCGTTCAACGCCGATACCGCGCGCGCCGATCTGGCGGTGCAGGTGCAGGAGATCAAACGCGACGGGGTGCTGCGCGCCCAGCCGCATGTCACTGGCGATGCCGAGTTCGACGAGGCCACCGATGCGATGATCCGACAGCGCTCGATCTCGGCGCTGCTGCACGCGCATGAAAAGCACAAGGCGCGGCGGCAGGAGATGAGCGACATTGCGGTGCGGCTGTTCGCCCAGGCCGCCGAGCTCGCGCCGGTGTTCGGCATGGTCGGCACGCTGATTTCGCTCAGTCGTTTGCCCAGCGGGATTGCTGGCGGGGGCGATTTTTCCGGAGCGATTGCCATGGCGGTGCAGACCACGCTTTATGGACTGCTCGCCGCCAATCTGCTGTTCGCGCCAATCGCCCGGCTGATCGAACGCCGCGCCAGCGCCGAAGAGCTGCAGCGGCAGCGCCTGGTTGACTGGCTCGCCGCACAACTTTCCGGCGCGGTCGGCAGACCAGTCGTAGCGGGCCAAGGCCCCGCGCGCCAAGGCTGGAAGTAGCATGATGCAGATGCGCACCGGCGTTGGCTGGCAATATGCCCTTACCGACCTTTCCCTCATCCTGTTTCTCGTCACGGCCTCGGGGCTGGCGCATGGCATGGCCGCGCCGCCAAAGCCGCCGCGTGCCGACGTAATGCCATTGGTTGCCGATCCGGTCGCGGTGTGGCGTCCCGGTGCAGGCGCTCCCTCGCTCGGGCAATGGCTCGCCAGCCAGCCGCGCGATCCACGCCAGCGGCTTACCGTGATCGCCCATTACGCGGGCCATGATGGCACAGCGGCCTCCTCGCAGGCATCGGCGCTTTTGAATTCTGCGGGCAAGATCGCCGGGCAAGTGCGGATCGTCATCGAACCCGGCGCGGCGAGCGATCTTTCAGCCGCGCTCACCTGGGATGCCGATAATGCGGGAGAGGCCCAATGAACCGTCTGATGCCATTTGCCGCGCTGCTCGCCGCCGCGCCCGCACAGGCACAATACGCCCCCGACCTCGCCGCGCTCGACCGCGCGGTTTCCTCCTTCACCGGCGCCGCGATTGGCGAGCCCGGCGGCGCGGCTCATCCGGTTGACCGCCGCCTGCACCTTGCCGCCTGTGCCGCGCCGCCGGTAATTTCGTGGTATGGCTCGGCGCGCGATACGGTGTCGCTGCGCTGCCCCGATCCGGGATCATGGCGGATATTCGTGCCGCTGGTCCAAGGCAATCAGGCGGCGAATTCGCAACCCGCCGTGCTGCGCGGCGAATCGGTGACCATCGCGATCGAGGGCGAAGGTTTTTCGGTCGCCCAGAGCGGAGAGGCGCTCGATCCCGGCGCAGTCGGCGCGTGGATCCGGGTGCGACCGGCAAACGTCACTTCGCCACCATTCCGCGCGCGCATTGTCCGCCCTGGTCTCGTCGCCGTTGACCTTGGTGGCAATCCGGGCGGCAGGGACTTGCCGTAAGATGCGGCAAAATCATTCCTTCGGGGTTAAACCTGTTGCCGAATTGCCGTTCTCACATCCGCAGAACCACGGAGCGGCAAGATGTCTATCGAACCCACAAAGATCATCGGAACTGTTCGCACGGGCAGCACCACCGCTCCGCACGCGTTGTGGCAGGCGGCTGATGGCCAGGCAAAGAGCCGGGAAATCGCCCAAGGCACTTCGGTGGTTGCCAGCAGCGATGCCCGCGATCCCGGCCCCGCGCCAATCGATTATGAGCGCGTGTCCGAGATCCGCGCGGCGGTGGAACGCGGCACCTATCCGCTGGTCCCCGCCAAGTTGGCCGACGCAATTATCGCCGCTGGCATGTTACTGAGGAGCGCCAAATGATCGCGGATCAAACCTCGAACCAGAACTTGCGCGATTCTCTTCGGCAAATGGTCGCCGTGCTGCAGGATGAGCGGCAGGCGCTTGCCGGAATTGATCTTGATGGCATCATGGGTGCGGCGGTTTCCAAGGAGAAACTATGCGGCACGCTGGCGAACACCGATGCGGCCGGGGTCGATGAGGAATGCCGCGGGCTGCTTGATGCGGCGCGGCGGCTGAACGACGTAAACCGGCAGGTTCGCAACCTGATTGCCGCCAATGTCGCGGCACGGCTTGATGCGCTGACGGGTTCACCGGCGATTTACCGCGCCCGGCCGGCTTACGCTTATACCGGCACCCGCGTCTGAGTTAATTTCAATTTGGCACACCTCTTGCTGAAATCCCCTCACAGCCACTTGGGGGAAAGCGTTGAGTCAGATTCAAAACATTGGCGGTCAGCCAGAAGTGCGCGCCGCTATTGCCCGCGCGGCGCGGGCGAGCGGGGTCGATTTCGACTATCTGCTGGCGCAGGCCAAAATCGAATCGAACCTCAACCCGCAGGCGCGCGCCGGGACCAGCTCGGCCTCAGGGCTTTACCAGTTTACCAGCGCCACCTGGCTGCAAACGCTCGCGCGGCATGGCAGCGAATTCGGCCTGCCCAATCTGGCTGATCCCGCGGGACGCGCGCAGGCGATGGCGCTGCGCTTTGATCCGCAGGCGTCTGCACTGATGGCCGCCAGCCTTGCGAGCGACAACAAGGCGAGCCTGACCACCGCGCTCGGCCACGCACCCGATGCCAGCGAGCTTTATCTCGCCCATTTTCTGGGTGCGGACGGCGCGACAAAGTTTCTCAATGCGCTGGCGAGCGATCCTGCGCAGTCTGCCGCCGCGCTGATGCCGGCGGCGGCGGCGGCCAATCATGGCATTTTTTCCCGGGCAGATGGATCGGCGAGGTCGGTTGGCGAAGTGATGGGCCTGATCCGCGCGAAAATGGGCGCGGCGATGGAAGGCTCCCCCTACTCTTCAGGGGAGGGGGCTGGGGGGTGGGGCTTGTCCGAAATTCCAGGCCTCGCATCGAACGCCATGCCACACCCTGGCCCCTCGCCTAAAGAGGAGGGGCTTAGGCTGCGCGGGCCTATTGCTCAGGAATTCGCAAGCGCCGCGCCGCCCCAGCGCTCGATGGCTCAGGTTATCGAACAGGCCTTTGCGCTCGGCACGCCCGGAGCCTCAGCGCTGCCCGAACATGTCCGCGCGGCCTATGCCAAACTTTCGGCGATGGGGCTCTAGGCCGTGGGCAAAACCATGCGCAACCCCGCCGCCTTTGCGCTTCCCTCGGCGATCCTCGCGCTGATCCTGCTGATGATCATGCCGGTGCCCAAGGTGCTGCTCGACATCTGTTTCGTGCTCAACATCGCTCTGTCAGTCGCGGTGCTGATGGCCGCGCTCAACGCCGCCAAGCCGCTTGATTTCTCGGCTTTCCCCTCGGTACTGCTGTTCGCCACCCTGCTTCGTCTTTCGCTCAACGTCGCCTCGACCCGCGTGGTTCTGGTCAACGGCCACCAGGGCGGCGCGGCGGCGGGCAAAGTGATAGAGGCGTTTGGCGAATTCCTCGTCGGCGGCAATTTCGCGGTCGGGCTGTTCGTTTTCATGATCCTCGTGATCATCAATCTGGTGGTGGTTACCAAGGGCGCAGGCCGCGTTTCCGAAGTTTCCGCGCGCTTCACGCTTGATGCCCTGCCGGGCAAGCAGATGGCGATCGACGCCGATCTCGCCGCCGGGCTGCTTACTGCGGATGAGGCCAAGGCGCGGCGCAAGGAAGTCGCCACCGAGGCCGATTTCTATGGCGCGATGGATGGCTCGTCAAAGTTCGTGAAGGGCGATGCGGTTGCCGCGCTGCTGATCCTTGGGGTCAACATCATCGCCGGCTTCGTGCTCGGCATGGTCAGCCACGGGCTTTCCGCCGGAGACGCCGCGCAGAAATACATCACGCTCGCGGTCGGCGATGCGCTGGTGGCGCAGGTTCCGGCGCTGCTGCTGTCAATCGCCGCCGCCTCGATCGTCACCCGCGTCGCCGATAGTCGCGACCTGGCCGGGCAGATCGGCGGGCAATTTGCCGCACCGAGCACCTGGCTGCCAGTGGCGGCGATCCTGTTTGCCATCGGCTGCATCCCGGCGATGCCGCAATCGGTGTTTCTGCCTGCCGCCGGCGGTGCATTTGCGCTTTACCGCAAGCTCAAGGCACGGGCTGAAAAGCCGCTTCCCATTGCCGAAATGCCCGCCATCGAACCGGGCCGCATCGCGCTCGAAGATGTTTCGGATCACACGCTGGTGACCATCGAATTCGGCTATGGCCTGGTGCCGCTGGTCGATGACAAGCGCGGATCGCCGCTGGTCGCCAGGATCACCGGGGTGCGCAAACAGCTGAGCCAGATATTCGGCTTTGTCGTTCCGCAGTTCCGCCTGCGCGACGCGATCGAGCTGCCACCGCACGACTACCGCGTGATGCTCGGCGGGGTGCCGCTCGGCGGTTCCTCGGTGCGCGCCGACCGGGTGCTGGCGATTGACGCGGGCGAAGTGCGCGCGGGTCACAATTTGCACGGCGAAGCAGCCATCGATCCGAGCTTTGGCTGCCCGGCGATGTGGATAGAACCGGGGTTGCGCGATTCCGCCGTCGCTGCCGGGTTCCTCACCGTCGACCCCTCCACCGTCATCGCCACGCACCTCAACCAGCTGCTCGGCGCGAGCCCGCAGGCGCTGCTCGGCCCCGACGAAGTTCGCGCCATCCTTGACGGGGTGAAAGAGCGCGCGCCCGGCCTCGTCGAAACCGTAACCCCCGCGCCGCTCAGCCTTGCCGCGCTGACCCGCCTGCTGCGCAGTCTGCTCGAAGATGGCGTGCCCATCGGTCACCCGCTGCCGATCCTCTCCAGCCTGAGCCAGGCGGTGCAGGTTACGCTCGAGCACGAGCGGCTGATCGACATTGTCCGCGCCGATCTTGGCGGCCTGATCGTCGGCCGGGTCTGCGCGCCGAGCGAACGGCTGCCGGTGCTGACGCTTGAGGCAAACCTTGAGGCGATGATCGTTCAGGGGCTGCATGATCCCGCCACCGGCCAGCCGATTATCGAACCCGATCTTGCCCGCTCGATCGGTGAGCGCATCGCTGCGATCATGGCCGAACAGCCCGCCAGCGCCTTGCCGCCTGCGCTGATCGTCCAGCCGCGCGCGCGACGGGCCCTGTCCGCGCTGCTGCGCCTGCGCGCGCCAAATTGCCTGGTGCTTTCGATCAACGAATTGCCCCCCGCCCAGCCGATTGAAGTGCTCGCGGTGATCGGCGGCGAGGTGCCGCCGCCCGCCTTTCCGGCGCTGCCCCATCCTGAAAACGTCAACATGGAAGAGCTTGCCGCATGAAGCACGACCACACACCGTTCACCGCTGCCCGCACAGCCTATCGGGGTGATATCGCCGACCGGGTTCGGCGTTTCCTGCCAATGGTCCGGCGGCTCGCCTGGCACGTCCATGGATCGGGCCGCCCGGGGATCGAGTTGGAGGATCTGATGCAGGCCGGCCTCGTCGCACTCACCGAATGTTCGCAGAAACACGCTGGCCCCACCGAGGATGGCTTTGCTGCCTATGCCAAGATGCGCGTGCGCGGGGCGATGGTTGATCTCATCCGCCGATCATTGCCGATGTCGCGCGGGGCGAGCGAGCGACGCAAGCTGCTGCGCGAAAAGGAAGAGGCGCTGCGCGTCACGCTGGGCCGCGCGCCCTATGATGCGGAACTGGCCGAGGCGATGGGTATGGGCGAGGCGGATCTTGCTGACCTGCGCGCCAACAGTGAGCCGCTGCGCTTTGAATCGATTGACGAGGCCTATTCGGACAGCTCGATGGCCTATGCCGATCTCGGCCCCAACGCGCTCGAACTGCTCGCCAGCGAAGAACTGCGCGGGCAGCTCGCGGGCGCAATCGCCGATCTGCCCGAGCGGCTGAAACTGGTGGTGCAATTGTATTTCGTCGAGGAAATGAACCTCGCCGAGATCGCCGGAGTTCTGGATGTTTCGATACCCCGCGTGCACCAGCTCAAGGCGCAGGCTTTGGCGCGGTTGAAGGAGGGGTTGGAGGGGGTGGCGGAGGTGGTTTGATATTGCCTTGACACTTTATATCATATCAGATATAAAAATCCTATGCCGCTTCGTGATCTCCCTCGCAAAAAGGCGCTGATCTGGATTGGCGGTAGCAAGCGCGATCTGATCGCGATGCCACCTGCCCTGCGCAAGGAATTTGGCGTCGCGCTGGATATTGCACAGCAGGGCCTAACGCCGGAAGGCGCAAAACTGCTCAAGGGCAAAGCTGCTGGCGCGGTGCAATTGTCCGAGGACTATCAGAGCGACACCTACCGCGCGGTTTACACGGTGGAACTGGAAGGCTGCCTCTATGTGCTGCACTGCTTCCAGAAGAAATCGAAGAAGGGTTCGGAAACGCCAAAAGCTGATCTTGACCTGATTGAAACGCGATTGAAAGCAGCCCGCGCGCTCCACGCGGCAAGGCAAGGGAAAAGCAGATGACCGACATCGAGCACGAATTCGAGGAAAGCAGCGGCAATGTCTTTGCCGATCTTGGCCTCGCCGGGACGGATGATCTGGCCTACAAGGCGGGGCTGATCGGATCGATCATGCGCTATCAGCAGGAGTTCGGCCTCAGCCAGAGCGCGTTGGCCTTGTTGGTGGACATCCCCCAACCGCGCCTCTCCAACCTGTTTCGCGGCAAGCTGGGCGGGATCACCAGCGAGAAGCTGATCAAGGCCTGCACAAGGCTGGGTCGGCATGTGCGGATAGTGATAGAAGAGCATCCGGCGAAGGCTGAGGCTGGTCGGGTGGTGATGGAGGTGGCTTGAGGAGGGGAGAGGGCTCTACCCCTTCCATTTCCCGTCATCCTGAACTTGCGCCAACGAGCACACTGCGTTGATCAAACCATTTGCTGTGAATTCAAGTTGCGACTTTAATGGGCTGAGCCCATGATTTGCTCGTGAGCGCAATTCCAAAAAATTTTCGCGCGGTATTAGCGGCAGTCACATTTGCACTAATTGTTGCGGACATATGGTGGCTGGCTAACCGTAAAACCGCAGAACAACAGGACTATCAGATTGGGATGACGATCGCGGCGCTGGCCGTCGAAAGTCCTGAAACACTGCCTCGCTTCGAAGAATTGGATGGGTCTTGGTTTTTCAATGGGAAGCAAGAGCGGTCCATTGCAAATCATATCCTCGATACGGGGAGAGGTCCTGATAGCATAGGCAAATACATTGTGATCCGTTTGAAGGAGCAGGCAAATACGGAATCTTTTCGCCATGCTTTGATCGCGCTGACAAATGAAGGTATCTGTAATGTTGGAGTGTTTGGAGGCAGCAACGATGAAATGTTCTCCAAGGGATATCAAATAAGAATATTTAGCGTGGATTGGGTTCGAGATGATTCAGGTAACCGGCGAGTCTGCAAGTCTCGTTTCGGCTAAGTTTGTTTCACCTCACCCCCCAGCCATCCCAACCAGCATCCCGACCGACAAAACCTGCGGCAACTGCTCTCCGTCCTTGCCCGGAGCGTACCACAGATACAGCGGTACCCCCGCCGCGCCGTGGGCGGTCAGGAACCGCGTGATTGCCGGATCGCGCCTTGTCCAGTCGCCCACCAGCACTTGCACGCCTGCCTTTGCGAAGGCTGCGCGCACTTCCTCGCGCTCGATCGCCGCGCTTTCGTTGACTTTGCAGGTCAGGCACCAGTCGGCGGTGAAATAGACGAACACCGGCTTGCCGCTGGCGCGCGCCTTGGCCAGCGCTTCTTCGGAGAAGGGCTGCGAGGGGAGGATGGATTCTATCGCTCCGTTCTGCCGTTCGCTGTAGAAATGCGGCAAGAGCAGCGCGGCGAGCAGCGCCAGCGGCGCGGCGACCAATGCGAACGGCCCGCCCGCTGCCTTGCCTGCATGTTGCTTGCGCCCTGCGGCCACCAGCGCGGCGATCAGCCCAAGGGCAATCACCGCCGCTGCGGCGGCAAAGCCAGTTCCGCCGAGCTTCGATAACAGCCACAGCAGCGCGAGCGCGGTCAGCCCCATCGGCAAGGCCATCAGCTTGCGGAACCACACCATCCACATTCCCGGCCTCGGCAGCAGGCGGCGCAGCGCGGGAATATAGGCGAGGCCAAGGAACGGCAGCGCGAGGCCCAGCCCGAGCGTGATGAACAGCGCCATGCCTTGCGCCACAGGCAGCAGCAGCGCCGCGCCCATCGCGGCGGCCATGAACGGCCCGGTGCACGGCGTCGCGGCGAAGGCGGCGAGCAGTCCGGTAGCGAAGGCTCCCCTGGCGCTGCCGCCTTGGGCAAATCCCGGAACTGAAAATTCGAACAGCCCAGCCAGATTGGCGGTGATCGCCACCGCGAGCAGCATCAGCGCCACGACGACGCCGGGTTCCTGCAACTGGAACGCCCAGCCAACCTCTTGCCCCGCCGCCCGCAGCGCGAGCAGCACGCCGCCGAGCAGCGCGGTCGCCAGCACCACGCCGCCGGTATAGGCGAGCCCCTCGGACCGCGCCTCTGCTTCGCTGCCGCCAGCGCGGGCGAGGCTGAGCGCCTTGAGGCTGAGGATCGGGAAAACGCAGGGCATGATGTTGAGGATCAGCCCGCCGACCAGCGCTGCCAGGAGGAGTAGGGGGAGCGATGTGCTGGGGGCCGCAGTGCTGATCGTCACCGGATCACCGCCGGCAGCGACCGCGCCGGGCTCTGCCGAAAACGCCACGCCATCGCCCGCAGCATTGAGCCGCAGCACGCCCGAAAGTGCCTCGGGATCGGCAGCGGCCAACTTGGGGCGCTGCAACGTCACCACCAGCAGATCGCCCTGCCGCCGCATATCCTGCGGCGCGGCGTAGTCGATCATGTGGTCTTCGATCGCAAACAGGTGCGGACTTTCGAGCGCCACGCTTTTCGGCAGCGGAATGCCGATGCGCAGGATTTTTCCATTGACGACGAACTTCGCCTGCGCGCCCAAAGGCGCGGGCAAAGCCGCGCGCCACGCGTCAAAGCGCGGATCGCGGGTGGTCCTGGTTCGCGGAGCGACGACCAGCAGATCAGCCTTGAGCAGGGCCTGCTCGGGAACGCAGATTTGCTCGGTGCAGGCCAGCCAATGGGCGTTCACCGAGACGGCAAGGTAATCACCCACGCGCGCATTTGCAGGCACTCTGAATGCAGCCAGCAGGGCATAGTCATGTTCGTAAACATGGTTCATCAGCCCGCTGATCAGCAGCGTTTGCGGCACCGGATATTGCAGCGGACCGACATTCGCCTTGGCAGAACCAACGGCCCAGTCAGCCTCCATCCCCAGCCCGGCATCACCCGGATTTGACCAATAGCCATGCCATCCCGCCGCAGGCTTCATCACCATCGCCAGCGTGGTTGCACCACCGGGGGCAGCCGGGGCCTCAACAACCAGTTCGGCTTTGATATGGGTAGGTGCAGAATTGAGAGGGGGCGCAGCATGGGCGGGCAGTGCGAGCAGCAATGCTGCCAGCTGCAACAACACTGCAATCAGGCGGTGATAGGATGGCATGGCAGTTTGGGTCTTTCGTCTCGAACAGCAGCTATTCGATTAACCCCATACCCGCCCATGCTGAGCTTGTCGAAGCACTGCTTTTTCTTCGGGCGACGCACTGTGGCTCAGGAACAAGGACAGCTCCTTTCGGCGAAGCTCAGGACGAACGGAGCTGGGGCCTTACATCAAGCGTGCGGGCATCGTTGACCCCTCCCCGACGGGGAGGGGGAAGAGGTTCAGAATTCTCTAGGTATTCTTTCCCCGAACGGGCTTGCGCTGCGGGCTGGGCGGCTTCATCAAACGGAGGCCGGTTTTGCCCGCTCAATACAAGGAAGAAACATGCGCCGCCTCACCCTCAATTGCCTGTTCGCTCTCGGCCTAGCCAGCCCAGCCTTCGCCAGCACAGTCCCTGCTGCCGCGAAAGATGCCGCGACCGCGCCTGCGCCAGCCGCGCCGCCGACGCTGATTGTCGCGCTGTCGATAGACCAGTTCAGCGCCGATCTGTTCGCCCAGTACCGGGCGCATTTTACCGGCGGTTTCGTGCGGCTCCAACAGGGCGCGGTGTTTCCTTCGGCCTATCAGAGCCACGCCGCGACCGAGACCTGCCCCGGCCATTCGACCCTGCTCACCGGGGTTCATCCCGCGCGCACGGGAATTATATCGAACAACTGGTTCGATCTGACCCAGACGCGCGCCGACAAGCGGGTCTATTGCGCCGAGGATGAGAGCGATCCCGCCAGCACCTCGCGCGACCCGGTGGTTTCCGCCCGCCACCTCAAAGTGCCGACGCTCGGCGAATATATGAAGGCCGTCTGGCCGCTCTCGCGCAATGTCGCGGTCTCGGCGAAGGACCGCGCGGTGATGATGATGGGCGGGCACAGGATTGATCAGGCCTATTGGGTCAAGGCCGGGCAATTCGTCACCTTCAAGGGCGGAACCCTGGCGCCCGCCGCCGTGGCGGAAAATAGCGCGATCGGCGCGCTCATCGCCAAGGGTGCGAAGCCTTTTGCCCCGCCCGCCTGGTGCGCCCCGCGCGATGCCGCGATAGTCGTCGGCAAGGCTGGCGCGCTTGGCACCGGCCGTTTCGCACTAGCGGCAAAGGACCCCGATGGCTTTCGCGTTTCGCCGCGCATCGATGCGGTAACACTCGATCTGGCGCTGAATCTGGTTGGCCAGATGAAGCTCGGGCAGGGTCAGGCGCCCGATATCCTGTCGGTGAGCCTTTCCGCCACCGACTATGTCGGCCACGCCTTCGGCACCGAGGGCATGGAAATGTGCCTGCAGATGGCCGAGCTTGATCGCGGGCTTGGTGCGTTTTTTGCCAAGCTCGACAGGGCGAAGATTGACTATGCGGTGATGCTCAGCGCCGATCATGGCGGGCTTGATGTGCCCGAACGGCTCGATGAACAGGCCCTGCCGCGCGCCGCGCGGGTTGATCCCAGGCTGATGCCCGGCGCGCTCGGTGCAGAACTGGTGGAGCAGTTCAAGCTGACCATTGATGGTCCGCTGATTTACAGCGACGGCCCCTTCGGCGACTACTATTTGTCGAAGAACCTGAGCGCATCGCAGCGCGGGCTGGTGCTCGATGCGCTGATCGCCAAGCTGCGCGCGCATCCGCAGGTTGCCGGAGCCTATGCCGCAGGCGAACTCGCGGCGACACCATCACCCACCGGCAACCCGCAGGACTGGAACCTGCGAGACCGCGCCCGCGCCAGCTTCGATCCGGCTCGGTCGGGCGATGTTGTGGTGCTACTTGACCGGGCGATTGTTCCGATCCCAGGCGCTGCCAAGGGCTATACCGCCACGCATGGTTCGGCCTGGGACTATGACCGGCGGGTGCCGCTGCTGTTCTGGCGCAAGGGCATGGCTGGCTTCGAGCAACCTGCGCCGGTGGAAACGGTGGACATTGCCCCGACGTTGGCCGCGCTGCTGCACCTGGCAGTTCCGGCGGGGTCGTTTGACGGGCGCTGTCTCGATCTCGATGGCGGGGCGGGGAATACGTGTCAGTAGTTGAGCCTGGTTTGCGCGGGTTCCTCGGCAGGCTCAGCCTGAGCTTGTCGAAGGCCGCGCGCGACACTAGAGCCTGAAGCCATGTCCAATACTCGCGATCTTGTAATCATCGGCGGTGGCCTTGTCGGGATGACGCTCGCTTTGGCGGCAGCCAAAGAAGGCCTCACCTGCCATGTCATCGACCGCGCCTCGCCGCAGGAACTGACCGCCGAGGGCATCGATGGCCGCGCTTCGGCGATTTCCACCGCGAGCTGGAACCTGTTCACCAACATCGGGCTGGCGGATCGACTTGCCCCGCTGGGCTGCCCGATTACGGCGATTGCGGTGACCGACGGGATGAAGCCGGGGCGCATCGATTTCCGCCCCGGCGGTGATGAAGGCGCGCTCGGACGGATGTTTGCCAACCGCGATATCCGTCTCGCGCTGTTTGATGCAGCGCGCGGGGAACCGGCAATAGCGTGGCATACCTCGGGGGAAGTGGAGAGCCGCACGCGCGGTGACCACGCGGTTTCGGTAAGGCTGAAGGATGGCCGCGAACTCAGCGGCAAGCTGATGGTGGCAGCCGAGGGCCGCCAATCGCCCACGCGCGACGAGGCCGGGTTCAGTCTCGCCAAGTGGGACTACAAGCACCGCGCGCAGGTGACCGCGCTGTACCACGAGAAACCGCACGAGGGGGTTGCCTGGGAGGTGTTCTATCCCGCCGGGCCGCTGGCGCTGTTGCCATTGCTCGATGACGCGGGCCGCCATCGTTCGGCGCTGGTCTGGACCGTGGCGGAGAAGGATGCAGCGGGATGGACGGGGCTTTCGGACCGCGCGTTTGTTGCGGAAGTGCACGCGCGCGTTGGATCAATTCTGGGGCAAATCCAGCTCGCCGCCCCGCGCATGGCCTATCCGCTCAGCTTGCACCATGCGCGGCTTCTCGTCGATCACCGGCTCGCGCTGGTGGGAGACGCGGCGCACGGGATGCATCCTATCGCGGGGCAGGGGCTCAATCTGGGTCTGCGCGATGTCGGGGCGCTGGTCGAGGTGCTGAGCGATGGCATGCGGCTGGGGCTTGAGCCCGGCGATGCCCAGCTGCTCACGCGTTACGAACGCTGGCGCGCGGCTGACGTGACGATGGTGATGGCGGCGACCGATGGCCTGACCCGGTTGTTCGGCATCCCGGGCCGTCTGCCCTCGGCTATCCGGCGGCTTGGCATGGGCGCAGTTCAGAGGATTTCGCCGCTGAAACAGTTCTTTATGGAAGAAGCACGGGGAATGTCGGGGGCGCTGCCAAGGCTTTTGCAGAGTCAATAACGCTCAGGGCAACCGTTCATAAAGCACCACCGTCCGCTCGTCTTCTGGCTCGCGCAGATATTCAACAAAGCCCATCGCCGCTGCCAGCCGCTCGCTGGGCGCATTGCCTGCCTCGATCATGCAGCCGATCCGCTGCGCGCCGTGCACCCGGTCAAACCATTCCATAATCGCGCGCATCGCCTCGCTCGCGATGCCTTTGCGCCAGTGATCGCGGTGGACGATCCAGCCGGCCTCGGGCACATCGTCGAGCCCCGGCTTGCTGCGCCACGAGCGAAACACCCCGCAGGTGCAGACAATGTCGTTTTCGCTCTTTAGCCGCACCATGAACGTGCCATAACCATGCAGCGCCCAGCCACCGGCATTGCGCTGAACCCGCTCGAAACTGTCCTGCATAGAGGCGGGACGGTCGCCCAGAAAGCGGCGCGTCTCAGCATCTTCGGTGAGCGCGAAAAGGCTCTGGTGGTCGCGGATCGCGGGCTTCCACAGTTCCAGCCGTTCGGTGATGAGCAGCGGTGTATCAGTCATAGCGCGATGTTTAGCCCATGGATGGCCACGCCGACCAGCCCGCCAACCAATGTGCCGTTGACCCGGATGAACTGCAGATCGCGGCCTACCGCGCCTTCGATCCGGTCGGTCACTGTCGAGGCATCCCAGCGCTTCACGGTTTCCGAAATCAGCCGGACAATCTCGTTGCCATAGCGGCTGGCGATGCCGACCAGCGTACGGCGGGCGAAACGGTTTACCAGCCGCTGCAGATTGGCATCGCGCTGGAGCGCGGAGCCCAGTTCGGTCAGGCTCTCGGCAAATTGTCCTGAAAGCGCGCCGCCGGGATCGCGTGCCACCGCGAGCAGCCGGGTGCGCGCGCGCTCCCACAGGGCATCAAGCCATGCGGTCATCGCCGGATTGCCGAGCAGTTCGCGCTTGAGCCGGTTGACCCGGTCGTGCATCTCGGGGTCGTCCTTGAGCGCCGTTGCGAGGTGTTGCAGCCCCTCTTCAGCCTTGAGCCGCACCGGATGATCGGGGACGACGATGCATTCGGCAATCAGCTTGAACAGGCCATCAAGGATGGCATTGGTCAGCCGTTCATCGAGCCCGGTCCAGCGCAGGATGCCGTTGGCGCGATCATGAATGAGATTGCGCAGCAGGTCTTCGTTGGCCTCGAGCGTAATCCCGGTCCAGCGCAAAACCCCATCCATCAACGGCATATGGCGGCCATCGGCAATCGCCGAATCGAGAAGGCCTCCCAATAGCGGCGCGATATCGAGCTTCTCGAGCTGGCCTTTCAGGCCTTTCTTGACCATGCCGCCCATCTGTTCAGGATCGAGCGATTGCAGGACGTCAGCGAACAGGTTTGCCGCGCCGCTGCGCAGCCGCGAGCCCTTGTAGGTTACACTCCCGCGCTCGGTGTCGGCGAGGAATTCACCGGCGGCGGCGGCGATGTTCATCGCCTTCATCCGCCGCGCGACCACCTGCGGCGTAAGGAAGTTATCGCGGATGAAGCCGGCCATCGAATCGGCAATGCGGTCCTTGTTCTCAGGCACGATTGCGGTGTGCGGGATCGGCAGGCCAAGCGGGCGGCGGAACAGCGCGGTTACCGCGAACCAGTCTGCCAGCCCGCCGACCATTGCCGCTTCGCTGAAGGCGAGCAGCCACGGCCAGACCGGATGGGCGGAGAGCATTGCGCGGGCCAGAACAAACAGCGCCGCCATGGCCACCAGCAGTCCCGTGGCGAAAAACCGCATGGTCGCCGCTTTGTCAGCGGGAACGCTGGCGAGGGCTCGCTTCACTCGGCCGCAAGCGCTTCCGGCGGCGCGGCGGGAATGCCGCTGGGGTAACGAGCTGCGGTCTGCTCGTTGGGCTTGTACGAAAGGAAACGGCGGCGCAGCGACGGGCCAAGGCGTTTTTCGACACCATCGGCAAGGCTGAACCCGGCGGGCACAATAATCAGCGTCAGCAGCGTCGACATGATCAGCCCGCCGATCACCACCGTGCCCATCGGCGCGCGCCAGGCCCCGTCACCGCCGAGCGAAATGGCGGTGGGAATCATACCGGCGGTCATTGCCACGGTGGTCATGACAATTGGCTGCGCGCGCTTGTGCCCGGCTTCGATAATCGCAGCGTACTTGTCAGTGCCTTTAGACATTTCATCGATGGCAAAATCGACCAGCAGGATCAAGTTCTTGGCGACGATGCCGAACAGCATCAGCACCCCGATGAACACCGGCAGTGAAATTGACTGGCCGACAATCGCCAGCAGCAGCAGCCCGCCCAACGGGGCCAGGAACAGCGAGCCCATGTTGACCAGCGGCGAGACGAAACGGTGATAGAGCAGCACCAGCACGGTGAACACCAGCAGCACCCCGGCGAGCAGCGCCTGGAAGAAGCTGGTGACCATGTCTGCCTGCCACCGATCCGATCCCACCGGTGCGCTTGATACCCCCGCTGGCAAGTTTTTCATGATCGGCAGCGCGTTGATCGCGGTGGTGACCGTGCCTTGTGCCGCGCCGGGACCAACATCCGCGCCGATAACCACGCGGCGGCTCTGGTTGTAACGCTGGATGCTGACAGGGCCCGAACCAAAGCTGATCTCGGCCACGCTCGAAAGCGGCACCGAGCCGCCGCTGGCGGTTTGTACCGGCAGGTTTTCAATCGTCGCAATATTGCGTCGGGCATCTTCGGAAAGTCTGACCCGTATCGGCACCTGACGATTGGCAAGCGAGAACTTGGCCGCGTTCTGATCGATCTCGCCCAGCGTGGCGATGCGGATCGTCTGGCTGAGCGCGGTGGTTGTCACGCCAAGGCTGGCGGCGAGATCAGCGCGCGGGGTGATGATCACTTCAGGACGGCGCAAATCGGCTGCCACGCGCGGAGCGACGACGCCGGGCACTGTTTTCATCTGGTCGATCAGGGTCGTTGCGGCTTGCCCCAGCAGCACCGAATCGCTGCCCGAAAGCATCACCGAAATCGGCCGCCCCGAGCCACCGCCACCACCGGCCCCCCGCAAATCCTGAAAGGCGATCCGCGCGTCGGGGATAAGCTGCAGTTTCGGCGTCAGCAAGTCCTGAAACTCCTGGCTGGTTTTGGCCCGGTCGCGCTTGAGGTTGATGAACAACCGGCCAGCCCCTTCGCGCACGCGCTCATAAGCTGTCGCGACATCGGGATCAGCCAAGACCAACTCGGCAACCTTGTCAGAGGCCAAAGCGGTTTGCTTCAGCGTGGTTCCGGGCACCATATCAACATTGATCATGGCGAAATCGTTGTTCGAGGTCGGGAAAAACTGCTTGGGCAGATAAACGAACAGGCCAACGGTTATCATCAGCGAGAGCAGTCCGATGCCGACCATCCATACCCGGTGATCGCGCAAGCGCGCGCTGATCCGCTTGCCGACAAAGCGTGACCTTGCGGCATATCCGCTTGAAGAAGATCCCTCCATCAGCCCCAGAAGCATGCCGATGATCAGCGTCAGCAGCATCGCCAGGCTATAAACGACGATGAATATGCCAATTACGCCGAGAACGATCGAGGCGTTGCTCGGCGGCACCAGATCAGCGGCAACCGGGCGCAGTTTAACCACTAGCAAGCCGATGGCGGCGACCAGTGCCAGCACCAGCGCCGGAGCATGATAGAGAAACCGGCTGTCGACCTGCGCAAGACGAGCGCGCAGGGCCTTCGCCTTGCTCGAATCGAGCGTCCAGCGCAAAACATTCAGATAGCGCTCCATCCACGGCCCGCTGGCATGTTCAGCGGGCCCGTGCGACTGCAGAAAATAGGCGGCAACCATCGGCGTGATCATCCGCGCCACCGCGAGGCTAAGCAAGACCGAGACCACCACGGTCAGCCCGAAGCTCTTGAAGAACTGTCCCGGAATCCCGCCCATCAGGCCCACCGGCAGGAACACCGCAACAATCGACAGAGTCGTGGCGACAACGGCAAGGCCGATCTCGTCGGCGGCGTCAATCGAGGCCTGATAGGCGCTTTTGCCCATCCGCATATGTCTGACGATGTTTTCAATCTCGACAATGGCATCATCGACCAAGACCCCCGCCACCAGGCCCAGCGCGAGCAGAGACAGGCTGTTGAGCGAAAAGCCGAACCAGCTCTGGAGGAAATAAAAGGTCGGGATCGCAGAGAGCGGGATGGCGATGGCCGAAATTACCGTCGCGCGCCAATCGCGCAGGAAGAAGAACACCACCATAACCGCCAGGATCGCGCCCTCGACAATCGATGACAGCGAGCTTTCATATTGCCCCTTGGTGTAATCGACCGAGGAGAAAATGCGGGTGAAGTGGACGCCGGGATGCTCCTTCGCAATCTTGGCCAGTTCGATCACCGCGCTGTCGTAAACCGAAACGTCCGACGCGCCGCGCGAGCGGCTCATCGAAAATGTGACCGCCGATTTGCCGTTGATCTTGCCGATCGCCGAGATTTCGGAAAAGCTGTCTTTCACCGTGGCGAAATCGGACAGCTTGACCGTGCGGCCGCCGCCCAGCGGAATATCGCTCTGCGACAGGTCATAGGCATTTTTGGCATTGCCGAGCACGCGCACCGATTGCCGCGAACCGGCGATTTCGGCCTTGCCGCCCGCCGCATTGGTGTTGAGCTGGCGCAGCATGGCGTTAACCTGGGTTGCGGTGACACCAAGCGACTGCATCCGCGGCGGATCAAGAATGACGCTGATTTCGCGGTTGACCCCGCCGCCGCGATCGATCGCCGCCATACCATCCACCGACAGCAGCCGCTTCGATACGGTATCGTCGATAAACCATGACAGCTGTTCGATCGTCATGTCATCGGCGGTAACGCCATAGGCCGCGACATCACCGCCGCCCTTGATCTTGATAATCTGCGGTTCGAGAATGCCATCGGGCAGGCTGCCGCGCGCCTGATCGACCGCGTTCTTTACCTCGGCAACGGCCTCGTTAACGTCGGTCCCGACCTGAAACATGATCATCGTCTGGCTGCTGCCTTCGGAGGCAGTCGAACTCATCGTATCGACCCCGTTGATCGTACGGACAGCCGCCTCGATCTTCTGGGTGATCTGGGTTTCAATCTCGGTTGGCGCTGCGCCAGGCTGGCCGATAGCCACAATAACCGCCGGGAATTCGATATCCGGCATGTCGTTGATCTTCATCTGGTTGAACGAAACCAGGCCGAGCAGCATCAGCCCGACAAACGTCATGATCGGCACCACCGGGTTGCGGATCGACCAGGCCGAGATATTGCGAAAGTTCATGGCGCAGTCCTGGCTGACATCATCTAGTTCTTCACCGACACCGGATTGATGGTCTCACCCGGATTGAGGAAACTGCCCGCGCGTAGCACCACGCGCTCGCTACCGGAAAGACCGGACACCACCGCGATGCCGCCGTCGGTGACGATGCCTGTCTTGATATCCCGCCGCGCGGCCTTGTTGTCTTTGCCGACGACATAGACGTAGGAACCCTTGGCGTCTGAAAGGATAGCCGAATCGGGCAGAATCGGTGCCACCACCGATCCCGACTTGATCACGGCGCTGGCAAAGCCGCCGGGACGCAGCGCCGGGGAATAGGCCAGCGCAACACGCACCGTTCCCTGCCGGGTTTGTGGATCGATCACCGGCGATATTTGCCAGACCTGTCCGGTGAACTTGGTCGCCGAACCCACAGGAGTCACCTCGGCGATCACGCCGGTGCTTACCTGCGCGAGATCAACCTCGCCCAATTTTGCCAGCATTTCCATCTCGCCGCCCTTGGCAATGCGGAACAGAACGCCGCTGCCGGGGCTGACGACCTGACCCGGTTCAACCTTGCGTTCGAGCAACAGGCCATCGGCAGGCGCGACAATATTGAGCCGTGCAACCTGCGCGCCGATCTGGCCCGATTGCGCCCGAGCGACATTGACCCGCGCCGCCGCAGCATCGCGGGTTGCCGTGAGCCGATCAACGTCGGCCTTCGAGATGAACCCGCGCGCCACCAGTTTGAGTGCGCGATCAAGATTTTCCTGCGCCAGTCGCGCGTCGGCCTGTGAAACTGAAATCTGCGCGGTTTGTGCCGCCTGCTGCTGCACCTGAACCGAACGGTCAATCACCGCGAGCACCTGCCCGGCGTGAACCCATTGCCCCGATTCGACGAGTACCGCGCGCACCTGCCCGCCTTCACCGACAGCGCCAACCGGCATTTCGCGCCGCGCCGCCAGCGATCCGTTGGCGTTAATCAGACCCTGAACCGTGGTTGTGCCGGGCGTGAGCACCGATACGACCGGCGCCTGGCCGGCGGCATCGACCGGCACCCCGGGCTTGCCGCGATGCGAAAGAAACCAGATTGCCACGACCAGCACGGCAATAATCGCAAACACTACAATGATCTTGCGGCGCGCCGAACGATCCTCGTCGTCCACCGCATCGAGCGGATTGGCGTAGGATTCTGCACTCTGTCGCATGGAATCGATGTTCGATTCGTAATTCATCGTAGGTGCTGCCTTGCTGGACTGTCCCTGGAGCAGTCGCTGCTGTATTATAGGACTATGTCACCTGAGGCAACACCCCAGGCAATCTGATTTCTATGGCTGCCGCATAGACTTGGGCCAACAATGTGGCAATGCAGCAACTTGCGACAAATTGTATTAGTCCGTCGGTTTTTTGGCTGCGGCTAGCGCCAGCTATCGAGCCACATCCAGTTGACATAACTGTGCTTGTCCGTGAGCGCGCCTGCCGAAATGATCGGCAGGAAGAACGCCCAGACCGCAATGTTGGCTGCCATCACCGTCATCGCCAGCCAGCGCAGCCGGCGGTCTGGTTGCCGCCACAAATGATCAAGCGCCAGCGCGAGGCAGGCCATCAGGAAGGTTCCTGGCAGCAGATAGTGGTAATAAAACTGCACCGGCTTGCCGTTGCCCACCCACATGCCGATTGAAACCAGATAGAGCACCGCGAATGCCAGCGCATCATAACGGCGCTGGCGAGCGCCCGTCCACAGGCACCAGAGCCATGCCAGCAACCCGCTCCACATCGAAACCGGATTGCCGATCAGCAGCACCCCGCGCTGCGCGCCGTCAATCGCCTCATAGAGATACCAGACGCCGCGATAATCAATAATCCATTGCCACCATACGGTCATATAGTGATGCTTCTTGACCACCGAATCCTGCAGCCGGATCATGGTCATCTGGTAGTCAATCGGGTGCCAGGGACTTGCCGGCCCGTGCGCATAGAACCACGTCGGGGCGAAGGTGACGAAATAGACCAGCAGCGGGAGCAAACCGAGCCACAGCCCGGCCTCAAGCAAACTGATCCCGGGGACCGGCGGGCCTTGTATGGCGATCAGAAAGCGCCTGCCATGGAGCCGGGCGCGGATCGCCAGAAAGATAAGCCCTGGCACCATCGCGGGGGCAATGACGGACCATTTGGCCCCCATCGACAGCCCAAGAAACACCCCGGCCAGCGCAAGCCGCCAGCGGCCCTGCCGGGGTTCGCGCATTGCCGCCACCACCTGCCACAACGCCAGCATGCAAAAGCTCGCCATAAAGATATCAAGCATGGCGATGCGGCTCTGGATGAACCAGGCGAAGTCAGTCGCCAGCAGCAATGTGCCAAGAATGGTCGCCGCTCGCCGCTCGCTGGCCAGCCATAACATACGCGAAAAGGCGAACAGCCCGATTGTGCCGAACAGCGCCGGCATGATCCGCCAGCCGCGCGGCGTATCACCGAAAAGCCAGAGCCCGGTGGCGAGCAGTTCCTTGCCGACCAGCGGATGCTCCGGGTTCTGCGCATGATCGAGCGACAGCAAGATCCGCGCCGCTTTCACATAGTGCACCTCGTCGAAATAGATCTTGGACGGGATTTGCAGATGCAGCCACAGGATGATGAGAAAGGTGGCGCAAATGGCCAGGCACCAGCGCCAAGGGTCACGTTGGGTGGTGGGGAACACGATGCGCTGCACATGTGGGCGGATAAGAGGCGGCGTGGCCCAGCGCAACTCCCCAACGCACCAAAATCCTCATCGCCCCAAAACGCGTTCAGGACGACGAAAGCGGTTTGGCGCTTCGATACCGCGCCGCTTGCCCCGTGCCGCGCAGCGCCCTAATGCCGCCAGGATGAAACGCAGCACCGGACAGAACCGCGATATCACCGCCAAATGGCGCAGCGCCACCCACGCGGTGCGCGGCGGCACGTGGCGCTCCGAGCAGGGTGAGACCAGCGAGGCGATATTCCTCACCTCGGGCTATTCGTACGACGATGCCCACACCCCCGCCGCGCGGTTCGCTGGAGCCGAGCACGGGATGACCTATTCGCGCACGCAGAACCCATCGGTGCAGATGCTTGAGGAACGCATCGCGTTGATGGAAGGGGCCGAGGCTTGCCGCGTTCAGGCATCGGGCATGGCGGCGATGTCTGCGGCAATGCTGTGCCAGCTGTCGGTCGGCGATCACATGGTTGTGGGTCGCGCCGCTTTTGGTCCCACGCGCTGGGTGGCGGATAACCTGCTGCCGCGCTTCGGTATCGAATGCACCGCAGTCGATGGCCGCGACCTTGATCAGTGGAAGGCGGCGATCCAGCCGAACACCAAAGTGTTTTTCTTCGAAACCCCCGCCAACCCGACGATGGATATCGTCGATATCGCCGCGGTCTGCGCTTTGGCGCGCGCGCATGGAATTTGCTCGGTGGTGGATAATGCCTTCGCCACTTCCGCGCTGCAACGCCCGCTTGATCTGGGCGCGGACGTCGTCGCCTATGCCGCGACCAAGCTGATGGACGGGCAGGGCCGGGTGCTCGCAGGCGCGGTTTGCGGGACCGCCGATTTCATCAACACCAAGCTGCTGCCCTATCAGCGCAACACCGGGCCGACGCTCTCACCATTCAACGCCTGGGTGGTGCTCAAGGGGCTGGAAACGCTCGAGCTGCGCGCGGTCAAACAGGCAGAGAACGCGCTGGAAGTCGGGCACTTTCTTGAGGGACGCGTGCCGGTGCTCAACTTCCCGGGCCTCCCCAGCCACCCGCAGCACGATCTCGCGATGCGCCAGATGCGGATGGCGGGATCGGTGTTTTCGTTCGAACTTGATGGTGGGCGCAGCCCTGCCCATGCCTTCCTCGATGCGCTCGAAATGATCGATATCTCGAACAACATCGGCGATACCAAATCGCTGATGACGCATCCGGCATCGACCACCCATTCAAGCCTGACGCCCGAAGTACGCGCGCAAATGGGCGTGGGCGAGGGTATGCTGCGGATCAGCGTAGGCCTTGAAGATCCGCTCGACATGATCGAGGATCTGGAACGCGCACTGAAGGCGGTCGGCCTCTAGGCAAAATCGTTCGCGCAATTTGACAATTCGTCCCGGCGATTGCGATTTTCGGGCATCACGGTCCATACCGCTCGACACATTGCATAGCTGCGAGGGTGCGGGATGGAACGCCAAAACGAACTGGATCTGACGGGCAAGGTCGTCATCATCACCGGTGCGAGCAGGGGCGTGGGCAAGCAGGCGGCGCGCGATTTTGCCCGGCGCGGCGCGCATGTCGTGCTGGCAGCGCGCACCGTTGAGGCCGATTCGGCGCTCCCCGGAACGCTTGGTGAAACGCTCAAAGCGATCGAAGCCCGGGGCGGGCAAGCCATCGCGGTGGCCACTGATCTGGCCAGCGAGACTGATCTGAAGGCGCTGGTGCAAGCGGCGGTGGATCGCTTTGGCGGGGTCGACATTCTGGTCAATAATGCCGCCGCCACCGCAGGGCCGATCTGGCAGACGCGCTTTCTCGACCTCTCGCGCGAGGACTGGCTTTATCAGTTCGCGGTCAATGTCCATGCGCCCTTCACCCTCACCCAGCTGGTCGTGCCGATCATGGAAGCGCGCGGTGGCGGGCGGATCATCAACCTTTCGACCGGCAGCGGCGAGGTTTTCCGCCTGACCGAAGAACCGCGAAAACTGGATGCTGTCGGCGGCTTCAGTCTCGCTGTCCCCGGATACTATGCGACCAAGCGCGCGCTTGACCGGCTCGGCAATTGCCTCGCGCCCGAACTCGCGGCGAAGAACATCGCGGTGATCGGCATGCATCCCGGACTGGTCGCGACTGAACTTGTGGCGATCCGGGTCAAGGAGGCGGGGCTGGATGATTCGGTGGCAGTGCCGATGACGGTGCCAGCGCGGATGATCGTCTATTTTTCGGCCTGCGAAAGCCCGATGGAATATACCGGTCGGCTGTTCTGGGCGGAGCGCGAAATGGCCGAAATGGGCATTCCGCTCGATTGAGCACCAGCATGGGAAATTCCCCGCTTCTGACGATTGTAGAATGCCGAAAACCGCGTTAGGCTTACCGCTATGAAGGAACTGTTCCAGCACGCCGCCATGACCCGCGGCATTACCGTCCGCGTCGCGGTGAACTTTCTGCCTGAGCAATCGCGGATTGAGGCGGGGAAGTGGTTCTGGGTCTATCACATCCGGATCGAGAATCATTCAGAGCAAGCCGTGCAACTGCTCACCCGCCACTGGAAGATCACCGACGGGCGCGGGATGGTCAATCTGATCGACGGCGACGGCGTGGTCGGCGAACAGCCGCTGATCCGCCCCGGTGGCAGCCATGACTATGTATCAGGCTGCCCGCTGGCGACACCCAACGGCACGATGGAGGGCCACTACACCTTCGCGCTCGAAGACGGCGCGATGATCGATGCCGCGATCCCGTTCTTCCCGCTCGCCGCGCCTGCCAATACCGGGCAACGGGCTGAACGATAGCGCGAGACGTTCGGCTGATCGAGGACTGGCTGGAGCGGTAGCGGGAATCGCGAAACCGCCTGAAAATGGCTGAAATAGGCCAGTTTCTTGGGTGCGAGTTTGAGAGATACCCCCAATCATACCCCCAAATGTGCTGGCTAGGGGCGCTTTCGAGCGGCGCAATCGCCACTCACAGGCCAATCAAGGCAGGCTTCGCAGGCCTGCAATCTCCACCCGATTCGGACCGGATCGGCGCGCCAGCCGCACCGCGTGTCCGGGCGAAACGGGCGAGCGGCTGGCGTGTTGCGTTGTGGGATTGCTATCCGAATGACGGGAATAGCGGGATTTTGGGAACAGGGCGATTAACCTATTGGCGCACAAGCTGAAATCGTGTTCCCAGTTTTGGCTCTGCCTGTTCCCCGTCAAATTCGCTGGGAACAGGGCGCAGCTCGCGTCAATTCAGCCTGATAATGCAGGTGGAGCGTGGGCACCGTTATGCCAATTAGCTTGGCAACCTTGGCCAGCGACATACCGCCTACGATAGCCCGGCGGACAATCTTGCGCGTTGCAGGCGTTGGAGCGTGCCGCCGCCGTCCCTTGGGCGGGTTTGCCCGATCACTCGGAAAATAGTGGCGGCAAACGGTATTAACGCAAACCCCCAAGGCCCGCGCTATTGTTGGCCAAGTTGCGCCAGCCGCCTTCAGCTCTTTCGCGCGCAACAATTGTTCCGCTGTCGGAATGTGCGGTTTCGTGCCCCGACGCGGGCTCGCTGGCGCTGGCCTCGCCTCAAATAGATCGAATTGCGGCGGGCTGGCAGGGGCGGGGATTACCAATCGCCTCCGAACGGATCGGTCTCATTGTTGAAATCGTCCGGTGCGGCTGGCCCGGCATCATTAGGCCATTGCCACGGCCCGCTGGGGGTTTCCTCTGGCGGGACGCTGCCAGCCTTCGCCAGATCGCTTGCTTCCCATTCCACTATGGTGGCTCGCACGGTGTAGAACCGTGGGTTTTGGTCGCGGACACGTTGCCTCTTTTTGAGTCGACCGCCGTCGCCAGAGACAAGGAAGCCATGCTGTTGCAGCACAGTTGCCGCTTCCTTCGGATCGAAGCCAGTCAAGATTTCAGCCCAGCCGCTATCATGGAACAGGTAGCAGGCCTTGCCCGGCTCAATGTCGTGCAGATAGCCAAGCGTGGATAGCGAACGGGCTTCCCCTTCCCGGTTGCTGGCCCCGCCGTCGGCATCGCCTGATTCGTCCCCATAGAACGATTGCATCTTGCCATGGGCGATACGCCCGAAGCGGGATTGACCGGCCTGTATGGCGTTGCGGACCCGCTCCAGAATCTGCCGGTGCTCCCGCAAGCCGGTGCGTCCGAAACCAGCAACCCAGGCACCGAAGCAAGCGAGCGCCGCCGCCTCTGCCTCACCGGCTCGCCATGGCACGACGCGAAGGGCTGCCGCCATTTCCCCAGCCGCCGCGACGGCAGCGAAGCGGGCGGCACCGCGATTAGCCTGCCCGCTGTCCCCGTCTTGCGAGGCCTTCGCCACAAACGCCATGGCCAGCCGCTTCGCTTCGCCCTCCCAATACGCGCGATCGGCAACAAGCCCGCGAACGAAGGCAGGCCCGGCGTGGCCATAATGGGCGGCGCAAGCCGATTTGATCACATCGGAAAAGGCGGCTGGACTGGCCATGTTGTGCAGGGCTTCCCAAGCCCCGAAACCCGCTCCGGCATCGGCTGGCAAATCGAGCAAGCGCAATTCCTGCCCGGCCATTGTCCGTTCGCCTCGCTTGGCGGCGCGCATATGATCGGCAAGGCCGATTTCCCCGGTGCTGCACACCATGACCCGCCATTCGGCGCGGCGGCGCAAAGCCCCACTCTGTTGCGCCCGCGCCTTCCCCTGCCCGCTGGCGAGCGCATAGGCCGCGTTGCCCGCCTCTATCGGATCCACCAGCGCCAGCTCATCCAGGATCAGGAGCGTTTCCGTATGACCATGCGCAACGCCCTCCAGCGCGTTCCCGGTGGCCCGCCAGCTCGAAGCGAAGCCTAGCGGCCCGCCGCCGCCCCATATGCTGCCAGCCGCCATGGCCAGCGACGTTTTCCCGGTGCTTGAGGCCCCGCGAAAATGAAAGCCGCCGCCCTCCATATCCAGACAGCGCATGATTGGTCCGACGAAGGCCAGGGATATGGCGAAAGTCAGCAGACTGTTGCCCGGCGCAAGCGACGCTATGTCGCGTTTCCAGCCGTCCAGACTGCCCTTTTCCCTATAGTGCAGCGCAGAGGCCGCCCCATCAAAATGCACCGGCTCCGCGCCCGGCGGCGCAATCACCGTATGGGGCAGGACAAAGCGGCTGGCATCAACCCAGCCGGTCCTTTCCGCCAAGGTGAGCCGGGCGCTATGCGTCACTGCCCGAAGGAAGCGAATGAAGCGGTCGCTCTGGCCCGTCGCGGACAGGATCAACATTCCCGCGCCCGCCAGCTCGGCCCGCACCGCACCGGCATCGGACGCCAGCGCCGCCCGCTTGACCGTTCTGCGCTTTTGCACCCCGTCGCGGTCCCGAAACCGGATCAACAGGCCCCAATCGCCGCCGTCACCGTCGCGGGCCTCGCCCATGATGTCGAAGGGATCGGATAGCCGCACGGCCCGCGCGTCCGCACCGTCCTTGCCCGGCTCCAGCCAATAGAGGCCATCGGCATCGAGCGTGTAGCCAGGCGGCATTTCCAGCCGCCCGGCGCTGGCGGCCTCAAGCGCGCCGCCGATCAGCCCAAGTAAGTCAGCCTGCGCAAAGCCCGGCGGGAAGGGATCGGCGCAATCCCATGCGGCTGGCAACGTGGCGGGGAGCTGGACAATAGCCGCCCCCTCTGCCCCAGCCGCCAGCGCGGCCTTGCGGACAGCTTGCGCGGCTTCGCGTCCCGGCGTGTCGGCATCGGGCAGGATGGCCACCCGGCGGCCCGCCAGCGCCGCCCAATCGGCTTTGCCGACTGCCTTTGAACCCCCAGACCATGACGCCACTGCGAAGCCCGGAAACAGGCCAGCCGCCGCGTCCGCCGTCTTTTCCCCTTCGACAATCAGCACGGGCGCGGCAGGGGCCAAGGCGAGCCGCCCCAGCCCATAGAGCGGGCGAGGTACAGGTGGCGCACCCCAGCGCCAGGCAAGCCGCCCGGCTTCACGCCACAGGGTTTGCGGTAGGATTTCCTTGGACCCGTCCGGCTTGTCGAAACGGCAAACCCAATGGATCAGCCCGCCGCCAGCATCGCAGTAGCGCCAAGATGCAGAGGGCTTGCCATGGTGATTATGCGAGGTCCGCGCGTCCAGTGCATCGGCGGGCACCGGGCAAACCCATTCGCCCTTTTGCTTGGGCGCGCCCTTTCGTTTCGTTTCGGGCACGTCACCGTCTGGCACGTCGCCCCCAGCCGCAATGGACTTGGAGACATTGGCGAAGGGATCATCCGGCTTGTCGTTCATGCCCACGGGGAAACACCCATCGATTCCGCCAGCCGAATGGCGGCCTCGCGCTGGGGCAAGCCCGATACGAAAGCGGCAAGGCTCACCAGGTCGCCGCCGCCGTCGCCGGTTGCAAAGTCTGCCCAGCGGCCTGTTGAGATATTCACCTTGAAGCTGCCCAGCCGCCTGTCAGGGCGCAGCGGGTTGCGAGCAACGTATTCATGGCCTTCCACCCGCCCTTCGGGCAGCAGACCCCGCACGACCGCAACAGCGCGCGCCAGCGCGGCACTGTTGACCCGTCCGAAATCGATCCTGCCAGACCGCACGGCCCCGCCATCGCCGATCATCGGTCGCCCTCCAGCAGCTTGTGCAGTGCATGGGCGGGGATCAGCGTCCGGCTGCCGATCTTGACGACTTCGAGCTGCCCGGCGGCAATCAACTGATAGAGCCGCGTCCGCCCCAGCGACGTGGCGCGGCTGGCCTCTTTGATCGAATAGGCGAGAGGCGCGCCCGATTGCGTGTTGTTCATTTTCAAACTC
>JANLOZ010000220.1:0-4685 GCA_031366845.1 Novosphingobium sp. | reverse complement strand
AACACACCGTTCTGTCCGTAAATCAGCCCGTCACGCGGGGCGAAGCTGATGGTATCGAAATCATCCGTCTTCTTGTTGCCCCCTACCGCGTTGGACAGATCGACAGTGAGCGTATCGGCAAACAGGCCAAAGCCGTCTTTTGAAATCGTCAGCCGGTCACCAGCAGCGCCCAAAGTAAGATTTTCGACACCGAACAGCGTATCGTCAAGTTGGCCCCCGCTGCCGCTCACCCCGGTGATATGCGCCTGTGCGCGGATATTGGTCAGCAGGCCCGCACCCTGGCCCGAAAGATCGGGGGCGATCGTGAGGTGCAGATCATAGCTGGTGCCGGAATCATAAATGACCGTGTCGCCACTGCCATCACCGCCCAGCAGGAAGTTGCGACCGGCCCCGCCGCTTAGCGTATCGTTGTCATCGCCGCCGTCGATGAAATCGTCGCCATCGCCTCCCTCTATGGTGTCCGTGCCGCGTCCGCCGAGCAGCAGGTCATTGCCCTTGGTGCCGACGATGTGTTCATTGCCCGATGATCCGACATAGACATCGACATGGGTTTCCGCACCCGGACCCGAGGGCAGATCGTAGCTGCGGTCTTCGAGGCGGGTCGTTCCGCCGCTGTCCTTCAGGCGAAAGTGGAAACGGTCCAGCACGCTCGTCGTGGTGGCCTTCCAGACGAGCTCGACGATTTCCGCCAACCCCGCCAGTTCGGGTTTAGAATTCAGTCCAAACGCCCGCCTGAGATGATTGATGATGCCGTCGGCATATCCGGCGTTCTGCTCGAACATGACGGAGACGACGTCGTCACGCGCAATCGGCGCGAGCGGGGCCGTTCCTGGCAGATGCCGCGCTTCATCCTGTGCGCTCTGCAACACATCGCGCCACAGTACACTGGAAAGATCGAGCGCGAGGATGGCGTTGTTGTCCGAAAGCCCCAGTACGCCCTTGCGAGCATCGACCTGGGTGCCGCCCGCAGTCACTTTGCCGCCCTGAGACTGCTCGACATCATAGAGCGCCAATGCGCCCGCATATTGCACCAGGATATTGGCAAGCGCCTGCTTCAGAGGTGTCGTGCCGTCAGGATCCGAACCCGTGATCGCGTCTAATACCCCCGTGGTCTGCACCGTAATCCCGGTGCCCAGATCGCCCGCGTCGTTGAACATCGACCCGATTGCTGTATCCCCGAAAGGCCGTTCTCCCTGACCCACAGGAAGGGCAGAGTATGCAATGGCACGATCAATTACAGCGACTTCATTCTGCGTCCCAACCAGTGCCGATGAGCCGGGAACTGATCTCGCAACGTCTTTGCTGTAATACGCTTGCCAGAGTTGATGCGCAGCAGGAACCCAATCCTGATTCCCGTAAATCTCGTTCCACAACAATGCAGTGTGCAGCGCCATGGAATGAAGATCGAACGCAGCTATGTTGTCACGGTCGTTGGTCTCTAGTGGCGCAATCGGAGTATTTTGGGCAAATCGGTTACGAAGTAAATAGCCCAGCCCTTCGCCGACTACTGCAAACCCGTGGATGCCATCTCTGTTTGTAGAGTAGATCGGCCCGCTGCCATATACGAGCGTATCGAGCCCGATTATGCTTCCGATCAATGCCGCTCCGCGAGTAGCCAATGCGGAATTTTCAAAGGCCATGTTGGCAAAAATCGTCGCATCTTTGCCATAGAGCATCGCGGCGTAACCCGCGAGACCGCCGCCAAGCGAGTGGCCGGTCAGCGTTATGTTGGCCGCAAAAGGATCAGATCCGGAACCTGCAACAGCCTGATAGAATTCGATCGTAAGTCGCGCCTGTGCAGTAAGTCCGCCGGTTAGTGCAAAGGGTTGACCGATACCGATACCATAGGCACTAAAATCGCGACCGCCCTCAAACCCCGATAACTCAGTCAAATGGTCAGTGCCGCGATACGAAATAACCTTTTCAGTTATGCCATCATGCGACCAGTTATAAGCGATGGCGTAGAAGCCTGCAGCAACAGAGCCGTCGGGAATATCCACGTTGAGGATAGTCGCCGCCCCAAGTGTACCGCCAGGCAAACTGGAAAGACTTTTAATTCCAGAGTCATAGCCGCGATTATATGAATCCATGGCAAGAATTGCGAGAAAAAGATCTCGCTGCGTTGGAACATCTGGCAACTACTTAGTCCTTCTTATAAAATCGCCATGATGCAAGGTCGCCGAAACACTAAAATCCGTTTGACCATGCTCAAGATTGAGGTTGCGCTCAGGAATTTGTTGCAACCACACTAACCGCTTTTCAATCCCCTCAGTGACATCCTCATCCGTCACCTGCAGTGTGATCCGCCTCAACCGCACCCCCGCCCCAAAACTGGCGGCAAGATTAGCCGGATCAACTTCCTCAACAGTCTTGGGATCGGCAATGTCGCGAAAGCGCACAAGCATCGGATAGCCGACAGGCTTGGCGAAACGGTCCGTCTGCTTGCCCCCCGTCATCGCAATGGGGCCTTCCGGCGTATCGCCGCTGCTGATCCGCTTCGCACTATCGACCCAGTCGTTCTTCCATTCCGGATCAAGCACCGCCTGGATCAAGCTGCTGTCGGGCAAGAGAGCAAACAGCGTCTGCCCGCCAGGCAAGTCTACCGCGACCGCTTCCCCCCGCGTGCGCATCCCGCGCTTGGCGTTGAGGTCACCCAAATCGACATTGCTTTTGCTGACGATGGTTTCGTGCACAGCGGAGCCGGTCTTCAAACCATCGGGCGTTTCAACCTCAACAACCATCTTGTAGCGATAGCTGTAAGTAGAACCGAGAATGCCGCACCCTCCAAGCAAAACTGCCGCAGCCCCTCCCAGCACCCCGATCACCCCCCGACGCGCCATCATGCCCAGCACGCGAATTTCCAATTTCCCGGCTTCTCGCTACTTTTGCCGGGTCGTGCCTGAATTCGGTCGCGCCGGTCATGGGAAGGGCAAGGTTGGCCATGCTCGGCACCAAAGACAATCGCGAGGTTTCGTCCAACCCGCGCTTCACTGTCCGATTGCGTGGCGCGTACAGCTGCGCTGGACCCGACGCCATGCCGCAAGGTGGACCCTTTCAGGTCCGCGCCACGCAAGTTAAGTGCTGGCAACCCCACGATTCCCCCTCCGTGCCCCATCCACCGCCTTGATGCCACATCGTTCACCCGACACAAGGGGTTCACAGTAAAAAGAGCGCAATCGATCCTTTTTCGATCAGATGCTTACGGATCGACGTTGCATCGAGGCAAGTTGCCCGATGCAACCTTTCTGGCCACAGTAAGCCGACACCGCGGTTTTCCGCCAGTTTCTCTTCGCGCACCGAATATTGCCGACACGCCTGTCAATAACCGTTCGTTGACAGCGGCTCAGCGCAAAGACAACGCTCACGCAATCGATTCGGTCGCGAGGGAGATGGTTGCGTGGTGAAGGATGCTGAAAACAAGCTGGCGGCACACGCCGTCGAGGGTCTGGACGAGGCCACCGCGCCAACCGAAACCGCCGGTGCCTCGCCCCAGGCGCTCGATCCCGAGATTGCGGCGCGGATCGCCTCGCTGCGCAGCCATGTTCGCGAGAGTTTCGGCAAGGTCGTGATGGCGATGATGATGTTGCCGCGGTATCGGCAGCAGACGCTTAGCGACCTCCAGCACCTCGTGCTCGAACCGCTGATCCGCGACCGGATCGCGATTGCGGAGCGCAGCGGCGAGAATGCGGCTGCCTCGGACATTGCCGGGGTGGCGATCTGGGCGAGCCTTTCGGACGAGGCGGAGGGGCGGTTGATGGACCAGGTCCGCGGCGGGAACTGGCCGCTCAAGCTGCGCGGCGAGGACTGGAATTCAGGGACCAACAACTGGCTGATCGACGTGATCGCGCCCGACCAGAAGGCCACCGCCAACGTCATCGCCAACTTCGGCAAGGTGGTGAAGGACGGCAGCCTCAAGCTCCATCCGCTGGTCGCGCGGCTGGTCGACGAGGAGACGCTCAAGAAGCTGGGCGCTCATAAGGCCGGTGCTGCCGCGACCGAAACTGAGACTGCACCCGAGCAAGTGCCCGAGGGCGCGACGGTCAACTGAGGTCGTCAGAGCGGTGGCGGTGCTTGCCCGCTACCGCTCCCGCCCGGCCTGCGCGACCGAGGTCTGGACCGGGCTGAGCAGGTAGGTAATGATCCGCCGCGAGCCGGTGCGGATATCCGCCGTCACCGCCAGCCCCGCGGTCAACCGCACCGCCTTGCCGTCGACCACGATCTGCGAGCGGGCGAGCTTGACCTGGGCCACGTAAGTCGCGCCCAGCTTCTGGTCGGGCACCGCATCGCGGCTGATCGAAATCAATGTTCCGGGCACGGTGCCATAGCGGGTGAACGGGAACGCCTCGACCTTCACGGCGACCGGCTGACCTTCGTGGACGAACCCAATGTCCTTGTTGAGCACGCGGACCTCGACCTCGATCGCATCGCTCGACGGCACCACCACCATCAAGGTGCGCGCGGGTTCGACCACGCCGCCGATGGTGTGGAGGGTGAGCTGCTGGATCGTGCCGTCGGCGGGGGCTAGGAGGCGCTGGAGGCCGGTGCGGCGGGTCGCCTTGGTGACTTCCTCGGCGCGCAGGATCGCGTCGCTTTCAGCCTTGGCGAGATCGGCCAGCGCGATCCGCCGGGCCTGTTCGCGCGCCTGGCCGATCTGGAAGCCGAGCTTGCCGGCATCCGAGCGTCCG
>JANLOZ010000180.1:0-4435 GCA_031366845.1 Novosphingobium sp. | reverse complement strand
GCCGAAATCGTCCTGCTGCGTGGTGGGCGACAAGTCACGCTAACCGTGCCAATACCCTGATCGTGATTCGGATGTCTTTGTTTTCCCGCTGGTCGTTGACCGTGGCGTTGTCGGCCATGCTGGCACTGCCGCTCGATGCGCAAAACCTCCCGGTTATCGTCCCCCCACCACCCGCAGACGTGGTCGTTAACATGCGCGATGTCGATATTGCCGATGTTGCACAGCAAATTTCGCGGATCACCGGGCGCACGATTATCCTTGATCCGGCGGTCAAGGGAACCGTCAACGTCGCCTCTGCCACCCCGCTTAGCCCATCGGGCGTGTGGGAGCTGTTCGTCTCGGTGCTGCGCGGGCAAGGCTTTGCCGTTGCCCGCAATGGCCGCGCCTGGCGGGTTCTGCCGCAAGCCACCGCAGTGCGAGAGCCTGCCAACGGCGCGGCAGCGGGCCGGGTTATCACCCGCATGGTGCGGCTGCACAACCTTTCTCCTGAAGCTGCCGCGCGGATTTTCCGGCCACTGGTCGCAGCCTTTGGCAGCATTGAATCGGTGACCAATCCCAACGCCATTGTCGTCACCGACTATGCCGACAACGTCGCGCGGATCGAGGCGCTCGCCCGGTCGCTCGATGGCGGCGGTTCGAGCAAGGGCTTTGATACGATTACCCTGCGCAATGCTTCGGCGAAGGACGTTGCGGCGGCGATCCAGGGCATAATGGGCGAGGAAAAGGCTGACAGCGGAGGGCCCAAGGCGATTGCCGATGAACGCAGCAACATCGTTCTGGTGCGCGGTGATGCGCGCGCGCTTGCTCAAGCTCGCCGCGTCGCGCGATTGCTCGACCGGCCCAGCGGCACCGCGCCGGTAACGCGCGTATTCCGCCTGCGCTTCAACGATGCCGAAGCAGTGACCAAGATCCTGCGCGGGCTGATGGGCAGCGACGGCCAGGCGAATAATCCGGTCGCCAGCACGCTTGCGCCATCGACGCGAAAAGGGGCCGGATACGGTTCCACCAGCGGCCGCAGCATCCCGGCGACCATCGGTGGCACTCTTACCACTTCCCCCGGCGGCGTTTCGCCGGACAGCGCCGCGGGCAAGGCGATCAGCGCGGCAAGCAGCGGCGGCGAAAGCGGTTTTGCCACCGATGATCTCGCGGTTGAGCCTGCACCTGAACTCAATGCTATCGTCGTGCGCGGGTCACCCGCAGCAATCGCCGCGCTCGAGCCGCTGATCTCGCAGCTCGATGTCCGCCGCCCGCAGGTGATGATCGAGGCGGCAATTGTCGAAATCACTGGTGATCGCTCCGAACAGTTCGGCATCCAGCTCGGGCTGGGCGCGGCAGCCGATGGGGTGACCAACAGCGCGGGAACCTCATTCTCCAATCTCGGTCTGTCGCTTCGGCAAGTGCTCTCTTTCATTGGCGCGCCTGCCGCGGCAGGGCTCGCCAACGATGGCTTCACCGGCAATTTCGGCAGCCGCGGCGATTTTTCGGTGCTGATCCAGGCGCTCGGCCAATCGACCCGCGCCAATCTGCTTTCCACCCCCAGCGTCACCACGCTTGATAACGAGGCGGCGGAGATTGTCGTGGGGCAAAACGTACCGTTCCGCACCGGCTCCTATGCCACTGACGGCAATACTACGACGCCATTTACGACCATCCAGCGCAGCGACGTTGGCATCACGCTGCGCGTTGTGCCGCGCGTGCACGATGGCGATACTGTGCGGCTTGAAGTCAGTCAGGAAGTATCATCGCTGATCGGCAGCGTTGCCGGTGCCGCCGATCTCATCACCAACCGCCGTTCAATCCAGACCACGGTGCTCGCAGACGACGGACAGACCATCGTTCTCGGCGGCTTGATCAGCGACGACCAGATCCGCACAAAAAGTCAGGTGCCGGTGCTCGGCAGCATCCCGATCATTGGCGAGGCATTCAAGAGCCACAAGGATTCCAAAACCCGCCGCACGCTGTTTGTCTTCCTCAAGCCGACGATCCTGCGCGACAGCAAGTCGGTGGCCGCGGTGGCCGCGAGCAAGTATGACCGCGTGCGCGATGCCGAAAACAGGTTGCAGGATGAACCAAGCCTGCTGCTCGAACCGCCGCAGCCACGCCTGCCGGTGGAGATCGAGGGCATCTACTAGAGGTGAAAATCACGCGCTTGGAACCAGCGCGCGAGTGATCGTGAGTGACCGAGATTGGTGGAGTCCAGACAGGCAGCTTTGGAGCGGAAACGTTGAAAAGCCGTCGTTCAGGCGGTGTCAGAACCTTTCAGTTGTGACACTGACGATCAGGTAGGGAGGCGGGTGCTGGCAGTTTTCGTCTCCCCTCATGGCCAGTTGCCGGCAATCATGAAGCGGTAGCCGATAGCCGTTCAACAAAGAGGCCGGCAGGTGTGCGGCGAGCGCGGCGATCTCTCGACCGAGAAGAAACTATACCAGTAATAGCTCCTCTTCTGCCATGGAAGCCTGACAGCTGGAAAAAGGAGCGCGCGCATGTCAGTTTATGCTTTGTGGAACAATAAGGGTGGTGTCGGGAAAAGCTATCTGACATTTCAGATTGCGTCCGAGTATGCGCGTACCCATCCGGGAGAGAAGGTCTTAGTGATCGACCTATGTCCTCAAGCCAACGCATCGAGCATGTTGCTTGGGGGCATTATTGAAGGCGAACGTAATCTGGATAACATCGCGTTGACCGCTGCGGCGCGGCGCAAAACGATTGCAGGCTACGTCGAGGAGCGGATTCTCAGCCCATACATGAGCCCTAATGTAGGTGCCTCTTATGTCACCCATGTTCGCCCGTTCAACGGATCGGTGCCGTCGAACTTGTATCTTGTCGTCGGAGACGAGGAGTTGGAGATTCAAGCTTCGCGGGTCGCGAACGCGACTTCGCCAGGTCCGGCTGATGCTTGGCGGATCGTGCATCTCTGGATTTCCGACTTGATTGCGGACATTCGCACTTCTTGGAACGTCTCGAATTCGACCGTCTTCATTGACTGCAATCCAAGTTTCACTGTTTACACCGAACTGGCCATGTCGGCGGCTGATAATCTCATCATCCCATTTTCAGCAGATGGATCATCGAAACGGGCGGTAAAGGCGGTTCTTGCGCTCCTCTACGGCATCACTCGCATTGCTGGCGCGCCGCAATCTCAGTTTCACCTTGAATCCCAGCGCTTTCGCATGTCCGTTCCCAAAATCTATGCCTATGTGGGCAATCGGCTCACGCAGATGAACCTCGGCGCGGCAGGGGCCTTCAAGACTGTCGTGAACGAGATCGGTGCTGAGATTTACAGCGTGTGGCGCAACAACCCAAACCTCTTTGCTATCCATCCTAATGGTGCAGCAGTCCCCGCCTCAGCACGCGAATTCAAGAAGATGTTCCAAGCCGAAATTAACGACGCTAATACCGCTTCGGTTATATCCGGTGCACTCGGTATTCCGATTATGGCGCTTCACTCCGGCACGAAGAACTTGGCGGGTAGGAGCATCATGGTGAACCAGTCTCAGCTTGATAAGCAGAAGCCCAACATCAGTAACTTTGTTCAAACGGTGAGCTGAGACTTGTATTCTCGGTTCAACAGGCGCTCGAGCTGGTAAAAAGGGATAGCCGAGCGCGCAACTGCGCACATTGATGGTTTTGCTAGGATCAGCTTTTTTCGGAGCCCTGCGGTCGGACGCCATCGTTCTGGCTGGTGTCACAACGTCGGTTGTAACACCACGGGGTGACCAACGCTTTTCTTCAGGCTACGTCGTGTCATAGCCCCGTATCAGTTCACGTCCGCTTTTGACGCCGCCGAAAGCACCTCGTTACGACCGAAAAGGTGTCGAGAGCGGCCATACCATCCGTGGGCACCAAGCGCTTGTTTTAACCACTAGAGTCTGTGCCACTCACGTGGAATCAGCGCCCAAAAGCCCGACCTATTGAACCGGTTTAAGCACCACTTCGCGCCGCACCGCACCCATTTCGAACACAGCGCGATCTGCGCCGACCCCGGCCAGTTTCCATCCCTGTACAGTTTCGCCGATGCGCAGCGAACTGGTCTGGCCCGGCGCGGTGCGAACGAGCACCTCGGCGCCATCAGGAAGACGGCCGACGATGCCGACGATTGCTGGCGGATCGGGGACAGTGCCGGGATTTGGCGGCACGGCGATAGGAGGCGAGGCCTTTTCCGCGCCCCTCTGGCTGGTGACCGCACTACGTTGCGCCATCACGGTGCCGGGCCTGCCCATGCTCCAGGAGGCCACCAGAGCCGCCACGAGAACAGCGGTCACGACGCCCGCCACCGCGCGGCTACGATGCCGCCTGCGGGGTGATGCGTAGAGCAAGGGCTGGAGGCTATCGGCAGTAATCGCGCGCAGGGTCAGACCCGAAGCGCGCTCGATTGCTCCAAGCCGCGCGTCGAGCCACGCGCGCCGGACCACGCTCACCGCTGCCTTGCCGTCTT
>JANLOZ010000215.1:0-27287 GCA_031366845.1 Novosphingobium sp. | reverse complement strand
CAAGCTTAGGCTGCGAGTTCCGCATCGAGGAAGGCGGCAACATCGGCCAGTTCGACATCTTTCGCCACAAAAGCCGCGCCGATGCCGCGCATCAGGATGAAAGCGAGCGTGCCCGCGTCCATTTTCTTGTCATGCAGCATCTGTGCGGTGAGGGCTTGACCGTCACAGTTGAGGCCGAGCGTGGAAAGCTCGTGCGGCATTCCAAGAGCAGCCAGATGGCGCACCACCCGTTCGGCCTCGCCCGCTTCCATCAACCCGCGCCGAACCGAATAGCGCGCTGCCAGCACCATGCCCAAAGCAACGCCTTCACCATGGAGAAGGCGATCAGAGAACCCGGTTTGCGCTTCGAGAGCATGGCCGAATGTGTGACCAAGGTTGAGCAGCGCCCGCTTGCCGGTGGTTTCAAATTCATCTTCGGCGACTATGCGGGCCTTGGCGGCGACCGATGTGGCGATGGCATGTTCGCGCGCTTGCGGATCGCCTGCCAGCAGGCTCGCGCCGTTGCCCTCGCACCATGCGAAAAAGGCGGCATCGCCGAGCAGGCCGTATTTCACCACTTCGGCATAGCCCGCCGCCACTTCGCGCGCGGGGAGACTATCAAGCGTATCGGGATCGGCGAGCACCAATGACGGCTGATGAAATGCGCCGACGAGGTTTTTGCCCGCGCCTGCGTTGATTGCCGTCTTGCCGCCAACGCTCGAATCAACCTGCGCAAGCAGCGTGGTCGGCACCTGGATGAACTTGCAGCCACGTTTCAGGATGGCGGCAGCAAAGCCGGAGAGATCGCCGATCACCCCGCCGCCCAGCGCGATAACGTGATCGTTGCGCTCAACTTCTTCGGCGAGCAGCCAATCGACGGTTGCCGCGAGTTCTTGCCAACTTTTGGTCTTCTCGCCCGCTGGCAGAATGCGCCAGATCACCTGCTTGCCTGTCCCGGCAAACGAGGCTTCCACCGCCGCGCCATAGGCCGCGTGAACATTGCAGTCGGTGACAACCGGCACCCGCGCCTTGCGCAGCAACGGCCCGCATTCCTGCGCCAGCCGCGCAACCAGTCCGGCTTCAACCCGCACTTCATAGGGTCGGCTGGCGATGTTCACAGGA
Organism: Novosphingobium sp.; assembly: GCA_031366845.1. Taxonomy (GTDB): domain Bacteria; phylum Pseudomonadota; class Alphaproteobacteria; order Sphingomonadales; family Sphingomonadaceae; genus Novosphingobium. Next base: position 26,186 of record JANLOZ010000215.1, on the reverse strand, counting down.
ATCACAGCCATGCGGCAATTTCCTTGCAGATAAGCGCCACAGTGCGCGTGTGCGCCGCCAGCCCGCTGGTGACATGAATCGGCGCCTGCGAATAGAACTGCTCGCGTTCGATCTTGAGCCGGGTCAACGTTTCGCGCGGGTTCCCCTGACGCAGCAGCGGGCGGCTGTCGCGGCGGCTTGTCCGCTCGACCAGCACGTCGATGTCCGAATCGATCCACACCGTGATCGCCCTTTCAAGGATCAGCGCGCGTGTTCCGGGATTGCAAAACGCGCCGCCGCCGGTGGCGATAACCCGGCGCTGGCTGCCTTTCTGGCCGATCAGCCTGGCGATCACCCGCCGCTCGCCATCGCGGAAATCAGGCTCGCCATGGCGCTCGAATATTTCGGAGATTGATAACTGCGCCGCCTCTTCGATCTCCTCGTCGGCATCGGCGAAGGGCATGTGCAACGTCACCGCGAGCTTTCGGCCGACCGTGGTCTTGCCCACACCCATCATGCCGACGAGCACCACCGAGCGGTCAATCCGCCGGGCAAGAGCCTCAATTTCGGGGCTTGTCAGGAGATGCTGGTCAAGTTCCATTGAGCCGCGCCTATAGATGCGATAAGCGGCTGTGCAAACTGTGCGGCAGGCCAATGGGGTTTGCGCGTGAAAACTCCGGGTGATGACGTGCTAAATCGCAAGGGCGTGCTATTGGCGGTGACGACGATTGTGGTGGCTCTGCTGGTTACCGCGTGGATCGATGGAGGACGTGAGCAGGTGCACGAAATATCGCAGGATCTGCCGCTTCCGGGAGGCGCGAAGTGAAGCGGTTCAGCCTTTTGATTGGCACAGCTGCATTGTTGACCTCGGCGCTGGTGTGGGCGCAGAAAGGGCCGGAATCGGTCTTGCCACCCGGTTTTGACAAGCCTGCGCCGCGCGAAAAGCCGCGCGCGGCTGAGCCTGCCGTCGTCACCAAGCCTGCGGTTGTGGGTGCCAGCGCTGACGCTGCTCCCTCGGTTGCCGCCGCTGCAGGATCGCCCGCTGCGGCGCCGGTTGTCTTGCCGGCAAACCTGCCCTCGCTCGATAAGCTGGCGACGATGACGCCCGAGCAGCTCACCGCACTGCTAAGCAACAAGCCAAGGATCGATATGCCGCCCGGCGCACGCCGCGAGATGAAACACCTCGGGGTAATCGATGAAAATGAAGGCGGGCTGCCTTCGTGGAGCCTGGCGCGCCAGAATGCTTCGCTCGTTGGTGCGGTTATGGCGGGCAACAACGGCCAGATTATCTCGCGATGGGGCCATATCCTGCTGCGGCGGGCGCTGTCTTCACGGCTCGATGCCCCGGTGGGGATGAACCCGGCGGATTTCGTTGCGATGCGCACCGCGCTGCTGGTGCGAATGGGCGAAGGCCCGGCGGCGCGCGCGCTGGCGCAGGATGTCGATGCGGCGAACTACAATCCGCTGCTCACCCAGGCCGCGCTCGATGCCTATGTGGCGAGCGGTGATTTTACTGGCGCATGCCCGATAGTCACCTGGCAGAGCGGCGCGCGCAAGGACCAGCAATGGCGGGCGATGCAGGCGATCTGCAACGCCTTTTCCAGCGGCGGCACCCGCGGGATGACCGAGCTTGACCGGATCGCACCCGGCGGCGGGCTCGAGCGCGTCGACCTGCTGCTCGCGCAGAAATATGCCGGGTCCGCCGGGCGGGCGCAGCGCGCGGTCAAGATCGAATGGGACAATGTCCAGGCGATGACGCCGTGGCGCTATGGTCTTGCCCTGGCGGTCGGGCTGGAGCCGCCAGAGGAGTTGGTCACCGGTGGCCCCGCAGCGATACGCGGCTATGCAGCAACCTCGCCTTCGGCATCGCTCACCGCGCGGGCCATGGCGGCCGATCAGGCTGGCGCTGCGGGCGTGCTTTCCAGCGCGGCGATGGTCGATCTTTACAGCCAGCTCTATTCCGCCGGCGGCTCGGGTGATTGGGCGGACCGGGCAGGGGCCTTGCAATCGGCCTATCTGGCAACCTCCGCTTCGGACCGGCTGGCTTCAATCAAGCAGTTGTGGGGCACCGCGGGTTCGCCCGAATACTACAGCCGTCAGGTGTTGACCGCCTATGCGGCGGCGCGGCTGCCGGTTGATACCGGCTGGTCGGGCGATGCCGCGGGGCTGATCGCTTCGATGCTCGCAGCAGGGCTTGACGCCAATGCGCTGCGCTGGGGCTCGGTCGTTCCCGATGGCAGCGATGGCTGGGCGATGCTCACCCTGGTGCAACCGACGCGCCGCAGTGAAGTTACCAGCGATCAGGTCTCCAGCTTTCACAGCAATGACAAGAGCGAGGACGCGCGGCGCACGCAGTTTTTAATCGCTGGTCTTGCCGGGCTGGGGCTGCTGCCGGGAAGCAGCGCAGCCGGGCTTGCCAAGCAGTATTCATTCACGCTTGAACGCCCGTCGCGCTGGACCGCGCTGATCGACAAGGCGGCTGAAGTGGGCAATCCAACGCTGGTGGCCCTGCTTGCAGGCGCAGGCATGCAGGGCAGCGGGTGGGACAAGATGACCGCGCGCAATCTCTATCATATTGTTGCCGCGTTGAACCGGGTCGGCCTTGCGGCTGATGCCCGGATGATTGCTGCCGAAGCGGTGGCACGGGGTTAGAGCCAGATGAGGTTAGATTGACCCACCGTGACGGAGCCGATTTTGGCCCAGTTCAAGGATCGAGGAGGGAGCCATGCCGATGCATAGCGACCGACGAGAGACGCCGAAATGGGCCAAAATCGGCCCGCCCCGAAGGGGTTGCCGCTGGAAGCCCCTCGGACTGCGTCGCGTCACTTGCACGGGTTCCCGACCCGCACTGCGTGACGCTCCTTGCCGAGAAGCTTCCAACGGCAATCACGGTGGATCAATCTAATCTCATCTGGCTCTAACCTGGCGGCGATCGCAGACTTTCTGGCGATGCTTTCCGCTGAGCGCGGGGCGGCGGCCAATACTATCGCCGCCTATCGCCGCGATCTGGAAGGCGCAGAGGAGGTGCTGGGCGATCTGGTGGACGCTGATGGCCCGGCGCTGGTATCGCTGGGAAGCGCATGGGCGGACCTCGCCCCCGCCAGCCTTGCGCGGAAATGCTCGGCGCTCCGCCAGTTTTATGCGTTTTTGCAGGACGAAGGGCTGCGCCAGGATGATCCATCGCCCGCGTTGCCGCGTCCGCGCAGCCGCCGGCCGCTGCCGCGCCTGCTCTCGCATGCCGAGGTCGATGCGCTGTTCGCTTTGGCCGAGGCCGAGGCGCTTGGGGGAAAGGCAGCAGCTGTAAGAATGCTCACCCTGCTCGAGCTGCTCTATGGCTCTGGCCTGCGCGCGACCGAACTGGTTTCCTTGCCGCTGAACGCCGTCCCGCGCGACGCGCCGTTGCTCACGGTTACGGGAAAAGGCGGCGCACAACGGATGGTCCCGGTGAGCACCCGGGCGATTCAGGCGCTGTCAAGGTGGGTGGCGCTGCGTCAAGGCGCGGGGCGCCTGCTGTTCCCATCGCGCTCGGCAAAGGGGCATCTCACCCGCGTGCGCCTGTTCCAGTTGCTGCGCGAACTGGCCTTGCGCGCGGAAATCTCGCCGGAAAAAGTCTCTCCGCATGTGCTCCGCCACGCCTTTGCTACGCATCTGCTGGAAGGCGGCGCGGACCTTCGCGTGTTGCAGACCTTGCTCGGCCACGCCGACATTTCGACCACGCAAATTTACACCCATGTCGATGCGGCCAGGCTGGTCGCGCTGGTCAATGCCCGGCATCCGTTGGCGCAGCGTCCTTCATCGGCACTTGCCGCGCATTGCACAGGCGATTAGAGCCGCGCCAATGGTATCCTATCTAGAATTTGAAAAGCCGATCGCCGGGCTTGAAGCTCGCATCGCCGAATTGCGGACCACGGCGGCCGATGGCAACATCGATCTCGACAAGGAAATCGTGAGGCTTGAGCGGACCAGCTCCAACCTGCTCGCCAGTACTTATGCGGCGCTGACGCCCTGGCAAAAAACGCAGGTCGCTCGCCATCCCTTGCGCCCGCATTTCCTCGACTATGCAAGATCAGCTTTCAGCGATTTCATGCCGCTCGGCGGGGATCGCTATTTTGGTGAAGATCAGGCGATCATTGGCGGTTTTGCCCGGCTGGGGGACCGCAAGGTCATGCTGATCGGCCACGAAAAGGGTAACGACACCGCAAGCCGGATCAAACACAATTTCGGCATGGGCAAGCCTGAAGGCTATCGCAAGGCGATAAGGCTGATGGACCTGGCAGGGCGGTTTGGCGTGCCTGTGGTGACGCTTGTTGACACGTCCGGCGCTTTTCCCGGGGTTGAGGCCGAAGAGCGCGGGCAGGCCGAAGCAATTGCGCGTTCGATCGAAGCATGTCTCGATCTGCCGGTGCCAATGGTCTCGGTAATCGTCGGCGAAGGGGGTTCGGGCGGCGCGGTGGCGCTCGCCAGCGCCGAGCGTGTGCTGATGCTCGAACACGCGGTCTATTCGGTGATTTCGCCCGAAGGCGCTAGCTCGATCTTGTGGCGCACAGCGGAAAAGGCACCTGATGCTGCAGAAGCGATGAAGGTGACCGCGCAGGACTTGCTCAGGCTCAAAGTCATTGACCGGATTATCCCCGAACCGACCGGCGGCGCGCATCGAAACCCAGCGGCGATGGCGACGGACCTTGGCAAGGTTATCGGCGCGGAGCTTGATGCGCTGGCAAAAATTGACGCGGCGCAGCGAACGATTCTGCGTGAGGAGCGTTTCCTTCGCATAGGCAGGGGTTGACGCGAGCAAGTCTCACAGCGAACGTCACCGCAGGTCGCAGCCCTCCGCCTTCGGGGGGCAGCACTGTCTGCAATTGGCAAGGAACCGCAAAGATGGGCACGAAATTTTACGGCCGCGTTTGGGTGCTGGCTGGCGCGAGCCTGATGGCGCTCTCGCCCGCAGTAGCGCGCGCGCAGGCGCAGCCTTCGCAGGCAGTTCAAACGATCAGCCCGTCGGACAAGGCTGACGGGGCAAAGGCCCACCCGGCGCTGGTCGAGGAATTCGGCGGCGCGATGGCCGGGTTCCAGGCCAATTACGTAAAGAGCGTCGGGCAGAACATCGCCGTGCAATCAGGCCTCGGCAATGCCCGGGCTGACTTCACGGTGACGCTGCTTAATTCATCGGTGAACAATGCTTTCGCGGTTCCTGGCGGATATGTTTACGTGACGCGCGAACTCGTCGGCTTGATGAATAACGAGGCGGAACTCGCGGGTGTTCTGGGTCACGAGGTAGGCCACGTCGCTGCTCAGCACCAAAAGAAGCGGCAGTCTGCGGCGCAGACCAACACTATACTTGGTGTACTCGGATCGGTTCTGGCCGGCGCGGTTCTGGGCAAAAGCGCGGCTGGGAATCTTCTCCAGAAGGGCTTGCTGCAGGGCTCCCAATTGCTCACCCTGAGCTATTCGCGCGGGCAGGAAACCGAGGCGGACAATCTTGGCGTCGCCTATTTGCGCAAGGCGGGTTATGATCCGCGGGCGATGAGCACAGTGCTGCAAAGCCTGGCGAATGAGAACGCGCTTGAGGCGCGGATTCAGGGATCGAGCACGACGGTGCCGACCTGGGCTTCTACCCATCCGGCTGACGGCCCGCGGGTGGCTGCGGCGCTCAGGCAGGCAGGTCCGGAAGCGCGCGGGGTTACTAACCGCGACAAGTTCCTCAACGGCATTAACGGTATCATGTGGGGCGATGATCCGAAGCAAGGCGTGGTCGAGGGCCGGACCTTCACCCATCCCGAATGGCGTTTTGCCTTCGCGGTGCCACAGGGCTTCTATCTGGTCAATGGCACCCGGGCGGTGGCGATCTCTGGCCAGTCGGGCAAGGGCAAGCTTTCAACCGGAGCCTATGGTGGCAACATGGAAAGCTACATCAACGCCGCTTTCGCCACGCTCGATCAGCAAGGTCAGGCGGCGATCCGGCCTGCTTCGCTTCAAAGAACAACGGTCAACGGCATTCCGGCGGCCTATGGCGTGGCGCAAGCCTCCACCAGCAATGGACAGGTTGACGTGGCAGTCTTCGCTTACGAGCTCAATCCGACCCGCGCGGTGCACTTTGTCACCATCGTCCCGTCAGAAAACGGTGATGTGTTCAATGCCATGTTCAGTTCGATGCACCGCATTTCAGATGGCGAAGCAGCCGGGATCAGGCCGCGCAAGGTGTCGGTATTGACGGTGAAGCGCGGAGATACGCTGCAATCGCTGGCGAGCAGGATGGCCTACAGTGATAACCAGATGGACCGTTTTCTGGTGCTCAACGGGCTGACATCGGCTTCGGCGCTGATACCGGGGCAGAAGATAAAGCTGATCACGTATTGACGGGGCAGAAAAGCAAATGGGCGGCAGTCTGGCATGCCGCCCGTTTTTCTGCACTTGCACAATACGCCCTAAGCAGCGTTTGCCGCGCTCAATCCCGAAGATGATTTCGAGAAAGTGCTGTCAAGCTGGCTGCCAAGGCCGCCAATCGTCGTAAAAAGCGTCATTGCGATCAACGCGGCAATAAGGCCGTATTCGATCGCCGTAGCGCCTTCTTGATCGTTCCAAACGTGTTTGATGAACATCATCGGTCGGTCTCCAGTCTGTAGTCCACCCCGCCTCACCAACATTAATCGGAAAGGCGATAAAGGTTTAGGAAACTTCGGTTAAGATTTGGCATACTTCGGCAAGATAATTTGCTGCACACAGACAGCAGAAGGGCGGCAAGTTGCCTTGCCGCCCTTCCAAAACTCAAGTTCAGATCGTCGCGGATTAAGCGGCGTTGCCTGCGCTGAGCGACGAAGAAGTCTTCGAGAAAGTGCTGTTCAGCTGGCTACCCAGGCCACCAACGGTGGTCATGATTGCAACAGCGATCAGAGCAGCGATCAGGCCATATTCAATGGAAGTCGCGCCAGCTTCGTCACGGAAAAGATTTTTGATGAACTTCATGGTTGGTCTCCTGTTAGTAGTCTAAGGTCATACCCGATCTCGACGGTTTCAGCCGGGGAGATGACTTTGGTCTAGCCGACACCTGTTAAATTTTACTTAAACACTGGAGCAGGTATTTTTCGTCGCAAGGCAGGTAACGGATTGATCACAGCGGTCGCGCAAATGTAGAAGGGCGGCAAGTTGCCTTGCCGCCCTTGCGCTGTCGTTATGTGATCGGGTCACATCAAGCGGCGTTACCGACGCTGATCGAAGAAGATGTCTTCGAGAAGGTGCTGTTCAGCTCGCTGCCGAGACCGCCAACAGTGGTCATGATTGCAACAGCGATAAGCGCTGCGATCAGACCATATTCAATGGCGGTTGCGCCAGCTTCGTCACGAACTAGAGTTTTGATGAACTTCATGTTGTCTCTCCAACGGCAGTCAAGTTAACCCGGCTCAGCGCGTTTTTACGGATGAGCAGAACAGGTGGTTAGTGTTCAATGGTTACGAAAGTTCTAATGGGCTGCCGGTCTGAAGTTGCGGGCGCGGACCGGGTGGGTTGCACCGCGAGCTGTTGCGGTTGCGGCGTGCTCGCCGATAGAGTGCGGACCGCTTGATGGAACACTCTTTGACCTTGTTGCCTGTCGTCGCCGCTGCGCTCATTCGGTCCGATGGAGGCGTGTTGATGCACAAACGGCGGGTGCAGTCGATGCATGGCGGGCTTTGGGAATTCCCCGGCGGCAAGCTTGAGCGCGATGAATCGCCGCAGGGTGCGCTGGTTCGCGAATTGCGCGAGGAACTGGGGATCGAGATTGATGCCGGCGCTTTGCAACCCGTTAGTTTCGCCGCTAGCGAAATTGGCGCAAGCGCGGCAGATCGGCCTATCCTGATGGCACTCTATGCGTGCCGTAGTTGGATAGGCGAGCCGCAATGCCTTGAAGGTGAAGCGATTGGCTGGTTCGCGCCAGGCGAGATCGGTGCGCTTGATATGCCGCCGCTCGACGTGCCGCTCGCCGCGCGATTGTGCGAAATGCTCGCGGCCGGGGTGATTTAGGGCATTGCCATCGTGAGCGCACCTGCCTATGTGCGCTCCTCCAATGCGCCCGTAGCTCAGCTGGATAGAGCATCAGACTACGAATCTGAGGGCCGGCCGTTCGAATCGGTCCGGGCGCACCACTTCCCCCTTTTGAGGGTGACCGCCGTCATGAAGCCCGACGGTTTTCTCACCGCCATCGCCCTCGCCGTTGCCGCCGCATTTGCTGCGCCGTGGATTGGTACGTCGCATGGGGCCCTGCACATGGGCCTCGTCACCGATCTTGGCGTGGCGCTGGTTTTCTTCTTGCACGGCGCGGCCGTTTCGCCCGCAGCAATGAAGGTGGCGGTCAGCAACTGGCGGCTGCACGCCATCATCCAGCTTAGCACCTATACGCTGTTCCCGCTGATCGGCTTGGCAATCTGGAGCGGATCGGCGCGCTTGCTGGGGCCGGAACTTCGGCTCGGCTTCTTTTTCCTTTGTGTGACTTCATCGACGATATCCTCGTCGGTTGCGATGACCGCCTTGGCGCGCGGGAACGTGCCCGGAGCGATCTTCAACGCGACGCTTTCGGGGCTGATGGGCATGGTGCTGACTCCGCTGATGCTGTGGCTGGTGACCGCGCAAAGCGGCGCGGGCTCGCCGGTGCTGGCGCAGGTAGGGGCGATCGTCACCAAGCTGCTGCTGCCGTTCATCGTTGGACAGTTGGTGCGCGGTCTGATTGCCCGGTGGCTAGAGCGCCACCGGGCAATCGTCGGCAAGGCTGACCAGGCGGTAATCGTGGCAATAGTCTACACTGCGTTCTGCGATGCTGCGGCATCGGGCGTATGGACGCACGACAATGCCTTGGCGCTGATTCTGGTGACTGTTTTGTGCGCGGCGATGCTGGTATTTTTTCTCGCCGCAACCACATTCGCCAGCCGCGCATTGGGCTTTGGCAAAGAGGATGAAATTGCCGCGGTGTTCTGCGGCTCGAAAAAGAGCCTGGCCAACGGTGCGCCTATCGCCAAGGTGATTTTCGCAGGCAGTCCGGCGCTCGGGCTTATTCTCGTGCCGCTGTTGATCTATCACCAGATTCAACTCGTGGTCTGCGCGGTTATGGCCCGGCGTTATGCAGCGCGCAGCTAGAGCGATCGCTGCCGAGCGATTGGCACTGCCGGTTCTGCTGGCCGGGGCCGCAGATTGATCCGCTAGTGAAAGAACAAGCACCATGGCCTTCAAGACCCGCATCACCGAAATGCTCGGGATCGAACACCCGATAGTTCAGGGCGGCATGCAGGGCGTTGGCTATGCCGAGCTGGCCAGCGCGGTGTCTAACGCCGGTGGTTTGGGAACGCTCACCGCGCTGACCCAGCCGAGCCCGGCGGCGCTGAGCGCTGAGATCGAGCGTTGCCGCTCTATGACCAGCAAGCCATTCGCCGTGAACATCACCGTTCTGCCGACGATCCTGCCGCTCGATTACAAGGGCTATGCCGAGGCGGCAATCGATGCCGGGGTGAAGATTTTTGAAACCGCAGGCACGCAGCAGGTGCGCGAGATCTGGGACATGGCCAAAGCGCATGGCATAACCATTTTGCACAAGTGCACCGCCGTGCGCCACGCACTTTCGGCTGAGCGGAATGGCTGTGACATTATTTCAATCGACGGTTTTGAATGTGCCGGGCATCCAGGCGAAGACGATGTTCCCGGGCTGATCCTTATCCCGATGGCGGCGGACAAGGTGAAAATTCCGATGCTGGCGAGCGGCGGGATCGGCGATGGCCGCGGGCTGGTCGCAGCACTGGCGCTCGGCGCTGAGGGAATAAACATGGGCACACGCTTCTGCGCAACCAGGGAAGCGCCGATTCATGACAACGTCAAGGCCAAATATATTGAAAATGACGAGCGTGGAACCAATCTGATCTTCCGCAAGTTTCACAACACTGCACGCGTCGGCAAAAACGAGATTTCGGATGAGGTTGTGCGGATTTCGGCTAATCCGGGTGCGGTGTTTGAAGACATCAAGCATCTGGTCGCCGGTGCGGCGGGGCGCGAAGTTCTGGAATCGGGAGACCTGTCCAAGGGTATCTTCTGGGCCGGAATGGTGCAGGGGCTGATTCATGATATTCCGACATGCAAGGAATTGATCGATCAGATCATCGGTGATGCGGAGGCGATTGTTAAGGGCCGGATGGGCGCCATGCTCGCCTGATCGGGGGGCTGGCGTTTAGACTTGCCTTTGCCCAGACGATTGGGCAGGGCGTTTTAATCGAACGGTTAAATCGGCGCTCCGAAATGCGCGCTTGAAGAGCTATGAGGACAAGACAATGGCTGCTGAAACTCCAATCGCAATGACCCCTGAAGCACAGGAAGTGGCTGCGCTGATCGCTCGCAGCCGCGCCGCGCAGGCGCAGATCGCGGATGCTACCCAGGAACAGGTCGATCGCTGGATTCGCGGCATGGTCTATGCCGTCGCCAATCAACCGACGGCTGAAAGGATCGCGCAGCACACCGTCGATGAGACGCAACTGGGCAATTATGACGGCAAATACCTCAAGATCTTCCGCAAGACCCGCGCAACGCTGATGGACATCATCGATGACAAGTCTGTCGGCGTGATCGAGGAGGACCGGACACGCAACCTGATCAAGATCGCCAAGCCGGTGGGCGTGATCGGCGCGCTCTCGCCATCGACCAATCCCGAGGCGACTCCGGTGATCAAGGCGATCAGCGCGGTAAAAGGACGCAATTCGATTATCGTCGCGCCGCACCCGCGCGCCAAGATCACCAACAAGATCATCTGCGATCTGATGCGCGATGCGCTGGTCAAGATGGGTGCGCCTGCTGATCTGGTGATCGCTATCGAAGTGCCCTCGGTCGAAAAAACCAACGAATTGCTGCGCCAGTGTGACCGCATCCTTGCCACCGGCGGCTCACCAATGGTCAAGGCGGCCTATAGTTCAGGCACGCCGGCGCTCGGCGTAGGCGTGGGCAATGCGGTGATCACGGTTGATGATACCGCCGATCTTGATGACGCGGCTCAGAAGATACGCCTTTCCAAGACCCTCGATCTTGCGGCTTCGTGCTCGTCCGACAATGCGGTGATCCTGCTCGATGCCATTTATGACACGATGCTGGCAAAGCTGGTCGGTCAGGGCGGCTATGTCGTCAGCGCTGACGAGAAGCAGAAGCTCGAAAACACCATCTGGGTCGATGGCCACATCAATGCCAAGGCCGTCGCGCAGACCGCCGAGCATATCGCCGGCATGGCTGGCTTTGCCATTCCGGAAGGCAAGGTGTTCTTCATTGTGCCCGAAACCGGTGCAGGTGCCGATCACCCCTTCTCGGGCGAGAAGATGACCGTCACCATGGCGCTCTATCGCGTCAAGGACATCGACGAGGCGATTGCGCTGACCAATGAAATCCAGGCCTATCAGGGGCAGGGTCACTCATGCGGCATCTATTCGACGTCTGATGCCAATATCCTCAAGCTGGCGATGGGCACCAAGACCAGCCGGGTGATGGTCAACCAGCCGCAGTCAGCCTCGAATTCAGGCAACCTGTGGAACGGTATGCGCCAAACCTTCTCGCTCGGCTGCGGATCGTGGGGCGGCAATGGCACCAACAACAACATTACCTGGGAAGATCTGGTCAACGTGACCTGGGTTTCCAAGCCGCTGGCGGTCGCCAAGAAGTTGCCGAGTGATGAGGAGTTGTTCGGCAAGGAAGTGATGGAACTGGTGGGGTGAAGGCATGACCACCCAATTTGACCTCACCGAAGACCAGCTCGCGATTCAGGATATGGCGCGCAAGTTTACGGCTGACCGGATCACGCCGCATGCTGCGAAGTGGGACGAGGATCATCTTTATCCTGTCGACGTGTGGAAAGCCGCAGGGGAGCTGGGCTTTGGCGCGATCTATGTCTCTGAGGAGATGGGCGGAATCGGTCTTGGGCGGCTTGAGGCGGCGCTGATCATGGAGGCGATGGCCTATGGCTGCCCGGCGACCAGCGCCTTTATTTAGATCCACAATATGGCCGCCTGGATGATCGATACCTTTGGTTCGCCCGAGCTAAAGGGCAGATTTCTGCCAGATCTGGTGTCGATGGAACGGATCGCCTCTTATTGCCTGACCGAACCGGGATCAGGATCGGACGCTGCGGCGCTGAAAACCACTGCGGCACTGCACGGCACAAACTATGTTCTAAACGGCACAAAGCAGTTCATTTCGGGCGCAGGGGTCAATGACATCTATGTCGTGATGGTGCGCACCGGAGAAGCGGGGCCGAAGGGCATTTCCTGCCTCGTTGTCGAAAAGGACACGCCGGGCCTTTCTTTTGGTGCGCCCGAAAAAAAGCTTGGCTGGAATGCCTCGCCCACAGCGCAGGTCGTGTTCGATAATGTGCAGGTGCCGACCGGGAACCGCGTTGGCGATGAAGGCGATGGCTTCAAGTTCGCCATGGCCGGGCTTGATGGCGGGCGGGTCAATATCGGCGCCTGTTCGCTCGGCGGGGCGCAGCGGTGTCTGGACGAGGCGGTCGCCTATGTGAAGGATCGCAGCCAGTTCGGCCAACCGATTGCGGCATTTCAGAACACCCAGTTCCAGCTCGCCGATATGGCGACCGATCTGGAGGCGGCGCGCGCGCTGCTCTATCTCGCCGCGGCCAAAGTAACCGCGGGTGCGCCCGACAAGTCACGCTTTTCCGCCATGGCCAAGAAACTGGCAACCGACAGCGGCAGCGAGATTGTTGACAAGGCGCTGCAGATGTTCGGCGGTTATGGCTACCTCAAGGACTATCCGATCGAACGATTCTGGCGTGACCTGCGCGTGCACCGCATTCTTGAAGGCACCAACGAAGTGATGCAGATGATCATTGGCCGGGACCTGCTCAAGTGAGCACTGTGGCCGGGCAGACGAACGAGCTGATCGTCCACCACGAAGGGGTTGCAGGCTTCCTCACGCTCAACCGGCCCACGGCGATCCATGCGCTGACGCAAGGCATGGACCATGCGATGACCGAGGCACTGCTCGCCTGGCGCGATGATCCGGCGGTCAAAGTGGTGATTATCGATCACAGCGAGGGGCGCGGATTTTGTGCCGGGGGTGACATTGCCTTTCTTCGCGATTCGGCAATAAATGACGGCGGGGTTTCGGGGCTGCAATTCTTCTATGAGGAATACCAGCTCAACAATTTGCTGATGACCTATCCCAAGCCAGTGGTGGCCTTTGTCGATGGCATTGTCATGGGCGGCGGCGTTGGCATTTCACAGCCTGCGAAGTTTCGCGTAGGCACCGAGAACACGCGCTTTGCCATGCCCGAGACCGGGATCGGGCTGTTTCCTGATGTCGGCGGCGGCTGGCACCTGTCGCGACTGCCCGGCCGCATGGGCCAGTTCCTCGCGCTGACTGGCGCCCGGCTTGATGGCGCAGAGTGCCTGTGGGCGGGGCTGGCGACACACTATTTGCAAGCTGCCGATCTGGCCGAGGCCAAAGCGCGGATCATTGCCGGCCATGAACCGGGCGGGGTATTGTCAGCGCTTTCCGCCACGCCGCCAGAGGCCCGGATCGCGGCCAACGCCGGGCGGATCGCGCGCCATTTCGCATCGGAACGTTTTGAGGACATTCTCGCGAGCCTGGCCGCCGATGACAGCGAATGGGCGGCGAAGGAACTGGCGGCGCTGCGCACCAAGAGCCCGCAGACCTGCAAGGTTGCTCTGCGCCAGTTGCATGACAGCCTTGGCTGCGCAGATTTTGCCGCCAATATGGTGATGGAATACCGCATCGCCGCGCGCGTGCTCACCCGGCCTGACTTTGCCGAGGGCGTGCGCGCGCTGATTATCGACAAGACCAACGATCCCAAGTGGGATCCCGCCACGCCAGAGGGCGTCAGCGATGCGCTGATCGATTCAATCTTCGCTCCCCTTGAACCAGAAAATGAGTGGAAACCGCTATGAGCTATGAAACCATCCTCGTCGAACAGCAGGGCGCTGTTACTGTGGTGACACTCAACCGCCCGCAGGCGCTCAATGCGCTCAACACACAGGTTCTGGCTGAGCTGATCGATGCTTTCGCCGCTTTCGAAGCCGATGCTTCGCAGGGCTGCGCGGTAATCACCGGGTCGGGCGAAAAGGCCTTCGCGGCGGGCGCGGATATCAAGGAAATGGCCGACAAGCCGACAGCCGCATTCTATTCAGAAGACTTCTTTTCGAAGTGGACCAGCCATCTCGTCAAGCAGACCCGCAAGCCTTGGATCGCGGCGGTGAACGGCTTCGCGCTCGGTGGCGGTTGCGAATTGGCGATGATGGCGGATTTCATCATCGCATCGGAAAATGCCAGGTTCGGCCAGCCCGAAATCAAGCTCGGGGTGCTGCCCGGCATGGGCGGATCGCAGCGACTGACCAGAGCCGTGGGCAAGGCCAAGGCGATGGACATGTGCCTGAGCGGCCGGATGATGGATGCCGCCGAGGCTGAGCGCTCGGGGCTCGTCAGCCGCGTGGTGCCGCTCGCTGATCTGATGGCCGAAGCGGTGAAAACCGCCGCTGCCATTGCCGCGATGCCGCCGCTCGCCGTGATCGCCAACAAGGAGGCGGTGAACGCCGCCTTTGAAACGACGCTCGATCAGGGCCTCACCCACGAACGCCGCCTGTTCCAGCTGCTCACCGCGACCGAAGACAAGGCCGAAGGCATGGCCGCATTTGTCGAGAAGCGCGCGGGCGTGTGGAAGGGGTGTTAATCGCATGAAAATAGCTTTCATCGGCCTCGGCAACATGGGCGGCGGGATGGCTGCCAATCTGGTCAAAGCCGGGCATCAGGTTCGTGCGTTTGATCTATCCGCAGATGCCTTGACCCACGCCAAAGACAATGGGTGCGAAACCTTTTCTGCCGCACGCGAGGCAGTGCAGGGGGTTGATGCGGTCGTGTCGATGTTGCCCAACGGCAAGATTGTCGATGCCGTCTATTGCGCAGACGTAATCGGCGCTGCACCCGCTTCCGCGCTGCTGCTCGATTGCTCGACCATCGATGTGGCCACTGCGCGCAAGGTTGCCGGGGCTGCCGATATCGCCGGTTACGCCATGGTCGATGCACCCGTCTCAGGCGGCATCGCGGCGGCCAATGCCGGCACGCTGACCTTTATGGTCGGAGGCAGTGACGAGGCATTTGCCCGCGCCGAGCCGATCCTCTCGGCGATGGGCAAGACCGTGATCCACGCCGGCGCGAGCGGGGCCGGGCAGGCAGCGAAGATCTGCAACAATATGCTGCTCGGCATCCAGATGATCGGCACTTGCGAGGCCTTTGCCATGGCGGAAAAGCTGGGGCTCGACCTGCAGAAATTCTATGATATTTCGTCGGTTTCATCGGGGCAGTGTTGGTCGATGACAAGCTATTGCCCGGTTCCCGGCGTTGGCCCGATCAGCCCGGCGGACAACGGCTATCAAGGCGGTTTCGCCTCTGCGCTGATGCTCAAGGATCTGGGGCTTGCGATGGATGCGGCGGCGAGCGCGGGCAGTGAAGTGCCGATGGGGCAGCGCGCGAAGCAGCTTTACGAAGCATTCACCGCCGCGGGGAATGGCGCGGTGGATTTCTCAGCAATTATCAAGACGCTTTAGGTGTTTGGCCCCGGCATTTGATGGTGCGGATTTAAGCTGAAGCGTTCAGGCTCGTTTGCCCGGCATTTGCACACCATGACGGAGCCGATTTTTGCTCAGCGCAAGGCGCGAGGAAGGAGCCAAGCCTTCGCACAGGGACTGGCGAGCAAAGCAGCGCTGGGCCAAAATCGGCCCGCCCCGAAGGGGTTGCCGCTGGAAGCCCCTCGGACTGCGTCGCCCTGAACGCTACGCTGATAGCCTGCCCTGACTGCATGCAAACCTGTCTGAAGGCATGTTTGCCAGTGGCTGCATCAGAGCCAGCGGCGCGCCGCATCACCCCATTTGCCCAAGCGTTCGATTTTTTACCGCCACCCTATCCTTAAGCAGGTAGGCGGGGGCAGGCTGAATGGTAGCCATGTTGGAACGATGATGATCATGATGGAGGAATTCCGATGCTGGGTGCTCAAGTAACCGAGGCGCCGCCTCACGTTCCCAGGGAACTGGTGCTCGATTATCCCATCAAGATGGGCGGATTGGTTGATGAAAATCCGTTCGAGACGACCATCCCGCATATTCACAAAACCATGCCGCCGGTGTTCTATTCGCTCGATGCCTATCCCGGAGGCACGCCTTCGTGGATCGTGCGGCGGGTGGAAGACCTGGAAACGATCTATTTTGACACCGAAAACTTCTCGAACAAGGATTTTGCGCCATTCGCCATGCTGGTGGGCGAGACCTGGAGTTCACTGCCGGCGGAAACTGATCCACCAATGCACGCGCTCTATCGAAAGTTCGTCAACCCACTGTTCACGCCCAAGGAAATCAACAAGCTGGATGGAAAAATCCGGCAATATGCGCAGGATTATTGCGCTTCGATACTGGCAAAAGGATCATGCGAATTCGTCGGGGACTTCGCCTTCGAATTTCCCATCAAGGTGTTCCTTGAACTGATGGGCCTGCCTCAAACCATGGTCGCCACGTTCCTCGAATGGGAAATGGACCTGCTCCACACCAATGATCTTGGCAAGATCGCTGAAAGTACCCGCAAGGTCGTGACGTACCTGCGCGAGCAGATTGCCGACCGAAAGGCTAATCCTGGCAGCGATCTGATCAGCTATGGCGTTACCGCCGAGATCGAAGGCCGTCCGCTGACCGATGACGAACTGGTGGGATTCACCTTCAACCTGTTCATTGGTGGGATGGATACCGTTTCAACCAACATGGCGTGGCAGTTTCGCCATCTGGCTACCCATCCTGAAGATCAGGCGACGCTGCGGGCCAATCCAGAAATGATCATGGATGCAATCGAGGAGATGATGCGGGTATATCCTGCGGTCACCACCTTCAGGACCTGCAAGAACACAGTAACGATTAATGGCGTCACGTTTCAGCCAGGTGACAAGGTGGCGCTGGCGACCTGTCTGGCGGGACATGATCCCGATGCCTATGATGATCCCGGCACGGTAAGGCTGGGGCGCAAGTCACGCTATCTCAGCTTTGGTTATGGGCCGCACTTGTGCGTCGGGATGCATCTGGCGCGGCGCGAAATGCGCATTGCCCTGGAGGAATTCCTGAAAACCATTCCGCCGTTCCGCATTCAGGATGGCTACGTCGTCAAGACCCATACCGGCGGTATCATTCAGCCCGACAAACTGCCGCTTGTGTGGTGATCGCGCTAAACCAGCTTTTTGGCGATGCGCGAACTTTCAATACATACCAGGACAGGTCGGTTTCGCCTGAGCTGCTGCGCGAACTCTATGACCATGTGAAATGGGGGCCAACTGCGGCCAACTCCTGCCCGGCGCGCTTTGTCTTTGTTGCATCGCCAGAGGCAAAGGCGCGGTTGGGCGAGTGCGTCAGCGCGGGCAATGTCGCCAAGGTGGCCTCTGCGCCGGTTACGGTTATTGTCGCGGGTGACAGCCGCTTCTACGATGAAATGCCCAAGCTGTTTCCTTCGCGCGATTACCAGTCGGTGTTTGCCGGCAAGGACGCGCTGATAGCCGATATGCTGGCGCGCAATGTGCCATTGCAGGGCGCCTATCTTATGATCGCGGCGCGGGCACTGGGGCTTGATTGCGGGCCGATGTCGGGCTTCGACGCGGAAAAGCTCAATGCCGCCTTCTTTCCCGATGGCCGCTGGCAGGCCAATTTCATCTGCGCGCTGGGCTATGGCCGCCACGACAGCCTGTTTCCGCGCAATCCGCGGCTCGACTTCGAGGATGCCTGCCGTATCGTCTGATGTAAAAGGGATTAGCTATGGCCGATATTGATCCGGGTTTCAGGGACGCTCTCGACGATTTCGACAAGCGCGAAATCACGCTGCTGGGCAAAACCAAGCGCGTTTACGTTTCGGGATCCGGACCGGCTGTGATCGTCATGTCGGAAATTCCTGGTATCAGCCCCTATGTTGCGCGGTTCGCCCGCTGGGTGCGCGATGCCGGACTTACAGTCTTCATGCCATCGCTGTTCGGCGAAGATGGCGTGCTGCCGGGCAACGCCAAAGCCATGGCCACACTGGCGCGCGCCTGCATCAGCAAGGAATTCCGCGCCTTTGCCAGCAATGCCTCCAGCCCGGTTACGCAGTGGCTACGAGCACTGGCGGCAGAAGCGCACAACGAATGCGGCGGCAAGGGCGTGGGCGCGATCGGCATGTGCTTCACCGGCAATTTCGCGCTGTCGATGATGCTCGAAAAGTCGGTCATTGCGCCGGTGATGTCGCAGCCCTCCATGCCGATGCACAATCCTTCGGGGCTGGCGATCGACCCCGATGAACTGGCAGCGGTCAAGAAGCGCATGGATGCGGAAGACCTGACCGTGTTGGCCTATCGCTTCGAGGGTGACCGTTTCTGCCGTGCCGAGCGGTTCACAGCCTACAGCGATGCGCTGGGGGATCGGTTTATCGGCAAGGTCCTGCCCGATTCAGCCGCCAACCCCGATGCACCGCTGAAGATGCCGCATAGCGTCGTGACGCTGCATTTGATCGACGAAGTTGGCCAACCGACGGTTCAGGCGCGCGACGAGATTCTTGATTTCTTCCGAACGCGCCTGATCGCGGATCAGTAAGCACCGGGCGGGGAAATCATGTCACCGCCAGCGATGTTACGGCCATAGATTTCATAGCCGATCGTCGGTATGTTCTGGATGTGGCGCAGTCCCATCGAAACATCCTTCCAGTAGCGGCTGATCGGTTTGTCGAGTGAGAACGCCGACGATCCGGCCTGAAACATCAGCGATTCCGAAGCCGAATGGACCAGCTTGATCATTTGGGCGCACTGGGCGCGGTGGCGCGCCTTTTCATCCAGAGCCAGTGCGCCATCGCTCAAACCGACCCGGTCAAATTCACCAACCAGATGGAACAGGATCAGCTTGGCGGTGTCGATCATCGCCGCAGCTTCACCCAGATCGCGCATAAAGGCCCCGGAATTGGTGCGCGGAGCAATCAATGTGGTGAGAACGGGCTTCTTGCCAGCCTCGTCACGGACGATTTCGAGCATGGCCTCGGCAGCGCCGATCAGCTGGGCTATGCCGGTTGTGCGAACGACAGGAACCACGGGCAACAGGTCTGACGGGGCACCGAAATGGCGCTTGGTCCGGTCAATCTGTCCGGCGCGCTCGTCCATCAGCACCATCTGGCCGTCGGGGATAAACACGTCCTTGGCAACGCTGGTGTCCGAACCGGTTCCCTGCATGCCGGTAACGTACCAGGTGTCCTTGATCGTCAAGTCAGAGAAGGGAATGTAGCACATCGAAATACCGGGAACGACCGGGCCTTCATAACCCTCCAGCACCACGCCCTGCTGCGCCCAAGTCGATTGACGCGAGCCAGAGGTATAGGGCCAGGCCCCGTTGATGATCCAGCCGCCATCAACCTTGCGAGCTATGCCCGGAGGATTGTAGGCGCCACAGACCGCTACCGGGCCATTGCCGAAAACGGCATCCTGAACGCTGTCGGGGGCCAGGCTGGTCACCCAGCTGGTGCCGTTAATGATTTGCACCACCCAGCTGATGGCAGGGTCGCCCTTGGCCATCTCTATCTGCATGCGGCAGAAATCGGTGAACGACAGGCCAATGCCGCCAAGCCGCTTGGGCAGCAGAGCGCTGAGCATCTGATTTGCGTTCAGCGCCTGCTCGACCGCTTTGGTGGGTGATCGTTGCGCTTCACCTGCAGCAGCTTCGGCCATCAGCAGGGGCCGCAGCTCTTTTGCCTTGGCCACCATGGCATCAGCGGTTGCCTTGTCGGCAAAGCTATTGAGATCACTCCTGTCAAGCTGCGCTGCAGTGGCCATTGTCATGTTCCTTTTCTGCTCAAGTTCGTGAGGCAGCAATCGCCAACGCCCATTTCTGGATGTTGTCTGCCGTGTCATTCCAAAGCTGTTTCCATTGATCGCTGGCGGGAATCAGCAGCGTGCTCAACTGGTTGCGAACGAGGCCTTCGACGAAGGCATCGCGGTTCATCGGTTCGCCCAGAAGTTTGTCGAGATAGTCAAACGTTGGCTCAAGTGCGTCGTTGACAGCCTGCTTGTAACGCGAAAAGCGGCTGCGGAAGAAAGCGAGGTGGAAGGCGGGTTCAACTTCGAACACGCGGGCGGGAGAGTTTTCATCGGTATAGCTGGCGTAGAATTTCATCACCGCCTTCAGCCGCAGGATCGGGTCAGCGATCCCTTTGCCAGCTTCGCGAATGCCGGTTTCGAAGCCAGTGCAGACGAATTCCGCGACCGCCGAGAGCACCTGATCCTTGTTGGAGAAATAGCGATAAAGCGTACCGCGTGAAACACCGCTGGCATCAATGATATCGCTCATCGAAAGCCGTTTCGCGCCGCGCGCGGCAATGGCATCCAGAGCGCCGCTGAGAATGCGGATCACGCTGGGTGACAGCTCGACTTCGGGAGCAACTTCTTCCTCAATCAGGGCAGCGGCGAGCCTCATGCGGAGCCCTTTTCCAGCTCGTCCAGATTGTGCGGGATGCTGACGTAGCCTGGCAGGTTCTGCCCGCCATCGACATTGATCATCTCGCCAGTGACAAAGCGCGACATTTCCGAGGCGAGGAAGACGACCACGGGGCCGATATCCTTTTCGGGGTCGCCGGCGCGCTTCAGCGGATTTGATGCGACAACAGTTTCCATGAACCCGGGAACTTCATCGACCAATTTTGCAAAAACCTGCCCGAGCCCGGTGGGTGCGATAGCGTTAACCCGAATATTGAAACGGCCCCATTCCACCGCCGCGCTGCGCGTCAGCCCAACGATGCCCAATTTGTTGATGTTGTAATCGCCGTGCAGCCAGGCACCGGTTTGCGCATCTATCGAGCTGAAGTTGATCACCGATCCACCGCCGCGCGCCTTCATATGCGGGAACGCGGCCTGCATCGCCCACCAGTTGCCCCAGATGCCGATTTCCAGAGTCCGGCGCAGCATCTCATCGGTTTTGTCCTCGAGAAGCACACCGGCCGAGAGAAGTGAGGCATTATTGACAAGAATATCGAGGCCGCCAAACGTATCGACCGTTCGCTGCACCATCCCCAGAACGTCTTCCTTGATACCTGAGTCTGCGGCTATGCCGATGGCTTTCGTACCAAAATCTCGTTCAATTTCCGCTGCGACAGCTGCAGTCGCTGCGCCGTCGCGACCGCTGATAAGCACCGAAGCGCCTTCCTTGGCAAGCGCGCGCGAAATGCCATGGCCGAGCCCTTTGGCTCCGCCGGTGACAATCGCGACTTTTCCTTCAAGTAAGCGGCTCATGCAGTTTCTCCCACTTTTGCGTCCATTGCCATGCGCTCTTCGCACTTGTCGTGTGTCAGCACATAGCCGCGAACGATCCCGCCTGTATCGACGAACAGGTGCTTCGATCCTTGCGCATCGTGCTCAAGACAGCGCCATGCACCATCGGCGCTGCGCAATGGCGGCAGCACGTTGATCGGCAGCAGCGTGGTTTTCACCTGCACCGACAGCGGCGGGAAGCGGATTGCGGTGGGAGTGCCCAAGGCCGAAGGCGCAATCCCGCGCGCTGCCGCCATGATCGGTGTTACATAGGCTGAGAGGCCGTGCTGATATTCGGCGCAGTCACCAATCGCGAAGATGTGGGGATCGCTGGTCTGGCCAAATTCGTTGACCTTGATGCCGCCCGCAACTCCGCTGCCGATATCCAGACCTGCCTCCCCCGCCAGCGCGACATTGGGGCGCAGACCTAAAGCGGAGAGCACCAGATCAGCCTCGATCAGCGAGCCATCGTCAAGCGTGGCGACATAACCGGGCGCATCGCCCGTGCTATTGCCCGTGCAATTGATCGCTGCGATCTTGCGTCCCAGATGCCATTCGACACCTTCTGCGGCCAGAACATCGCGCACCAGTTCACCCACGGCAGGCGGCACCAGTTGCGCAAGGGGAAGGGGAAGCATGTCCACAACCACGGGGCGGTAGCCGGTGGAGATCAGGTCATTGGCAAATTCGGTGCCGACAAGGCCCGAGCCCATGATCAGGATACGCGCGCCATCGCGCAGCTCTTGGCGGAAACGGGCATAGTCATCGAGCTGGTTGACCGAGATTGCCCGGTGCACCGCGTCGCCTTCAAGGGGAGGGCGTATCGGCGATGCCCCCATCGCCAGCACCAGAGCATCATAGGGCACCGGCCCTCCAGTGGTGAGCAGCGTCTTGCCAGCCCGATCGATGGCTTCCGCCGCGCGCCCGGCGCGAACATCCAGTTTCAACTGGGCGGCGATCTTTTCAGCATTCGCGGTGATCAGCGTGTCAGCTGTTTTACCCTTGGCCAGAGCCGTTGAAAGTGCGGGCTTTGAATAGAAATGCCCATCTTCCAGTGTAACCAAAGTCAACCTGGCGTCGGGCGAAAGCCGGCGCAACTCGCGCAGCACGCCGAATCCGGCCAGTCCGCTGCCAACCACGACAATCGAGGGCGGGGGCGAGCTGGCCATGGAACTAGAGAAACACGGCAAAATTAGACATGTTGAGCACGGATTGATCGACAATGATCTCGCGGCGCGCCAGTTTGTAAACACCATCGACGTCTCGCCACAGATCGCGGCGTTCGGCGGTCATATGTTCAGTGTCGGGATTGTCGCCCCGGCTGCGCTCAAGATACAGATAGCTGACGACTTCGTATTCGCCGACGGCTTCGCACTCGCCAATGCGGACATTGGTGATGAAACGGCGGCAGCGTGATGGCGGATCCTCAGCCCATGCGCTCTTCTGCAGGCGGCCGGTGCGCATCAGGATCGAGGCGTAATCATCATCGAAGTGGAACATGGTCCGCGCCACATCGCGATCACGGTTGGGCCCGGTGCGAGTGAGCCGGATCGGTGCCTGATAGAGCAGATCCTGCGCCAGCATAGCGGTCCAGTCATCAAACCGGCGCTCATCAAGCGCGGCGGCCTCGTCATAAAGCGTTTCGAGCAGGCGATTGTAAATTTCCGAGCCCAGAGGCACCCGCTTGCGCGAGGAAAGCCCGCGCAGGATGGTGGCGGAATCGGGGGCGGCGGTTGATTTGGTAATCCAGGTCATATCAATATTCTCCCGCGCTTCTCAGGCTTCGCTCATCAGTTTGTGATAGGCCAGCCACCAGTTCCACTGCGTGTCATCCTTGGTAAAACCCGGATAAAGCAGACCATTGCCCTTCCAGCCTTCAGGCCGCTCATGGCCATGCAGCGCCTTATATTTGAGTGTCATGGTTTTTGATGCCGCGCCGCGCGCATTGCGCATGATCTGTGGCCAGACATCCGCATCATCCTGCTCGATTGTGCCCGAGGTCCCGGATTGCTGGACCGAGTTTTGCAGCATGTCGCGCTTGACCTGTTCGGGAGCATCTTTTTCCGCAAAAATGAAATTGAGGAATTCAACCTTGCCCGGTCCCTTGGGAACATAGGTGTGCAGCGCGAGTGCGCCCGATGAGCCGCCATCCATGCGCGGGGCAAAGATGAACAGCACCAGCACATTAGGGAATATGCCACCCACCTGCGGCGGGATCGTCGCCAATTGCTCGACCTGATCTGCGGACAGGTTCTTGAACAACTGCGGTATGAGGTCTGGTGTAATTCCCGGCGGCGGCAACATATGCAACCGCTCTTCAACCGACTTGCCTTCAAAACTGATATCGGAGAACATCTTGAAGGTCTGCGCTGCTTCGAGACAGCGAAGCGAATGGCCTTGCTCGCAGGATACATCGACCCCGTACATGCCCGGGGCCTGGTCATAAATCGATTCTGCCGTGCCCCCCATGATGCCGCCTTCCATAAGCGAGCGGTGAAGCGTCAATGTATGGAAGCCATCCGAAGCCGATTGCTCGCCGGGGATTTTCCAGTTGCACGGCACAATGAATCGTTGCGGCGGGCCGAGCAGCTCGAGGCCGCTATCTGTGCGGCAGAAAAGCTGGTCGAAATAATACTTTGAATCGCCCAGGAATTCGTCGAACGAAGGGCCATCGATATTCCACGTGGCGAATATCAGGCCGCCATAAACATGGACACGCGCCTTTTTCAGCCCCAGCGTTTTCTTATCGACATCGTTGCCGTGCATTTTCTCGCGCTCAACCGGCGCACCGATAAAATCGCCATCAGGCTTAAACGCCCAGCCGTGATATATGCACTGGTGGATGGGCTTGTTACCTGCCTCTGCGGTGCAGACGCGCATCCCGCGATGGGGGCAGACATTGAGCGAGACGTTGACATTGCCGTCGCGGTCGCGGGCAATGATGACATTGTCTTCAGCCATGTCGCGGACAATGAAATCGCCAGACAATGGAATTTCGCTTTCATGCCCCAGCAGCAGCCAGGTTTTGGCGAAGATCCGCTCCATCTCGTGGGCATAAAGCTCTTCGTCGTTCATCACGCGCAGCGACACTTCGTTGGTATCGCGCATGATCAGATCGTCGAGGGTGGTTCCGTCACGCAGGACCAGGCTTGCTTGCTGCAACATGGTGATCTTCTCCTCAGCCAGATTTTCTCGTTGATTCGCGTTATACATATTGAATGAAATATGTTCAAGGTGTAAGTTGCACGCCATCAAGGTGGTGAGAGGAGTTTTCCATGTCCGAAGCGGGCAAGCTCAAGGTAGTGATCAATAAGCCGGCGTGCTGCGGCTATGGTGTCTGTGCGGACATCTGTCCTGACGTCTACAAGCTCGATGAAAATGGCATGGTCTATGTTGACGACGAGATCGTGCCAGAAGGTCTGGAAGCCCTGGCGCGCGAAGGGGCGGATGCCTGCCCGCAATCGGCGCTCAAGGTTGTGCCCGCCTGAGTCTGGTATGCGGTAACGCCTTTCTTGGGGAAGGTTATCGCACCGCCAACTGCAGCGAAGCAGCGCGATGCACAGCTGTGAGGACTCCCATGCACCGAGAGCTGGAACCCCTGTTTACGCCTTTCACTTGTGGCTCGCTGACCACGGCGAACCGCTTTGTCATGTCGCCGATGACGCGCAATTTCAGCCCGGACGGCGTGCCACTGCCGGCCGTTGCCCAATACTACGCCCGCCGTGCGCACATGGGGCTGGTCATCACCGAAGGTGTCGGCCCGGATCACCCGGCGGCACTCGGAGATGGCACCACAGGCGGCCCGGCGCTGCCGTTGATGTATGGTGATGCGGCGCTGGCCAGTTGGAAAACTGTGGTCGATGCTGTCCACGCAGCGGGCGGCAAGATTGCGCCGCAACTGTGGCACATGGGGCCAATCCGCCTTTCCGGAACCGGCCCGCACCCCGATGAACCCTCGATCAGTCCGTCCGGTATCTGGGGCCCCCTCGACAAGGCCATGGTGCCACCCGACTATCTGATGGCTGTGAAACAGCCGGGTGTTCCAGCCAGTGATTCCGATATTGCTGATATCATAGCAGGATTCGCGCGCAGTGCAGCCTTGGCACATGAACTGGGCTTTGATGCCATCGCCCTGCATGGGGCGCACGGGTATTTGCTCGACAGCTTTCTATGGGAATGCACCAACCGGCGGACTGACCAGTGGGGCGGTGACAGCCTGCGGCGCGCCCGGCTGGCACGCGAAGTGGTTCGGGCGGTCCGCCGGATTATTCCAGCGGACAAGCCGATCATCTATCGCATTTCACAGTGGAAGTTGCAGGACTATGATGCGCAACTGGCGGAAACCCCTGAGGATCTGGCCCTGATCGTGGGCGCATTGGCCGATGCCGGCGTTGACATTTTCGACGTGTCGACCAGGCATTTCGATGCTCCGGCTTTTGCAGGATCGGACATGGGTCTGGCGGGCTGGGTTCGCAAACTGGGCGGCAAGCCGGTGATGACGGTGGGCGGCATCGGTTTTGACAAGGATCTGCAAAGCTCATTCCTGGAGCCGACTGCGGCTATCGACAATCTGGGCGAAGTGGTCCGACGTTTTACCGCCGGTGAGTTCGATCTGGTGGCGATCGGCCGTGCGGCGCTCATGGATGCCGACTGGATCGGCAAGGCCTGCCGGGGGGAACCGTTCAATCCCTTCGATATGTCAGCCTATGGCAGGCTGGACTGATCAGAAGCCTTCCGAAGTGGCATAGATGTGCATCCGGGCAGCATTGGCGTTGCCCGTCTGCTCGCACATGAACATGATCGCCTTGGCAATGTCATCGGGCACCATCGGGGGCAAGAATTCATCCCAGCCAGGCTGGCCCTTGCTCTTCATGTCGGCAAAAATTTCCGTGGTGGTCGTGCCCGGCGCGAT
>JANLOZ010000208.1:0-6293 GCA_031366845.1 Novosphingobium sp. | reverse complement strand
CGGACGGAAATTCGCGCCGGGAAGGCTTATTGCCTTTCCAAGCGGATTTCGGTTCGAGATGGAAGCCATTCCGACGTCCTTTCAGGATTTGGCCAAAATGGCCTCTCGCAGCGTCGAGAAGTCTTGAAATATACGGATATTCCTGCGCCTTCCCTCCTCGCGACAGGCCATTTTGACTCAAACCGCGAAGGTGCGGTTAATAGGTCCTGACCCTAGAATTTTAGGCGCAATTGGTGGCTGCCTGGTCGCTCGCCATTATCACAAAAACAAGGCGCCCACAATTTCGAGAGTAAGCTCTAAACCGGCACCGCCTCTGCCCCATCCAGCCTATGCGTGCACCTCAGCGCCCCGGCAGCATCGCCACTCGATAACGCCGCCACCGTCCGCCAGCCTATCGCGCGCAGTCGCGCGGCTATCTGCGCATCATGGCCGAGCGGCAAGAACAGCCTATCCCGCCGCGGTTCGTCCGCCGCCGCCTGCGCATCGATCAGCGGATCGGGATAGAGCGAAAAGCCGATCGCCGGTTCCTGTGCAGCGCCTGCTGCACCGAGTATCGCATATGTACCGCCTCGGCCCAGAGCACCGGTCAAGCCTTCTGCGTAGAGCGTGAAGCCCAGCCATGACTGATATTCAAAGCCGTGGCGTTCGGATGGATCGAGGGTCACGCGGGCCATGCCGGAAACGCGCGCGGCGATTTCCCGCAGGGCCTTGATCCGGCCCGAGAGAGCCCCGCCCGCATCAATCGCTGCGAGCTTTTCAATCGCCGCATCAAACGGTCCGATGGCGGTGAGCAGCGGCAGATAGTCTGCACCGCCCGCTGCGACCAGCCCGCCGGCATCCTTGGCATCCAGTTCGCGCCGCACCGCCTCGATCTTGTCTGCGGCGAGCGGCAGCGCCTTCACCGCCAGCCTGTCGACCAGATCAGGCAGGGTGAAATCGACCGAAATTCCGCGTGCTCCGGCGGCCTGCAGCGCCTCGATGGCAACCGCGACGATCTCGCCCGCTGCGGCAACGCTGTCGGTCCCGATCAGCTCGGCACCCAGTTGCAGACGTTCGCGCGTAGGGTCGAGCCCATCGCCCTTGATCGTCAGCACCTGCCCGGCATAGCATAGACGTAGCGGGCGGGCTGCGGCGGCGAGGCCGGTTGCGGCCATCCGGCCGACCTGCACGGTGATGTCACTGCGCAGCGCCAAAGTCCGCAGGCTCGCGGGATCAACAAAGCGGAACATCCGGCGAGGCTGCACGCCCGACATTCGGCTCGCCATCGATTTCTCGAACTCGATGCTCGGGGTCTGCACCCGGTCATAGCCATGGCCATCTAGCACATCGAGCACCGCACGGCTGACCCGCGCGGCGACGGCAGCGCTGGCGGGCAGGCGGTCTTCGAGCCCTTCGGGCAGCAGGTCGCGGTCGGTATCCATGAGCTGCGCCTTTAGACTTTCGTCATCCGCGCGCAAGCGGGGATCGCTGGCCCTAAAACGCCAGCGCCATTACCCGCTTGACGCCTGGAACTGCGCGCGCCGCCTCGAGCACCGGCGGCGGCACCGGGCTATCGACCGAGAGCAGCAGGATCGCCTCGCCACCAGCCTCTCGCCTTCCGAGGTTGAAGGTGCCGATATTGATGCTGTTTTCACCGAGCAGTGTGCCGATACGGCCGATGAAACCGGGCGCATCTTCATTGACGATGTAGATCATCGGGCCGGACAGTTCAGCTTCCACCTTGATGCCGAACAGTTCGACCAGCCGCGGTTCGCTGTTCGAGAACAGTGTGCCCGCCACCGAGCGTTCGCCCACGTCGGTCTTCACCGAAACGCGGATCATTGTGTGGTAATCGCCGGCCTTTTCGGTCTTGACCTCGCGCACCTCGAGCCCGCGTTCCTTGGCGAGGAACGGCGCGTTGACCATATTGACCGAATCTGACTGCACCCGCAGAAACCCCGCGAGAACGGCGGCCACTATGGGTTTGGCATTGAGCTCTGCCGCTGCGCCTTCGGTGTGGATCGAGATGCGCTGGATGGTGCTGGTGGTGAGCTGGCCGACAAGACTGCCCAGCTTTTCGGCCAGCGCCATATAGGGGCGCAGCTTTGGCGCTTCCTCGGCGGACAGGCTCGGCATGTTGAGCGCGTTGGTGACACCGCCGTTGACCAGATAGTCCGCCATCTGCTCAGCCACTTGCAGCGCGACATTGACCTGGGCTTCAGTTGTGCTCGCCCCAAGGTGCGGCGTGCAGATGAAATTGGGTGTGCCGAACAGAGGGCTCTCCCTGGCCGGTTCGGAAACAAACACATCAAGCGCGGCACCAGCGATGTGGCCCGAATCCAGCCCTTCCTTCAGCGCTACCTCATCGATCAAACCACCGCGCGCGCAGTTGATGATCCGCACGCCTTTTTTGGTTTTGGCGAGGTTTTCCTTGCTCAGGATATTGCGTGTCTGATCGGTGAGCGGGGTGTGGAGCGTGATGAAATCGGCGCGCGCCAGCAGGCCATCAAGCTCGACCTTTTCGACCCCCATTTCGATCGCGCGTTCTTCGGTGAGGAATGGATCGAAGGCGACGACCTTCATGCGCAGGCCCAGCGCGCGCGAGGCGACGATCGAGCCGATATTGCCCGCGCCGATCAGCCCGAGCACCTTGCCGGTAACTTCGACGCCCATGAAACCGTTCTTCGGCCAGGTTCCCGCCTGCGTTTGCGCGTTGGCTTCGGGGATCTGGCGGGCAAGCGCGAAGATCAGCGCGATGGCATGTTCGGCAGTGGTGATTGAATTGCCGAACGGCGTGTTCATGACGACCACGCCCTGGGCCGAAGCTGCCGGAATATCGACATTATCAACGCCAATTCCAGCCCGGCCGATGACCTTGAGGTTCTTGGCGGCGGCGAGAATTTCCTTGGTCACGCGGGTTGACGAGCGGATCGCGAGGCCATCATAATCGCCGATGCGGGCGATCAGCTGTTCGGGCGTTTCGCCGGTGATGACATCGACCTGGCAGCCTTGCTCTTCAAAGATGCGCGCGGCGTTGGGGTCCATCTTATCGGAAATGAGTACGCGGGGTTTGGTCATTGCATTGTTCCTTGAACGATCCCCGGATAGACTGAAGACCGCTGGCCTTCGGACGCTGGGGTGGATTAATGATGTCAGCGATCCCGCTTTTGCGGGGATGACCATTACTGCGTGAGCGTTGCGTAAGCCCAATCGAGCCACGGCCCGAGCGCTTCGATATCAGCGGTGTCAACCGTGGCGCCGCACCAGATGCGCAGGCCCGGCGGGGCATCGCGGTAACCGGCGATATCATAGGCCGCGCCTTCTTTTTCGAGCAGCGCGGCGAAGCCCTTGATGAAGGCTTCGTCCGCACCTTCGACCGTCAGGCAGACCGAAGTCTTGGAGCGGGTGCCGTGATCGACCGCCAGATGGCCGAGCCAGTCGCGCGCCGCGACGATCTTTGCGAGGGCATTGGCATTGGCGGTGCAACGCGCCTGCAAGCCTTCTGCACCGCCGACGCTCTGCGCCCATTCGAGCGCAAAAATCGCATCTTCAACCGCGAGCATTGATGGGGTGTTGATCGTCTCGCCCTTGAACACGCCCTCGGTGAGCTTGCCTTTGGAAACCAGCCGGAAAACCTTCGGCAAAGGCCATGCGGGGGTGTAACTTTCCAGCCGCTCGACCGCGCGGGGGCCGAGGATCAGCACGCCGTGGCCGCCCTCGCCGCCGAGCACTTTTTGCCACGAGAAGGTGGCGACGTCGATCTTGTCCCAAGGAATGTCATAAGCGAAAACCGCGCTGGTGGCGTCAGCGAAAGAAAGCCCCTCGCGGTCAGCGGCAATCCATTCGCCATCGGGAACGCGGACGCCGCTGGTTGTGCCGTTCCAGGTGAACAGCACGTCGTCAGACCAATCGACCTTATCCAGATCGGGGAGCTGGCCATAGTCGGCGCGGATCACAGTGGGTTCGAGCTGGAGTTGCTTGACCGCATCGGTCACCCAGCCATCGCCGAAGCTTTCCCATGCCAGCGCCGTAACCCCGCGCGCGCCGAGCATCGTCCACATCGCCATTTCGAACGCACCGGTGTCCGATCCGGGGACGATGCCGATGCGGTGCGTATCTGGAAGCTGGAGCACCTCGCGCATCAGATCGATGCAGTACTGAAGGCGCGTCTTGCCGATTTTGGCGCGGTGCGAGCGGCCGAGCGATTGCGTGGCAAGTTTTTCGGCGGACCAGCCCGGCGGCTTGGCGCAGGGACCGGAAGAGAAGAACGGACGCGCAGGTTTGCGCGCAGGCATTAAAGCAGTCATTGTAGTCTCTCCTTACAGAGAGCGCGCGCGGCGTTGGGACCGCGTGGCCCGGCGCCGCACCTAGTGTTGCAGCGCAGCATGTCAAGCGAATTGCCAGGCCCTTTGTCGGGCATAAATCCGGGACTGATAGACGTCGCAAAAAATGCTGCGGCAATGCTGCGGGCAGCTTATCGCACAATTTGCACGAACCATCGCTAAGATGCGTCGCGGATAAAATTTCGATTGTGTTTATTTTCAATTGTTTACCGCGCAATATAAAATTTGTGTTCGATTCGGTTACTATGTAGGCTCACGGATGGATGGCGACGGCTTTCCAAACTGGGGAAATCAAAAATTGGAGAGGGCACATGCTTAATAAGGTCGCGGGTCTCGCCCGTGCAATTGCGATATTGATCGCTATCGTCGCCGCATTCGTTCCCAACTTGCCGGCGCAGGTTCCGCTGGTGCTGCTGCTGCTCGGTATCGTCGCCGGGTTTGGCTATGGCGAGGGTGACTTCACCCGTGTCGTCGTAATTGCCCTGGGGCTGGGAATTGCTGGTCCGGCGATGTTGGCAATCCCGCAAGTCGGCGGATATATTGCCGCGATTTTCGCCAATGTTCTGATCGCCGTTGCCGGCGTCATCGCCACGCGGATTATTTTCCGGCTTTACGAGGTCGTGGTGGGCGATCTGAAGGGCCTGGCCAACTAACCGCGCAAATTTCGTCACGCTCGGGGCCTCGTGGACATTCGTCCGCGGGGCCCTTTGTTTATACTCAATCTACCCGGTCCAGCTGCCGCAACACTTCGGCGATGGCCATCGGATCAGAGGCGAAGCGAATATGCGTGCAGCGCAGCGCTACGGCATGATCGCGTTCGCCCTTGCGTCCGCAGGACGAGCGCGGCGAAACAACCCCGTCACGCGGGCTCCACAGCGCGGTGGTCGGCACCGGCGGCTTGACGGCGAAGTCGCAAGGGATCGGCGGTTCATCAACGCTGTGGCCGGTAACGAACTGATAGGCACGCCAGGCGTTGTTGGCCCGGCGATCGCCTGAAAACGGCGTGCCCATGGTAATCACCCGAGAGACATGGTCGGGACGCATCTTTGCCGCTTCGCGCGCAAACAGGCCGCCAAGGCTCCAGCCGACCAAAGCAACCGGCGCGCCCTGGCTTCGCGAAACATCTTCAATCCGGGAGAGAAGCGAGGCAAAATTTTGCTGGGTTGGACCGAGATTGAATCCCAGGCCCCAATCGGCCACCCCATGCCCCGCCGCGCCGAGTGCGCGCTCCATATGGCGCATCCGCACCGGATGAGAGCCAAAGCCGGGAAGCAGGATCACCGGTTGCGGGCGCAACGCCGCTTCAACCACAGGCGCGCGGAAACGCATCTGGGCAATGCTGCCAAGCTCTCCCCAGATTCGCCGCGATGACGGGCCGTGCACGCCTTCGGGCGGGGACTGGCGCGCGAGGTCCGTCCGCCGGGCGAGTTCGGTTCGAAAAGCATCGCGACGCGCGGCAGCATCCGCGCGGAAGGTCTCAAATCGGTTCATCGAACCCTTTCTGGCATCAGCAAAAACAACCCGCGATGAACGGTCACTGCGCTTGCAGACTAACCCGCTTCCTTGCCGGTGCATTCGCCGGTCCGGCGCGCGGTCATGGTCATCGATGAACTAACGCTCTGACCGCCAGGTCGTTGCATCCGGGTATCGACATGCATCTGGTAATTGTCTGGCCCGTATTGCCCGGACATTTTCATCGTGCGTTTGATCCCGGCCATATCGCAGGTCGCCGTGCCTTCGATGTGGCCGCCGCCCATTGTGAAGTTCTGGTATGTGCAGCCTGCCTGATGCTGCATGAACGCCCCTTTGCGGGCCTGGGCCTGCTCGGGCGTGATACAGGTCAGGGCCGTGCGCGCATTGGCCATCGCCCGCTCAATAGCAGCCTTTGCTGCGGGCGGGGCGGAAATGCCGTTATCCATCGCGTCCATCTTGAACGTGGTTTCCCACTGCCCCGGTTGCAGCGTGATTTCA
>JANLOZ010000207.1:0-7274 GCA_031366845.1 Novosphingobium sp. | reverse complement strand
ACTGAAACAGATGCGGCACCGGCCCGCTCCCCCGCCCGGCCACCCGACAGGATATCTTATGGGTGGCCGGGCGGGGGAGCGGGCCGGTGCCGATTCCACGCAAGTGGAATAGATTCTAATCGCTACCAGCGCAGCAGCCTTGGCCCGGCCAGCGCCCCCACCAGCGAAGCCGCACCGATCCCCAGCGTATACCAGGTCAGCACGAAGATCGCTGAAACCTCAGGGCAATGGAGGCAGTAGATTGTCGCACCCCAGGCACCCGCAGTCAGCCCGGCGGTGGCACCAGCGGCGCGCAGCCGGGTCGGCGCGAGCTTGCGGAAAGACCACAGCAACCCGCCAAAGATCGGCAGCGCCAACAGGAATACCAGCGACGAGCAGACCTGCCAGCTCTTGCTCAGCCACATTTCCAGCCATTGGCTGGTCGGCGTGTTGGCAAGTTCAAATATACTGATCGCCGCAAGCCCCAGCACCGGCAAGGCGAGCACCCACAACCAGCCCATCGGCGGCGTATCAGGCCGTGCCAGCTTGATCGTCGCCGCGACGGCACCGAGCCCCAGCGAGGCGGTGTAAATCCACTTCATCCAGAAAGCGAAGCCGTGCATTGCGATCCACAAGTCTGGACGGAAACCAAGCCGCAACACAAGCGCGAACGAGATAACCGCGCCGAACGCAATCCCCGCGATCAGCCGCCAGCTCAGCGCATGGCGCGGCACCGGCCGGAAATCCTGCACAAGCTGGTTGATCAGATCATCACTGTTCATCGCAAACTATCCTTCACCCGCTCCGCCAGCAGCCGAAGGCCGCGGTGCACGGATATTTTTACGTCGGATTCGCCGATCTGCGCGCGTGCGGCTGCCTCGGTCACTGACAGGCCTTCGATCCGCGTCGCGCGGATCATCGCTTCCTGCTTGGGTGAAAGGCCGCCCAGCAGACGATCAACATCGGCTCTCGCATCGCTGGCTTCGGCAAAGCCTTCGCTGGCCAGAATATCTTCCATGCCCTCGATCGTGCAGAACCGCCCGTTCGCGCGGAATTGATCGATCATCTTGTAGCGCGCGATGGCAAACAGCCAGCCGGTGAACGGCCTTGCAGGATCATAGGTGGCACGGCGGTTGTGCACGGCGATCAGCGTCTCCTGAACCAGATCTTCAATCGCATCGCCTTGCCCTGGCATGCGGCGGCGGAAAAATTGGCGGAGTACCGGCATCAAAACGCGCAGCAGCGTGGTGTGCGCAACGGCATCACCGCCAAGCCC
Organism: Novosphingobium sp.; assembly: GCA_031366845.1. Classification (GTDB taxonomy): domain Bacteria; phylum Pseudomonadota; class Alphaproteobacteria; order Sphingomonadales; family Sphingomonadaceae; genus Novosphingobium. The sequence continues at coordinate 6,019 of JANLOZ010000207.1, read as the reverse complement.
GCTTACCATCCACATCCGCAATTGCTGTTCGCTTGCCTGCATAAACCGTCCTGCACCCATTCGGCCGAAGCTCGCGCGTGGTTACAGCACCAAGCCAAATGCTGAAAAAACTTTTTTCGTAACCTGCACGGTGCCGCCGCCGAATAGCAGGGGTGAGGGCCACAAACCGCACGCGTCACCAACTGAAATAGAGCGAGAATAGATCATGAAAGCAACCCACGCCGCCTTGGCCGCTGCTGCCGCCATCGCGCTCACCGGCAATGCCGCAGCCCATGCCGCCGCCCCGGCAACCGAGAAATGCTACGGCGTCGCCAAGGCCGGCAAGAACGATTGCAAGGCTGGTGCAGGGACGAGCTGCGCCGGCACATCGCACGTCAACTATCAGGGCAATGCCTGGAAAATGGTCAAGGCTGGCACCTGCACCACGATCAAGACCCCCAAAGGCTTCGGCTCACTGACCCCTCGAGCCTGAAGCCCCTGGCCTGGCCGGACCGCGTTCAGCCCCCTGTAACGCACCGGCCAGGTACTTCTTTCAAAAGCGGAGCTGCGCCATGTCCCCCGTCAAATATCTGCTTTATCCTTCGCAGATCCCGTCCAAATCCGCCGACAACTGGCTGCTGCTGCTGGGCCGGCTGGCGATTGCCGCGATCTTCTTTCTTTCGGGCCGCACCAAGGTAGAGGGCTGGTTCACCCTCTCCGACGAAACGTTCGAGCTCTTCCGCAGCGAATACAACTTGCCGCTGATTTCACCCGTTGTCGCAGCATGGGCGGCTACACTATCCGAGCACCTGTTCTCAGGTCTGCTGTTTCTGGGCCTCGCCACACGTTTTTCAGCGCTGGCCCTGCTCGGCATGACGCTGGTGATCGAGGTTTTCGTCTATCCCGATGCCTGGCCGACCCATCTCAGCTGGGCGGCCTTACTCCTCCCGCTGATCATCAAGGGCGGCGGCAAATTCTCGCTAGATACGTTGTTCGCAAGAAAATTCGCCTGATCGGAAACGGCTCGTAACCAAAACCGGCCCTCGCACGAATACCCCAGATGGCTTCTCGCGCACCGGAAGTCTGAATGTGAATTGGGACCGAAGGAAATGCCAGCAAAATCCGTCCATCGCAGCGGCCTGCCAGCCGACATCAGCCTGGACGAACACCGGCAGGCGGCAGTGTCGCGGCTGTTGTGTCTGCTCGGCAACGGCGAAGACGCAGCGGCGCTTTCGTTCACAGCACTGGCGCGCGACGCGCGTTCGGATCACGCCCCCGCAGCGCTCGCTATGATTGCCCGCGAAGAGGAAATGCACGGCGCATGGGTTGAGGCTGCGGCGCGGTTGCTGCCAAAACCGGTGCGGGCACGGCCGGTAATTCAGGCCTCGCGCAGGCTGCATTTTGCCATCGGGCAGGGTTCGGTCGGCGAACGACTGGCGGGCGTGACTGCGCTGGATTCGGCCGCCTGCATCCTGTTCTCGGCGCTGCTCCGGCCAGGTGCACCACTGGCAAAAACCGGCAGGATCGCCAAGCTGCTGCACCGCATTCACCGCGATGAAGCGCGGCATGTGGCGATCGCCAGCGGGCTTGCCGTTGCCGAGGGCGCTTCGATGCGGCTGTGCAACCGCGCGATTGATATTCGCGCCCAGTTTGCCGGAGTTCTCGAACTGGTCGCGGACGATTTTGAGGCACTGGAAGTTGATTCCGCCGCGCTGTTCAAGGCCATTCGGGACTTTCGGACCGGCCTGTTCGCTTCATGAGCACTGGCGCCAAGCCGTGGCGGATGATCGCGCCGTTAGCCGTGCTGGGAACCGGCTGGGCGGTCCCGGGCGAGGCGCTATCCAGCCAGGACTTGATCGCAATGATCGCAGACCGCTTCAACTTTACCCGCACCGGCACCGCGCGCCTGCTCGCCGAGCGCATGCAAATCCATTCGCGTCACATCAGCCGTGCCTTTCTTTCGCGTCACGAAACGGCGCAGCCGGGTTGCTCAAATCCCGGCATTGCCGCCGAGGCTCTGCGCAAGGCCCTGTGCGACGCGGGGATTGGCACCCACCAGATCGGCTATATCATAGCCCACACAACCACGCCCGAAACCCAGCTTCCGCCCAATGTCAGCCATGTGGCAGACCTGCTCGGATATGAAGGCCCCTATGTCGAATTGCGGCAGGCCTGCACGGGATTTGCCAATGCACTGATGGTCGCCAGCGGCTTGATCGCATCGGGCATCGAAGGGGCGGTGGTGATCGTCGGATCAGAAAGCGGATCGCTGTTCCTCGATCCGGGAGAGCTCGGCGAGGCTTCCGATCAGATCGTCAACCTGATGCAGATGGGCGACGGGGCGGGCGCGATTGTGCTGGGGCCTGACAGAGGGCAAAGCCTATCGCGCATCAGCCACGCCTGGTTCGGCACCGCAGGACTTGGTCAAAGCCCCGGAATTCGGCTCGATAGCGGCGCGCAGAAATTCGGCCACGATTTTACCCGCATCGCCACCAATGGCCCCGCGCTGTTTGCCGCGGGTATCGCCGAGATCGCCGAATGCGGGTTGCAACTCGCGGGCATCGACAGGGTTATTCCGCATCAGGTCAGCGGGCGCGTGGGTGAACAGCTTTCGCAGCAAACCGGCCTGCCGCCCGATCAAATCTACATCAACGCCAACCGGCTGGGCAACACGGGTTCCGCCGCGATGTGGATTGCCCTGGCGGAGCTGCGCGAAGGCATCATGAAACCCGGAATGCGCGCGGCGGCGCTGGGGGCAGAGGCGTCAAAATACATGTATGGCGGGTTCATTTATGAGCACGGGTGAACTGCTGGTTGCTGTTCATGATCTCGGCAAAAGCTATGGCAAGCGGCGCGCGGTTGCAGGCGTAAATCTGGCGTTGCAGGCTGGCCAGATGATCGGGCTGGTCGGTGCCAACGGCGGCGGCAAGACGACAACCTTGCGAATGCTCGCGGGCGTGCTCAAACCCGATGCGGGTTCGGGCGAAGTGCTGGGCTGCGACATTGCCCGATCCGACCCGTTCCGCCGCAAAGGCATCGGCTATATGACCCAGCGCCCGGCGCTCTATGGCGAACTCAGCGTTGCCGAGAACCTGGCCTTCCACGCGGCGGTGATTGCCCCCGCTTTGCCGAAAGTGGCGATTGATGCGGCGGTGGAAGCGCATGGTATCGGACCGGTTCTGGAGCAGCGCTTCGCCCTTTTATCTGGAGGTTGGGCCCGCCGGGTGCAATTCGTCGCAGCCGTGCTCCACCGCCCGCGCTTGTTGCTGCTCGACGAACCGACCGCTGGCCTTGATGTCGTGACCCGCCGCCTGATCTGGCATTGGCTTGGCGATTTTGCTGCGAGCGGCTGCGGGATTGTGATCAGCACGCATGATCTTGATGATGCCGCGAAATGTGATTTGATCCTGCCCTATCATCAGGGACTGGCGCACCGCGCCATCACACCCGCTGATTTCGTGCGCGATGCAGGCGGAGCCGACCTTGAAGAAGCGATGGTCCGCTTCGCCATCGACACGGGTTCGTGATGGGCAGCAGCCTCGCCGCCATCGCCCTCGTCGAATTTCGCAGGCTGCTGCGATCACCCTTCGCGCTCGGCCTGCTGTTGCTGGTCCCGGCCCTGCAACTGGTGCTGTTCGGCTATGCCATCCGCCCCAGCGGCGCTTCAGTAACCGTGGCCGTTTCAGCTGCCAGCCCCGAAGCTTGGAAAGGAATGCAGCGCGGGGTGGCGCCTGAGCCTTCGGTAATACTGCTGCCGCGAAACTTCCCCGCCGGGGGCGCCGAAGCGGAGGTCCACGCCCGCCGCGCGCAGATCGGCGTCGAGATCCCCGAGCAGCGATCATTCTACAGCCCCATGGCCAAAGGTGGCCCGGTGCGCGTGGTGGTTGATGATGCCGTTCCGGGGCTGGTCGACGTCGGGATCAACAAACTTACCGCCGCTTATTGGAAGAGCCTGGCCGAAGGTGGTGAAAACCATACGCGCGGCCCGGGTTTGCAGATCGTGCGCCTCTATAACCCGACTGATCGCGCCGACTGGCAATTCCTCCCTGCCTTGATCGGCGTCACCGTTATGATCGCGATGATCATGCTCGGCACGCTCAGCGTCGCGCGCGAACGCGAGACGGGTCTATGGGAGGGGCTGCTGGCGCTGCCGGTCAGCCGTTGGGTGCTGCTGCTGGGCAAGCTCATTCCCTATGTTTTTGTCGGCACCCTGCAAGGTCTGAGCGTGCTGGTGATGAGCCACTGGCTGTTTGGCCTGCCGCTTGGCGCATCTGTGCGCCACTTGTGCGCGCTTCTGCCGCCTTTTGCAGCGGTGCATTTTATCATCGGTTATGCGATCTCCACCCGGGCGCAAACCCAGCTGGCGGCCTTGCAAGGGGCGGTGGCCTTCTACCTTCCGGCAATGCTGCTATCAGGATTTCTTTATCCTTTTGAGGCACTTCCGCCTTGGGCGCGGGTGATCGGCAATGCCCTGCCGCTGACCCACTTCATCCGCGCCGCGCGCGATGCCACGCTGCGCGGAGCGGACGCGGCCACCGTGCTTGCCCACGGCTGGCCCATCGCTTTGGCGCTGATTTTGGTGACTTTAGCCACCCTGATCATGCAACCGCGCCGCCTCGACTGATCAGAAAAATGGCCGGGACTGTAACCAAACCCCGTGCTGTCACGAATGGCTTCAAGACACCCGACCACAGGAGCATTTTCATGCGTTTAGGCCTAAGATCTGCACTCGCGCTCGCCGCCACAGCAGTACTGTCCAGCCCACTCCACGCCGCCGATCTGCGCAAATACGATGCCGCCACCTTTGCCGCAGCGCAAAAGGCCGGGCGTCCGATTCTGGTTGATGTCAAAGCCTGGTGGTGCCCGGTCTGCGCCTCGCAGAATTCCACGATTCGCAAAGCCATTGCCGCCCCCGACTATAACAACCTGTTGATACTTGAGTTGAATTACGATTCGCAAAAAGCTGACTGGCAGGGATTTGGCGTGCAAAAGCAGGCTACCCTGATCGCTTTTCGCGGCGGGAAAGAGCTTCAGCGGCTGCAATTCGTCACCGACAAGGCCCAGATCAACGCCCTGCTCGCCCGCCTTGCCGGATGATTGAGGAACTGAGCTATACCAACCCCGGGCTGGCCTTTCTTGCCGGTGCGTTGACGATTCTGTCACCCTGCGTATTTCCGCTGGTGCCCCTGGTTCTCGGCTCGGCGGCAACGGCGCATCGGCGCGGGCCGCTTGCACTGGCAGCCGGTCTGATCCTGTCATTCACCGTCACCGGCTTTCTGCTGGCGACGCTGGGGGCTTCCTCTGGCTTTGATGGCGAGATCGTGCGCGCAGTCGGCGGCGGGCTGATGGTGCTGTTCGGGCTGGCGCTGATCCTCCCCCAGGCATCCGCGCTGCTCTCGCGCGGTGCCGGGCCACTGATCAATTGGGCGGGCAACAAGCAGGCCGCGCTGGCTAAGCACGGTTTGGTAGGTCAGGCTGGAATAGGCGTGCTGCTTGGTCTGGTATGGAGCCCCTGCGTCGGGCCGACGCTGGGCGCAGCAACGGTGCTCGCGGCGCGCGGAGAACATCTGTTCGATGTCGCCTTTACCATGGCATCGTTCGGACTGGGCATCGCCAGCGTGCTGCTGATCCTGTCACTGGCGGCGCGGCGGGCGATGCAGCGCTGGCGCGGCAGGGTGATGTCTGCCGCGCAAACGGGCAGGCGCATCCTTGGCTGGTTGCTGGTGGTCGTTGGGCTTTCTGTCCTCACCGGCCTCGACCATATCATCGAGGGCGCATTGCTGGCGGTGTCGCCGGACTGGCTCATCGACCTGACCAGTTCGATCTAGGGTCAGGACCTACTAACCGCACCTTCGCGGTTTGAGTCAAAATGGCCTGTCGCGAGGAGAGAAGGCGCAGAAATATCCGTATATTTCAAGACTTCTCGACGCTGCGAGAGGCCATTTTGGCCAAATCCTGAAAGGACGTCGGAATGGCTTCCATCTCGAACCGAAATCCGCTTGGAAAGGCAATAAGCCTTCCCGGCGCGAATTTCCGTCCG
>JANLOZ010000050.1:0-6114 GCA_031366845.1 Novosphingobium sp. | reverse complement strand
GGCTATTATCACTACAGCTACTCGGTGGTGCGCGGCTGTGACCGGATCGTTCCGGTGGACATCTACATCCCCGGCTGCCCGCCGACAGCCGAAGCGCTGCTCTATGGTGTGATGCAGTTGCAGCGGAAAATCCGCCGCGTTGGGGCGCTGGAGCGGTGAGCGTTCTCCACGCTGCCCCCAAATTCGCCAGCAATGAAGGCGTTCTGGAAGAGCTGACCGGCGCACTCGGCAGCTCTGTGCTCGGTTCGACCGAACTCTACGGCGAAGTCATTCTCACCGTGGCGCGCGACACCATCGAATCCACGCTCCGCACCCTGCGCGATGATCACCATTACCAGCAACTGATGGAGATCGCGGGCGTCGATTACCCCGATCGGGCCGAGCGGTTTGAGGTCGTTTACATGCTGCTCAGCCTGACCAAAAACCACCGTGTTATGGTCAAGGTCAATGCCTCGGAAAGCACCCCCGTTCCCACCGTCACCACGCTGTGGCCGGTCGCGGGCTGGCTCGAGCGTGAGGTGTTTGACATGTACGGGGTGCTGTTTTCGGGCAACACCGATCTGCGCCGTATCCTCACCGACTATGGCTTTGAAGGCCACCCGCAGCGCAAGGATTTCCCGCTCACCGGCTTTCAGGAACTGCGCTATTCCGAGGAAGAAAAGCGCGTGGTCTATGAGCCGGTGAAGCTGGCGCAAGACCTGCGGCAGTTTGATTTCATGAGCCCCTGGGAGGGCGCAGAATACGTGTTGCCGGGTGATGAAAAGGCCGATGTTAAGGCGGGGGAGGGCAAGCCATGAGCGTGGGGCAGATAAATAGGGACAGTCCCTATTTTTGCGCAAGGCTGGCTCGCGTTCGTGCGGTTGCATCACCAAAAATAGGGACTGTCCCTATTTATCTGCATGGAGGCTGCGCATGAGCCTCCAGCTCGAAAATTCCCCCACCACTGGCGGGGAGAACATCCCCAACTACACGATCAACTTCGGCCCGCAGCATCCCGCCGCGCATGGCGTGTTGCGCATGGTGATGGAGCTGGACGGCGAGATTATCGAGCGCATCGATCCGCATATCGGCCTGCTCCATCGCGGCACCGAAAAGCTGATCGAGCACAAGACTTATCTTCAGGCGCTGCCCTATTTTGACCGGCTGGACTATTGCTCGCCGCTGGGGATGGAGCATAGCTACGTTCTCGCCATCGAAAAGCTGCTCAACATCGAAGTGCCGATCCGCGCGCAATATCTGCGGGTGCTGTTCGCCGAGCTGACGCGCATCTGCAACCACATGCTCAACCTTGGCAGCCACGTGATGGACGTTGGCGCGATGACGCCGAACCTGTGGCTGTTTGAAATCCGCGAGGATTGCCTCAATTTCTTTGAACGTGCGTCGGGCGCGCGCATGCACATGGCCTGGTTCCGCCCCGGCGGGGTGCATCAGGACGTGCCGCTCAAGCTGCTGACGGACATTGCCGACTGGCTCGACACCCGCCTGCCGCGCCTGTTCAACGATGCGATGAGCCTGGTGATCGACAACCGCATCTTCAAGCAGCGCAACGTCGATATCGCCACTGTGAGCAAGGACGACGCCGTGCGCTGGGGCTTTTCCGGCCCGATGATCCGGGGCAGCGGCATCGCGTGGGATCTGCGCAAGAGCCAGCCCTATGACGTTTACGCCAAGATGGACTTCGAGATTCCTGTTGGCACGCGCGGTGATTGCTATGACCGGTTCATGGTCCGCGTCGAGGAAGTGCGCCAGTCGGCCCGCATCATGAAACAGTGCCTCGCCGAAATGCCTGAAGGCCCGATTGCCTCGGACGACCGCAAGGTTACACCGCCCAAGCGCGCCGAGATGAAGCAGTCGATGGAAGCGCTGATCCACCACTTCAAGCTCTACACCGAAGGCTTCCACGTTCCGGCGGGCGAAGTTTACGTCGCCACCGAAAGCCCCAAGGGCGAGTTCGGGGTCTATCTGGTGAGCGATGGCAGCAACAAACCCTACCGCTGCAAGATCCGCCCGACTGCTTTCAGCCACCTGCAAGCCATGGACTTCATGTGCAAAGGCCACATGCTGCCCGACGTCACCGCGATTATCGGCGCGATTGATGTGGTGTTCGGGGAGTGTGACCGGTGAGGCTTTCGAGGAAAAACCTTCAAGTGTTACGATGGGGTTTTGCCGTCTCGGCTGCATCCTTGGTGCTATTAGCAAGAAGCTGGGAAATAGAGGGTGGATGGGCGGTTCTAGTGTTTTTCGGAACTGTGACCTTCGGCATAATTGCCGCAATGATCTCGCTCCACCTCATGGACAAGAAAGCAAAGTCAGAGCTTGATCATGACTGATCGTCACCTCGTCATCGCCACCCAGATGATCGCGCATTACAACGCGCAGGATGCCGATGCTTTTGTGTCGCTGATGACCGCTGACGCCTCTCTTCCCTCCTCCCCTTCCGGGGAGGGGCCGGGGGTGGGGGCTGTCGGGAAACACCGCGCAAGCCGGATAGCCCCCACCCCAACCCCTCCCCTGAAGAGGAGGGGCTTAAGTGTGCCCCCGCAGTGCTCGGCGGTGCCTGATTTGTTTGCGGTGATGGCTGTTCTAAAAATCCTCCCCGAGCTTGTCTCGGGGAGGGGGACCGCCCGCAGGGTGGTGGAGGGGGCGGCGCTGCAAGCGCCGCTTCGCGGCGGCCCCTCCGTCACGCGCTTCGCGCGCGCCACCTCCCCGAGACAAGCTCGGAGAGGATTTAAGATGGATTCGCATAATGGCTGATCGTCATCTCTCCCCCGACACCCCCGAGCTGCGCGCCCGGTGGTCTGCCTTCGCCTTCACCCCGGCGAACGAGGCCCAGGCCAAGGTCATCATCGCCCGCTATCCCCCCACGCGCCAGCGCTCGGCGGTGATGCCGCTGCTCGATCTCGCCCAGCGGCAGGTTGGCGCGGAGACGAATACGCAAGGCTGGCTGCCGATCCCGGTGATGGAATATGTTGCCCGCTATCTCGATATGCCGGTGATCCGCGTGGTCGAAGTGGCGACGTTCTATATGATGTATAACCTTGTTCCGGTGGGAAAATTCCACGTGCAGGTCTGCGGCACCACGCCGTGTATGCTGCGCGGCTCTGACGACATCATGGCCGCAGCCCGCGCGCGCGGGCTCGAACTCGGCCACAACACGCCCGACGGCCTGTTCACCCTCACCGAAGTCGAATGCATGGGCAACTGCGCCTCTGCCCCGATGGTGCAGATCAACGATGAGAATTACGAGGACCTGACCGCAGCCGATATGACGCGGATTCTGGATGAACTGGCGGCGGGCAAGGTGCCTAGGGCAGGCACCCAGATCAAGGGCCGCCATACGGTCGAGCCACTCGGCGGGCCAACGACGCTCAAGCAGATGGTCAAGGCCAATCACGATTACCGGGGGGATTGGTGATGGCGAGCGCGATAATAAATAGGGACAGTCCCTATTTTTCAAAAATAGGGACTGTCCCTATTTATTCACGCAAAGGCGCAAAGGCGCAAAGAGATCGTGTTGCGCCGCAGGCCAATTCCCCTCTTTCGGCATTGCTGCTTGGGGTGACCTTGGGGATTGAAGGGGCTTCGCCCAAAGCAAAACATCTTTGCGCCTTTGCGCCTTTGCGAGAGAATCCTTCCTCTCCCTTCCTCCGCGTCTCCGCGCCTCCGCGTGAACAATTTGGAGGCACAGCATGAGCCTTCAGGATAAAGACCGCATCTTCACCAACCTCTATGGCTACCAGCCGTGGAACCTCGCCGCTGCGCGAAAACGGGGTGACTGGGACAATACCAAGGCGCTGCTCGCCAGGGGCCGTGACGGCATAATCGAGGAGATGAAGGCATCGGGCCTGCGCGGGCGCGGCGGGGCGGGGTTTCCCACCGGGCTCAAGTGGTCATTCATGCCCAAGGTGCCCAATCCCGAACGCCCCAGCTTCCTCGTCATCAACGCCGATGAGTCCGAACCGGGATCTTGCAAAGACCGTGAAATCATCCGCCACGATCCGCACAAGCTGATCGAAGGCGCGCTGGTGGCGGGGTTCGCGATGGGCGCACGTGCGGCCTACATCTACATTCGCGGCGAATATATCCGCGAGGCCGAGACGCTGTTCGCCGCCGTGCAGGAGGCTTACGACGCCGGGCTGGTGGGCAGGAACGCCTGCAAATCGGGCTATGATTTCGACGTTTTCGTCCATCGCGGCGCGGGCGCTTATATTTGCGGTGAAGAAACCGCGATGCTCGAAAGCCTTGAGGGCAAAAAGGGCCAGCCGCGCCTGAAACCGCCATTTCCCGCCGGCGCAGGGCTTTATGGCTGCCCGACAACGGTGAACAATGTCGAATCCATCGCCGTCGCGCCGACCATTCTGCGGCGCGGCGCAGGCTGGTTCGCCTCGTTCGGGCGTGAGGGCAACAAGGGCACCAAGCTGTTCCAGATTTCCGGCCACGTCGATAAACCCTGCGTCGTCGAAGAGGAAATGAGCATTCCCTTCCACGAGCTGATCGAAAAGCACTGCGGCGGTATTCGCGGCGGCTGGGATAATCTGCTCGCGGTGATCCCCGGCGGTTCTTCAGTGCCGCTGGTTCCGGGCGCGGAAATCAAAGACGCTATGATGGATTTTGACGATCTCAAGCGGCTCGGCTCGGGCCTCGGCACCGCAGCGGTGATCGTCATGGACAAGAGCACCGACATCGTCCGCGCCATTTCGCGGCTGAGCTATTTCTACAAGCACGAGTCCTGCGGCCAATGCACCCCCTGCCGCGAAGGCACCGGCTGGATGTGGCGCATGATGGAACGCCTGCGCACCGGCGACGCTGATGTTTCGGAGATCGACATGCTCCAGCAGGTGACCAAGCAGGTTGAAGGCCACACCATCTGCGCGCTGGGCGATGCGGCTGCCTGGCCGATCCAGGGCCTGATCCGGCATTTCCGGCCCGAGCTGGAACGCCGGATCGCAGAGAATGTGCGGGAGGCGGCGGAGTGACCAAGCTTCTTCAAATCCTCTCCGAGCTTGTCTCGGGGAGGGGGACCGCCCGCAGGGTGTTGGAGGGGGCGGCGGCGCAGCCGTCGCTAACGCGGCAGCACCCCTCCGTCAGCCGCTTCGCGTCTGCCACCTCCCCGAGACAAGCTCGGAGAGGATTGAGGGAAGCCAACCTCTCAAACCCCGTGACCCCGGACTTGATCCGGGGGAAGGCTGGTCGCCTTTGGACCAACCAAAACCGTGCGAAAGGCGGCATGATCATGCGATTGGTAACAGTTCTCGCCCTCGCGGCGATTGCGGTCCCCGCTTCGGCGCAGGAAACGGGCACGCTGCTCGGCCATTCGGCGGCGCAGGTCGATGTGCGCGGCAAGAACAGCGCCCGGCAAACGATGCAGCAGTTCGGCGCCTGCCTCGTCCAGCGTCAGCGCGGCCGGGCTGAACGCTTCGCCGCGCTGCCAACCGATTCTGCCGAATATGCCAGCCTGAGCAAACATTTGTTCCAGAAGCTGGGTGACGATTGCCTGAGCAGTGGCGATCTGGGGTTCAGCAGCGAGATTTTTCGCGGATCAGTGTTCGATGCGCTTTATGCGGCCAATTTCCGCGCGACCGGCCCGGTCGATCTTACTGGCATCACCACCAGCAACTATGCTGCGCTGTTCAAATCGCCGTTGTCGCCTGAATCGGTGCAGGTGCTCGCGCTTGAAAATTTCGGGGAATGCGTGGCGCGCGGTGATCCGGCAAACACCCGCGCGCTGGTGCTCGCGCGCCCTGACACCGACATCGAAAGCAACGCCTTCGCCGCGCTTTCGCTGCGGTTCAACGGCTGCATCGTCAAAGGTGAGGTGATCAAGTTCTCCAAAACCATTCTGCGTAGCGCCTTGGCCGAAGGAATTTACCGGCTGTCGATGACGGCCTTGGCCACGAAGGGCACTGTGGCGCGATGATTGGTACGACAATCCTTTGTTCTGAATATGTGCGAGGCGGCGGCATGTTCGCGCGGAGGCGCGGAGGCGCGGGGTTCAGGACCTTCGTCCCCCCAACAGTCCCCGTCATCCTGAACTCGTTTCAGGACCCATTTCTCCTTCTCCGCCGAAGCGTTGTTAATGCACACAACCGCGCCGCTGGGTTTCTCCAGCAAAGC
>JANLOZ010000033.1:0-6429 GCA_031366845.1 Novosphingobium sp. | reverse complement strand
CGCATTGCACATTCCGGCCTCGCCACTGCGTTCAACCGATGAGCTGTTTGATAATGAACACCTGAATGCGATCGGCTTTTTTGAAAAGCAGGATAGCTCGATCGGTGAAATTACTTATCCGGGGGTGCCGGTGTGGTTTTCAGCAACGCCGGGCAAGGTGCGCGGGCCTTCGCCGAGGCTGGGCGAGGATACCGAAGCGGTGCTGGCGGAATTGGGGCTTTAGATTCTGTTCCACTGGCGGGGGGAGCGGGCCGGTGCCGCATCTGTTTCAGTGGTACTGAAACAGAATCTAAGCCCGCCCGGTCTGCCCGGCCAGCAAGGCCGGATCGATCCCCTCAGCCCGCCATGCCGCAGTCCAGCGCTGCTCGGCGGGCGTGTCCCACAGCACGCCATCGTAGCAACCGGCAGCATGCCAGCCGTGATGGCGCATTTCGTTGTCGAGTTGGCCTGCGCCCCATCCGGCATAGCCCAGCGCCATGATCCAGCGGCTCGGGCCCCGGCTTTCGGCAATGGCGCGCAGCACCTCGAGCGAGGCGGAGACCATGCCCATAGGCCCGCAATCCATCGTTGCATCCTCGCGCCAATCGGCGCTGTGCAGCACAAAGCCGCGCGATGGCTCGACCGGGCCGCCGCAATGAACCGGACGATCCGGCACCGCAGACGGATCGATATCAAGGTCCTTCAGCACATCGTGAAAGGTGGTTTGTGACAGGATCTCGCCAATCCCCAGTCCGAATGCGCCGTTCTCATCGTGCTGGGTCAGCGCAATCACCGCGTGATCAAACCGCGGATCGCCCATGCCGGGGAGCGCGAGCAGCAGACGGCCGGTGAGATATTGGGCTTCGGTCATGTTTGCCAAGCTAGGACGGCCTGCCGCGAATGCAACCTGCTCCACTTCGCATCAGAGGGGGGCTCCAGCAAAGGCAGGCATCACCTTGTCGGCAAACAGCTGCGCATAAAACTTGAACCGTTCGGCGCTCAGGCCCGGTGGGCGCATGAACACCAGGTGTTCGAGCGCGGGGGCCTTGGCCAGCATCGCCTTGAGGCGGGCCACCGCTTCATCGGGCGTCATGATCTCGAGAATTCCGCTGGCCTTGAAGTCCCCAAGGCTCATTGGCTTCAACCCCGCATTCTTCAAACCAAGCGCCTGATCTTCGGCCATGAATTCGCCGTAGGTATTGTTGATGTGGTGATAATAGGGCGCAAGTTCCTCGATCGCCGCAGCCTTGTCCTCGGCTATGGCCATGAACAGCATCGGCACGAGCATCCGCGCTTTGGCCAGGTCGCGGCCATGTTCCTTGAGCTTTTCTATATAGAGCGGATAGACGCCGTCATTGCCGAAATAGCCATCGGCATACCGCGCCACCCGGTCCATCGCTTTGGCAACGAAACCGCCGATGTGGAGGGGGATATGACCGCGCGGGGCCGGCGGCATCAGCTTCGCGCCTTTGAGGGTAAAATGCCGGCCTTCGAAGTTTACAGTCTCGCCCGCCCACAGCGCCTTCACCACGCTGAGGAATTCATCAAACCGGGCGCCGCGCTGGGTGAAATCGAGCCCGAAGGCCTCATATTCGCGCCGCCGGTAGCCGATGGCCAGCGCCATTTCCAAGCGCCCGTTCGACAGAATATCGAGCGCGACGCAGTCCGCCGCGAACCGGAAGGGGTGGTAAAGCGGCGCCAGGGCAATTGCGCTTCCCAGCCGGATGCGTTTGGTCCGCGCGGCAATCGCCGCCAGCGCGATCAGCGGCGAGGGGACATAGGCGTCGCTGGCGAGGTGGTGTTCAGGCACCCATGCGGCATCGAACCCCGCTTCCTCGCTCCACGCTGCCAGCGCGATGGTTTCCTCGTACAGGTCATGCCAATCCCGCTTCCACTGCTCGGGATTGCGGAAATCATAAAGGTACCCGAAGGTCAGCGACGCCATGTTTCAGCGCCCGGTCAAAGTTCGGTAAAGACAGAAATGGGTTCCACCGCCTGCATCATCACCAGCGGCAAAATGCGGCTGGTTGATGCCTGGTACTTTGTATAAAAATGGAAATTCCCCGCCATCGACGCCCAGACATGGTCACGCTCGGCTCCCTCCGGCTCGCGCCACGTGCCGCGCCAGGCCTGCGTCGCGATCTGGAAATCGATGCGCGGATCGGCGATCAGGTTGCGGTACCAGGCCGGGTGATGATCGGCACCGCCCTTGCTCGCGCAAATGGTAACCTCGCCGTTTACCAGCGAATAGCACAGCGCGGTGATGCGCGTGTCGCCCGATTTGCGCCCCTTGAAACGGATCAGGCAATGGGTGCCGAGCACCGGGCCGCCGACGGCCGTCACGTCCATGATGTGGCCCTGGGTGCCGCCAGAGGACAGGTAGGTGTTCTTGTGTTCGGTAACCCAGTCCCCTCGCACGGCCTTGATCGCTGCGCTCGATTCGTCGCTCATCGCCGCTCTCCCGCAAAAATCGGATTTGCGCGATTGTGGCGGATTGCTGGCCTGAGTCCACGCCATTTTTCGGATGGCTGCATCGCCCGAGGGATAAGGGCAACGGTGCCCTCCGATGATTTGCCGCCCCTCGCTTTCATGGTAGGCAGCGGCAGCACAGATTGCGCGATACGAAAGGGAAAAACGTGGCGGATATCGGCGGCATCGTTGAATCGACGGAAGAGCTCGAAGCCCCCGTCACCATCGGGCCTGACGCCTATACTTCGCGGGAATATCAGCAGGCCGAACGCGATCGGCTGTGGCGCAAGGTCTGGCTCCAGGCAGGGCGGCTCGAGGATATTCCGCATACCGGCGATTTCATGACTTTCGACATTCTCGATGATTCGGTGATCGTCGTGCGCACTTCTGAAAGCGAAATAAAGGCTTACTGGAACGTCTGCCCGCACCGCGGCCGCAAGCTGATCGATGTGCCGAAGGGCAAACGCGGCGCGCGGGGGCACAAGAAGAACATCGTCTGCGGCTTCCACGCCTGGACTTTCAACCTCGAAGGCAAATGCACCTTCATTCAGGACCGCGAGCACTGGCAGGGGCAGCTTACCGAGCAAAACACCAGCCTCGGCGTGGTGCAGTGTGACACATGGGGCGGCTGGGCGTGGATCAACCTCGATCCCAAAGCCGGGCCGTTGAGCGCCTATCTCGCCCCCGCCGCCGGGCTGCTCGATCCCTACCAGTTGCAGAACATGCGCTATCGCTGGCGCAAATTTGTGGTGTTCGATTGCAACTGGAAGGTTGCGCTTGAGGCGTTCAACGAGACCTATCACGTCCCCGGAACGCATCCCGAATTCATGGTCTTCGGCGATTTCCCCGGCTGGGCGCGCAACCACGGGCTGCATTCGAACATCGGCTATGATGCGCCCAAGAATATGGATGAAAATCAGGGCAAGCTGCGCGTCGGCACCGGCGATGATGCCCGCATTTCCACCGCGCAGCTGCAGAATTACACCTGGGAGGCGGCGAATACCAATACCACCCAGACGATGGTCGATATGGCCAATGCCCTGGCTGATGAGCTCCCCGAAGGAACGCCGCCAGCCGAAGTGCTGATGCACTGGATCAGGCGGTCAAAGCAGGTCGATGCCGTACGCGGGGTGGTCTGGCCCGAAGTGCCGAGTTCGCATGCGACCGTCGCGGGAACATCGTGGCAGATCTTCCCCAATTTTCAGATCGGCCAGGCGGTCAACAACATGCTTTGCTATATGGCCCGGCCCTTTGGTGATGATCCGGACAAGTGCTATTTTGAAGCGGCGGTGTTTGAACTGTTTCCTCAAGGCGAAGCGCCCGAAACCGATTGGGAATATACCGAACCGCAGGATTGGCCGCCGGTGCTCCAGCAGGATTTCGCCAATATGGCGGCGGTGCAGCAGGGGATGAAGTCCGGCGGTTTCAGGGGCACGAAGCCTAACCCCTATCGTGAACGGACGATCCCGAGTTTGCATATGAATCTGGCGAAGTTCATGGGCACCGGCGGGCCAAGGCGTTTGGCTTAGGGAGACAATCCCATTGGCTGTAGAGCGCGTGCCATGCGCCGCGTCCTGATTCTCGCTGCCCTGCTCAGCGCACCAGCCTGCGCCGAAGATCCGCCGATCCTGGTCATCGGCAGCAAACCATCAGCCCCATACACCCCGCCGCTCCGCGGCACCAGGATCGACGACAAATTCGCGCTCGCGCCTTCCGGGCGGATCGAGGAGGTGCTGGCTTCGGTTCCCGGGCTTCAGCAGTTTCGCCGGTCAGACAGCCGCTCATCGAACCCCACCGCGCAAGGCCTTACCCTGCGCGGGCTGGGCGGCAATGCCTCGAGCCGCACTGTGGTCTTGCTCGATGGTGTGCCGATGGCCGATCCGTTTTTCGGCTCGGTTCCGCTCTCTGCACTACCACCCGACCGGCTCGAACGGATCGCCGTGTGGAACGGCGGCGGCAGCGGCGCGTTCACCGAGGGCGCGGTCGCAGGAACCATCGAACTGTCGAGCTCTGTGCTCGCCAGCACAAACCGCTTTGCCGCATCATCCTTGATCGATGATCGCGGCGACAGCGAAATGTCGGCCAGCATTTCGGCAAGGCTCGGCGCGGGTCACGCGATGCTTTCGCTGCGGCGCGATGGCGGGCCGGGGTTCTGGACCACGCCGGTCAATCAGCGCGTGGCGGCGAGCGTGCCAGCGCGCTATGAAAGCCGCTCGGCGGCGTTCCGCGCCGTGGTGCCCATCGCCCCCGATGCCGAATTGCAGGTGCGGGGGCTGGTCTATGATGATCATCGCAGGCTGCGGTTCGCCGGAGCCGACAGCAGCGCCAGCGGGCAGGATGCATCGGTGCGCCTGCTGCTGCACGGACGCTGGCAGGTGGAAGCCCTGGCCTATGTCCAGCTGCGCGATTTTTCCAATATCGTGATCAGTTCAAGCAGCTTTGCCCGAACGCTCGATCAGTATGGCACCCCGGCCACCGGGCTGGGTGCAAAGCTGGAGCTGCGCCCGCCGCTGGGCGATGCGCATGACCTGCGGCTGGGGTTGCAATGGCGGCACGCCTCTGGTGTGACGAAGGAAGCCGCCTACAGTGGCACCACCGGATTGCTGACCGCGCGGCGGCAGGCGGGGGGCGCGCAATCGGACCTCGGGCTTTATCTGCAGGATGAATGGACGCGCGGAATGCTTACGCTGTCAGCCGGTGCGCGCGCCGACTACTGGAGGCAAGGCGGCGGTTTTTTCCGGGAAACCAGCGCGGCTGGGGCAGTCACCGCCGACAATCAATTCGCCGATCGCTCAGGCTGGCAGGCAAGTTTTCGCGCGCGTGCCTCGGCACAACCGGCAAACCACCTCACGCTGTTTGCCGCCGCCTATTCGGGATTGCGGCTACCCACCCTTAATGAGCTCTACCGGCCTTTCGCGGTGTTCCCGGTGACCACCCGGGCCAATGCCAGCCTGAACAACGAGCGGCTGCTCGGCTTTGAAGGCGGGGCTAACTGGGATCTGCCATCGGGCCTGCGGCTCGGCGTGACAGTGTTCGACAACCGCCTGCGTGATGCCATCGGCAACGTCACCATCGGCGCAACCCTGCGCGAAAGGCGCAACCTTGATGCGGTTCACGCCCGCGGCGCAGAGGTGTCTGCGATGACCCGGTTGGGCAGGCTCCATTTGCGCGGCGCTTTGGCATGGGTCGATGCCAAGGTCGAAGCCAGCGGCGCATCGGCAGCGCTTGATGGACTGCGGCCAGCCCAGACCGCGCGCTTTTCCGCCAGCGCCAGTGCGATCTGGCAACCGCGCGAGGATCTGACGCTGTCGTTAATCCTCCACCACACCGGCGCGCAGTTTGAGGATGATCTGCAAACCGATCTGCTGCCGCCGGCAACCACGATCGGCGCGACCGTGCAGGTGCCGCTGGCGAGGAACTTCGCGCTGGTTCTGCGCGGGGAGAACCTTGGCTATGCACAGGTGGTGACGCGCAATCAGGCGGGATCGATCGACCTTGGTGCGCCGCGAACGGTGTGGATCGGGGTGAAGCTTGGCGTGCCCTAAAGCTTCATGCGTTAATCCCTTAAGCCCCTCCTCTTCAGGGGAGGGGTTGGGGTGGGGTCTATCCCCGCCCGCCAACGTTTCACCAAGATCACAAACCCCACCCCACTGCGACTAGGCAGCAAGCTGCCAAGTCTCGTTGCCCCTCCCCTGAAGTGGAGGGGCGCGCCAACTCCCCTCAAGCCCCTCCTCTTTAGGGGAGGGGTTGGGGAGGGGCCTATCCGCTGGACGCAACATCGCGCCCCCAGGACGGCCCAATGAATTAACGCACTCAAAATCCCCGCCCCTTCACGGCAGGGGATCGAGGGGTGGGGGCTGTCCTGGGCGCGCGATGCTGCGTCCAGCGGATAGACCCCACCCCAACCCCTCCCCTAAAGAGGAGGGGCTTGAGGGGAGTTGGCGCGCCCCTCCTCTTCAGGGGAGGGGCAACGAGACATGG
>JANLOZ010000032.1:0-2811 GCA_031366845.1 Novosphingobium sp. | reverse complement strand
GGGGGAGCGGGCTGGTGCCGGTCCGACGCAAGTCGGAAAAACTTTAGCAACAGGGCGTCCGGCATTCCGGGCGCCTTTTGCTTGCGCGTTCCGCGCGTTGACGCTGCACGCGCGATCTGCCAGCCATAGCCAAACGAAATGAGTTTAGGGGAGATGGGCATGCCAAGGCTTGGATTGATAACTCTGCCCGCGTTGGCACTTGCGGCGCTTTCCGCCGCCCCCGCATCGGCGCGCGACAAAAATGATGCCGCAACCGCCCCGCCGCCCGCCTTTCAGGCGGTGCTCGATTGCCAGAAGCTGGCCGATCCGGGCCTGCGGCTCGCCTGCTTTGACCGGGCAGTGGGGACCATGGCGCAGGCGACGGCCAAAAAGGATCTGGTGATCATCGATCGCGAATCGATCCGCGCCACCAAGCGCGGCCTGTTCGGCATCAGCCTGCCGCGGATCAAGATGTTCGGCGGCAATGACGATGTCGAGGTCAACCAGATCGAAAGCACCATTACCGCGACATCGAGCCGCAACGGCTTTTCGATTTTCGCCCTGGCTGATGGCTCGAAGTGGGAGCAGACCGACGGGCGCTTCACTTATCCCAAGGCAGGCCAGAAGATTCTGGTCAAACGCGGGGCGCTCGGCGGGTTCATGGCCCGGGTTGACGGTCAGGCCGACATCAGGGTGATCAGGATCATACCGCGATAGTCAGCGGGGCAAGGGGGTGCCGACAAGCGCACCTTCGGTGGCGTCAAAGTAATCGACAATTGCCATGCGCTCGCGCTCGGAAAGATGCGGGTTCCAGCTATCGAGGATCAACACCGCGCGGGGCCGGTCGCTGGTGTTCCACGCTTCGTGCTCGATGGTGTCATCAAAGGCGAAGGCCGTGCCTTCAACCCATTCGCGGGTTTCATTGCCGACACGAAAGCCGCAGCCCGGCGGGACATCGAGCGCAAGGTGGACGATGGCGCGGGTATTGGTCACCCCGGTATGCGGCGGGATGCGCTTGCCGGGCTGGAGGATCGAGAAAAACACGTTCGGCGCGCGTCCGGGAATCGGCGCGAGTGGCAGGCGTTCGATCAACGCCGCCGTTTTGGGGCAGCGCTGGGTAACCACTTCATTGCGCAGGCCATATTCCCACAGGAAGCAGGCTCCCCAATCGAGCGAATGGTCGAGCTCGGTCCAGTCATTCTGCGGCGTGCCCTGTTCCATGCGGACATAAGGGCGCAAGGCCGCGCCGGGGTCCGCCAGCAGCGCGTCAAGTTCGGTGCGGATTTCGGTATGGTGCGCTTCGAGTTCGGCAAACCACGCGAAATGATGCCGGTCAAAAAATTCGTCTTCGGGCAGGAATGGGTAGAGCACTCCGGCGCAGTGGTTGTGAAACACCCGGCGGCGGCCAAGCCCCTGATCGACAAAGGCCTTGATGCGCCGCGCTTCGCCCGCGTCCCACCCGGCGGCGGCGGGGGCCATAACCTGATCGACGCGGGCATAGAGCCGCTCGGCCAGCGCCAGGCAATACCGCGCGCCCTCTTCAACCTCGGCGATCACAGCCGGGGCAAGCTGGGGCATTTGCGCAGCCAGTTGCTCAACCCCGCTCCACGCGACCATCGCGGCGGTTTCTTCGCCGGTGCGTTGCAGTAATTGGGCCATGCGCAGCTGTGCGCCAAAATCGGTACGGTCGATGGCGAGCGCCCGGTCGAGCGCCGCGCGCTCGCCGCGGTTGTCCCCGGCAAAGCGGTGGGCATGGGCAAGGTTCAGCCAAAGCGGCACGGCGCGCGGATCGGCCTTTGCGGCACGGGAAAAGGCAGCAGCGGCAGCGGCAAATTGCCCCGCGCTCATCGCTGCCATGCCATCAGCATTGGCTGCCTGCGCGTCACCTGCGTTTGCTGTCTGAGCAGCGGGGGGATCATCTTGGAGCGGGCTAGCCATAGCGCCAGCGATAGGTCGGCCCGGTTCTGTGAGCAAGGGGGAGTTGTCTGCGCCCCGCGCCGCCCTTAGGGTGGCAGGTGATGGCCGATCCAACCGCCCTGCTCGCTGATCCCGAATGGTACGCGCACCGCTTTGTCGAGAGCGATGACGCGTTCCGGTTTATCCGGCTGCCGCGCGCCGACCATTCGGCGGTGCCTTTCCTCACCGACGATTACCTTGGGCAAAAGGCCGTAGGCGGAGATGTCCCGGCCAAGCTCTGCCTTGATATTGATGACAGCGCGCCGCTACATTTCCTTTTTCATTCAGCTTTTTGCGGATCAACCGCGCTGGTGCGGGCGCTCGACAAGCGCGGGATTGCCATGGGGCTGAGCGAGCCGATGGTGTTCAACGATATCGTCGGCTTTCGCTGGCGCGGGGCCGATCCGCGCGGGGTGGCGCGCGCAGCCGATGCCGCATGCCGCCTGCTGTCGCGGGGCTTTGCCCCCGGCGAGGCGGTGATTGCCAAGCCATCGAACATCATCAACCCGCTCGCCGCGCTGCTGATGGCGCTGCGGCCGCAAGCGCGCGCGGTGTTCCTCTACGCGCCGCTCGAAACCTTCCTGATTTCGGTTGCCAACAAAGGGCTGCACTGCCGCATCTGGGGCCGCCAATTGCTCGAAGGCTATATCCGCGATGGCGTGGTCGCCAGCCTTGGATTTACGCCCGAGGATTATTTCTTGCAGAGCGATCTGCAGGTTGCCGCCGTCGGCTGGTTGGCCCAGCAGCAGCTGTTCCAGCAATTGCTTGCGCGGGTCGGGCCGCAGCGGCTGATGAGCCTTGATGGCGATGCGATGTTTACGGATCCAGCCGGAACGATCGCGGTGGTGGGCGGCCATTATGGCCTGAAAATTGACG
>JANLOZ010000024.1:0-2796 GCA_031366845.1 Novosphingobium sp. | reverse complement strand
GGGCAGGTTTTTCCGGTCCAGCCAGTTGCCGCAGAGGCGGAAGCGGCTCATGCCGAAACTCAGGACGGCGCGGACGAGGAATCGTTCGGGTCGCTGCTCGGCATGAAACCGACCTTGCGCGAAACGTTTGCGCGCGAAACGTTCGTGCGCGTGGAAGAGCCGGTTGATGACCATGCACCAGCAGAACCGGTGGTGGTTTTTCCCGGCCAGGCTGCGCACACGCCGCAGCATGACGATGCTGGCCCGCGCCGCTTCGATTCGCCAGGCGCGATGGCCTCGGGCAAGGCTCCGGTGACGCCAATGACCACCAGCCCTGATGAAACCGAACGCGCGCTCAAGGCCGCACTCGCCACCTTGCAGCGGATGAGCGGCGCGGCGTAAGCATCTCTCCCCTTAAGGGGAAGGCGTGCCATCGCGCGCCTGATTCAGACCTGCTGAACCAGGTTCACACGGCCAAAGCCCCGCTGCCGCGCCCGCCACGCAGATGGTATTCAAGGCTGCCCCGGCTCACGACATTATCGACATCGATCACCGCCGTATTGGCATAGGTGAAACCCGGCCCAAGGCTGCGGTAAAGCCGGTCAAAATCGCGCTCGACCGTCTGGTGATAGAGATCCTTGAAGCTCTCGATGACAAAATAGGTCGGTTGCAGATCATCGATGACATAGTCGGTTCGCATGACCCGGTCGACATTGAGCATGATCCGGTTGGGCGATTTTGCCTCGACCGCGAACACCGCCTCGGTCGGCCCTGAGAGGATACCTGCACCGTAAGCCCGCACAGAATCCCCTTCGAGCATCAGCCCGAATTCCACCGTATACCAGTAGAGCGCGCCGAGAGCCTTCAGCCGGTTATACCGCATCGCCTTCCAGCCCGCGCGGCCATATTCCTGCATATAATCGGCATAGGTCGGATCGGAGAGCAGCGGAACGTGGCCGAAAACATCGTGGAACACGTCGGGTTCCTGAATATAGTCAAAGGTCTCGCGCGTCCGGATGAAATTGCCCGCCGGGAACCGCCGGTTGGCGAGATGCCAGAAGAACACGTGATCGGGGATCAGCATCGGCACCGGCACCACCGACCAGCCGGTAAGCGCGGTGAGCTGCTGCGACAGCCGGGCAAATTCCGGCACCCCGCCGCGCGCCAGATCAGTGCGGTCAACCCCCGCCATAAAGGCATTTGCGGCGCGCCCGGGGAGCACCTCCATCTGGCGCGCAAACAGCTCGTCCCAGATTTGATCTTCGTCAGCCGAATAGCTGGTCTGCGCCGGTTCGAGCCAGTCATTGCTGACATGCGACGGGCGTTTGAGCGGCGCAGTAAACAGTTCCCCGTCTTCGCTGGGGAGCTCTGTGTAATCGGGGGCGGGGGCGAGGTTGTCAGACATCGTTTCCGATGTAACTTGTAACGACGCGCGACGCGAGGGGCAATCGCAGACCATTGCGCTCCAACGGTAATCAGCGCAGTTTGGGCGGATGACAAAAGCGCTCAAATCCAGGAAATACGAAAAACTTCTCGAACCGATGCAGGAGGATCTGGTTGCGATGGCGCGCTGGGCGGCGGCGAGCGGCGCGCGGATCGTGGTGGTGTTCGAAGGCCGTGATACGGCGGGCAAGGGCGGGGCGATCGAGGCGATCTACAGCCGGATCAACCCGCGCCAGTGCCGCATCGTCGCCTTGTCAAAACCCAGCGAGGCCGAGGCCGGGCAATGGTATTTTCAGCGCTATATCAGCCACCTGCCCGCCAAGGGTGAAATCGTGCTGTTCGACCGCTCGTGGTACAACCGCGCGGGCGTTGAAAAGGTGATGGGCTACGCTACCTCAGAACAGGTCGAAGCCTTCCTCAAGGCCGCGCCCGAGTTCGAAAAGCTGCTGGTTGACGATGGTATTCTGCTGTTCAAATATTGGCTGTGCTGCGATCAGGAACAGCAGGAGGCGCGGTTTGCCGAGCGGCAGAACGATCCGCTGAAGGTATGGAAGCTGTCTCCGATCGACAGCGCCGCGCGTGAGAAATACGATGATTATACCGATGCGCGCGAAGCGATGCTCACGGCCACCCACACGCCGCAGGCCCCGTGGACGCTGGTTGACTTCAACGATCAGAAGCGCGGGCGGCTGACGCTGGTGCGCGATCTGCTTGACCGGCTGCCCGATACTGCCGTGGCGCCGGTGATTACCGAACTGCCGCCGCTGGGGCACCCGCCATCACACGAGCACTACATGGCGCTCAAGCCGATCAAGACTTACGATCAGGCCGACTGAGCGTCACCTGTGTGGGACGCAATTTCCACCTGATCGAATGGCTTCGGCCTCCTGCGGAATGCCGCCTTTGGGGAAGTGCAGATGGTATTCGCCGAGCGCCCGCTGCACCGGATAGGCCGCCATCATCGCGTCGGACACCGCCCGATTGTAGCGCGGATCATAGAGCACTTTGTCTCCGGGGCAGGATTCGGTGACGAAAAAGGCGAATTTCCCCGTCTCGATCATCCGCACGAAAAGCCTTTCGTCCCAGATACCCTTATGTGCCAGTTCGGCGAAAATCGCCGGCTCCCATTGCACCGATTTGCCGCCGCGCAGCACCGCCACCATGTCATCCGAAATGACCGGCTTCTCCGCCTGTCTGACCAGTGAGACCAGCGCCTGCATTTCGCTGCGGGTGCTGGTTACCATGCTGTAATAGACGGAGAAATTCCAGAACATCATCACCGAAAGCCAGGCGACATAGCCCAGCGCGGCACCGGCGATCCAGCGCTGGGCAGCGGGCTGCGGTGCGGCGCGGCGCGCAAATGCAGCTTCGAAC
>JANLOZ010000013.1:0-43332 GCA_031366845.1 Novosphingobium sp. | reverse complement strand
TCAATGAGATCGGTGCCAGCGCCGGGATCAACACGATGATGGATCGTTTCGCTTTTGATCTGGGTGGGGTGAGGGCCGGGCATGCGGGCTCGCCCATTCGTATCAAGCCTGAATGGCGCGGGGACGCGCCACCGGCAGACGCGGTGGAAATCGTCCGGATAGAAGGCTGCGACGTCGCACCGATGGACCTCAGCGATCCGGCGCTGGCGCTTCGCCTCAAAAGTTACGTCTGGCCCGACATGCCCGCGCGGTTGGCGCGTATCGATGCCGCGATTGCTCTCGCCCGCGATAAGCCGCCGCGCGTGGCAAAGATGGACGCCGCCGATTGGGTCGAACAGCGCCTGGCCGCGCCGCAATCATCGGGCGTCACCCGCGTGCTGTTCCATTCGATCGTCTGGCAGTACCTGGCGCCAAATGGCCGCGCGCGGATTGACGCGGCGATGGCGCTGGCCGGGGCGGCGGCGACCTCGGAACGCCCGCTTGCGTGGGTAACTGTAGAAACCAATCGCCAAACCTTCCGCCACGAACTGCGGACAAGGTATTGGCCGGGCGGGGACGAGGAGGTGCTGCTGGGGCAGGCCCACGCGCATGGGGTTTGGGTGGAGTGGTATTAAGGGATCACGTCACTCACGCATCACAACACCGTTTTCACCCAAAAAAACCTGCACTCCGGTCCGGACCGAATTCGCTCACCTTCCCTTTTACCCCCCCAACTTCCCCAACAAAACCAAGGTTCCCGGATCCTTCGGTCGATACTTGAGCGCCTTGTCCGCCTCGGCACGCGCGCCAGGCTTGTCACCCGCCGCCAGCATCGCCGCGCCGAGATCGCGGCGTACGGGGTAGTACCACGCCGGCGGATCGGCGAAGACGGAGAAGTCTGCGCTTTGCTGAATTTCGGCGGCTTGGCGGAAGGCGATGATGGCGTCTTGCGGGCGGTTTTCCATCATTGCGGCGCGTCCGGCGAGCACGTTGCGCGCGATCAGGGTCAGTTGCTGGCCCTGCTGCGATCCATCGTTGGCGGATAACTTGGCGGTTGAACCACGGATTGCCGCAGCTTCCGCACGCACCCCGGCGGCATTACTCATCCGCGCAAATGCCTCACCCCGGGCGTAGTGCCAGGCGGCCTCCGCCACTTCCAGTTTCGGTTTGGGCAGCGCGAGCACTTCGGCGGGCGGGGCGAACAGGGCCATCGCGAAATAGCCATTGGCGGCGATGAGCTGGTCATAGGCGTCGGCTTTATCGCGCGAACCTGCGCGCTCAACCAGCGGGCGGCCAAGCGCCAGCGCGGTCTTGGCATCGCCCGCCTCAAGCGCGCCGCCCAGTCCGAAGGTCACGTTATGCGCATGATAGGGCAGCCCCCAAACGCCATCGGGCGGGCCGAGGCCGAGCGCCTTGGCATTTTCTATGCCAAGTTCCACCGCGCGCATATTGGTATCGGCGGCATCCTGATAGCGCCCGACCCAGTAATAGGTGTGGCTGGGCATATGCACCAGATGGCTCGCGTGCGGGGCGAGCGCGGCGAGTCTATCGGCATAGGGTTCAGCCAGCGAAGGGACCTCGGCGATTTCGCTGGCGTGGATGTAGAAGTGGATCGCGGGTGTGTAGCCCGGATCGCGCTTCAGCGCCGCTTCGAGCAGCGGCATCGCCATTTCAGCGTTGAGCTTTGACTGCTCGTGCGTGTCGGCATGGGTGATCAGCCAGGCATCGGCGGCCATAACCGCGATTTCATTATCGGCGGGATTGCGCGCGGCGAGTACGGTCATAGCCTTGGCAAATTCGAGATCGCCGGGCTTGCCGCCACCGCCATCGGCATAGCGCAGCTGCAGCGCGTGGATCAGCGCCTTTTCGCGCGGGGTGCTTTCCGTTTCGGCGAGCTTCGCCGCTTTGTCAGCCATCACGGCCAGCGGTGCCAGTTCAGCTTCCGATTTGCCGTAATTGATCGTCGGACCCGAAGTCCAGGCCTGCCCCCACAAGCACATGGCGCAGCCGGGATCGAGCCGCACCGCTTCGGCCATCGCCTTGATTGCTGCCTTGTGCGCAAAGGCGTGGGCGAGCTGCATGCCGTTATCAAAGAACGCCTGCGCTTTTGCCACCTTGGTGGTGATGGGAAAGCCGCCCGAGCCATAGCCGGGCATGATTTGCGCGACCTTTGGCGAGATCGAGTCGGTGTGATGCCCCGCAGCGTGGTCCATCGCGGCGGGAGGCGCGCCTGCCGGGGCATCCTGCGCGGAAAGGCCAGAGCTCAGCCCTGCAATCAGAAGTACCGCTGCCGTCCGCATCGAATCTTGTCCCTCGCCCGGTGATCTCGTGCCCGGGTTATGTCAGCGGATCGCCCGGCTGGCGACAGCAAAGATACCCCCTATCGCAAGACGCCCCCCTTGGTTACATGGGCCGCCACGAATCGTCCGGGACGCATAGACAGTGGCATATATCGAAATCCCCCTCGGCCTGACCTTTGACGATGTGCTTCTGCGCCCGGCTGAGTCTGACATCGTGCCCTCAATGGCCGATACCCGCACCCGGTTGACGCGCGAGATTTCGCTCAATATCCCGGTGATTTCCTCGGCGATGGACACGGTAACCGAGGCGGATATGGCGATTGTCATGGCGCAGCTTGGCGGGATCGGCGTTTTGCATCGCAATTTGACGATTGAACAACAGTGCGCCGCTGTGCGCGCGGTGAAACGGTTTGAGAGCGGCATGGTGGTCAATCCGATCACCATCGGCCCGGATGCAACGCTGGGGGAGGCGCAGGCGATCATGCTGGCGAACCGCATCAGCGGGATTCCGGTGGTCGAGGCGGGTGGGCGATTGGTTGGCATTGTCACCAACCGCGATGTGCGTTTTGCCCAGAACCCGGCCCAGCCGGTGCGCGAACTGATGACGCATGAAAACCTTGCCACGGTTCGCATCGGTACTGGCGGCGAAGATGCCAAGCGGCTGCTCCATGCGCGGCGGATCGAAAAGCTGCTGGTGGTCGATGATGCCTATCACTGTGTTGGGCTGATAACGGTGAAAGACATTGAAAAGGCAGTGAATTATCCGGATGCGACCAAGGATTCGGCTGGTCGCCTGCGCGTTGCCGCCGCGACCACGGTGGGCGACAAAGGCTTTGAACGCACCGAGGCCTTGCTCGCTGCAGAATGCGATGTGGTGATTATCGACACCGCGCACGGGCACAACAAGGACGTTGCTCGCGCGGTTGAACGGGTGAAGCGGCTGTCCAATTCGGCGCAGGTTGTCGCCGGGAATATCGCCACGGCTGAGGCGGCGAAGGCGCTGATCGGGGCGGGGGCGGATGCGCTCAAGGTCGGCATCGGGCCGGGATCGATTTGCACCACGCGGATCGTTGCGGGGGTTGGCGTACCGCAGCTTACCGCGATTATGGACGCCTGCGAGGAAGCGACCAAGGCCGGGGTTCCGGTTATCGCTGACGGCGGGCTTCGTACTTCGGGCGATGCGGCCAAGGCGCTCGCCGCCGGGGCCTCATCGATCATGGTCGGCTCGCTGCTCGCGGGCACCGACGAGGCGCCGGGCGAGACATTCCTGTTTCAGGGCCGTGCCTACAAGAGCTATCGCGGCATGGGTTCGGTCGGCGCAATGGGCAGCGGGTCGGCGGACCGCTATTTCCAGGGCGATATAAAGGATCAGATGAAGCTGGTGCCTGAGGGCATCGAGGGTCAGGTGCCCTATAAAGGCCCCGCCAAGGATGTGATTCATCAACTTGTCGGCGGGGTGAAGGCGGCGATGGGCTATACCGGCTCGGCGACGATCGATGATCTGCGCACCGGGGCGCGGTTTGTGCGGATCACCAACGCGGGCCTGCGCGAAAGCCACGTGCACGATGTTTCGATCACCCGTGAAGCGCCCAACTATCCGACGCAAGGCTGACATCGCATGACACCCGCCGCGCGGGTCCAGGCGGGTATCGAGGTGCTCGACCTCGTGATTGCTGCGGCACGCAATAATGGCGCGCCTGCGGATCGCATCATCGCCGAATGGTTCCGCACCCGGCGCTTTGCCGGGAGTGGTGATCGGCGCGCGGTGCGCGAACTGGTCTATTCGGCGATCCGGGCGTGCGGTGAGGTTCCGCATTCAGGCCGCGCGGCAATGTTGCGGCTGGCACAGAGCGATGCCGCCTTGGCTGCACTGTTCGATGGTTCGCCGCATGCGCCTGAGCCGGCCCAACCAGACGAACGTTATGCCGCTGGCGGAATCGCGCCGAAGTGGCTGACCAGGCAGCTCGCCGCATCGGGGATTGACGGTGCCGAGGCTGAGGCGCTGCTTGGCCGCGCGCCACTCGATGTTCGCATCAACAAGCTGAAAGCCGGAACGCTGGCGCTGCCCGAACCGGGCGAGGCCTGTGCCGCGCCGGGCGGCCTGCGCTTTGCGCCAGGCACTGCGGTTGACCAGTGGGATGCGTTCAAATCGGGCGCGATTGAGGTGCAGGATGCGGGCTCGCAGCTTGCCTGCCTGTCGGTGGCAGCACGGCCTGACGAGCTGATCATAGATCTATGTGCCGGGGCAGGTGGCAAGTCGCTCAGCCTCGCCGCATCAATGGACAACCGCGGCACGATCATCGCTTGCGACACCGACCGCCGCCGCCTCTCGCAATTGCCGCCGCGTGCCGAACGGGCCGGGGCGAGTATCGTTACCACCCAGTTGCTCGATACCGGGCGTGAACTGCAATCGCTCGATGGCTGGCTTGGCCGCGCCGATGCCGTGCTGGTCGATGCGCCCTGTTCGGGCACCGGCACATGGCGGCGCAATCCTGAAGCGCGCTGGCGGCTTACCGCGGATGGACTGACGCGGCTTGTGCTGTTGCAGTCGCGGCTGCTCGATCTGGCGGCATCGCTGGTGCGTCCGGGCGGGCGGCTGATCTACGTCACCTGCTCGCTGCTTGACCGTGAAGGCGCGCAGCAGGCGGCGGACTTTCTTGCGCGGCACGGGGCATGGCGCGCGCGGCCGCCATCGATACCCGCCGGAGCCGCGCACGGAGCGGGGCTGAGGCTCACCCCGGCGCACAATTCAACCGATGGCTTTTTCATCGCCTGTTTCGATTTGCCGTGATATTACCCGGGCAAATGACCACGCCCGCGCCCCCGCCTGCGCAGATTGCCCGGCCCACGGTCAAGGAGTTGCTGATGCGTTATACCCCCGCCGCGCTTGCCCTTTCGTTGGCCTTTGGCCTGACCGCGAGCGTTCTGAATTCGGCCACGCCTGCACAAGCGCTCGAGCCGCGCGCTGAAGCGCTTGAAATCGTCGGCAAGTCGAGCCTCGCAGCGGGCAATCCGCTCGGCGCGATTGACAGTTACGAAGCAGCAATGGCGATCCAGCCGGGATCAGTCCGGTTGATGATCGATCTGGCAGAGGCGCAGCGCAAGCTTGGCATGGATGGCAAGGCGCTCCGCCTTTATCGCCTCGCGATTGAACGCGAGCCACAAAACCTCGAAGCAATCGCCGGCGAAGGCTCGGCCCTGGTCGAAAAGGGTGCGGTCGAAAAGGCCAAGCGCAACCTCTCGCGGCTGCAATGGCTGTGCAAGGATTGCTCGCAGGTTCAGCAGCTTTCAGCGGTGATCGCCAAAGGGCCGATGCCCAAGGTGGTGACGGCCGCCGATGTACAACCCAAGCCGGTGGTGACGCAGAATTGAGGGTGGTGACTCAAGGCGAAAACACGAAATAGGAGCGCTGACACCGTAATCCAGAAATGGGGACCGAAGGCACGGGAGCGATGAGGCGAGGGTAATTAGTATTGTGTCGCCGGAATTGGTGTCCCTGGAATTGCGCAATTCTAACGCACTCTATATTGTATCAATATAATAGGGCTGAACCGATTTAGAATATTATTTGCGCATTTATTTAATTCGCTTTTATAACAAATACCAATGGTATCGCCGATGATTCCACCTTTTTTTTGAAGCTTGACATGGAATATAACCACCCCCTTACCTGCTAGAACGTCGTAATTTACATTACTAGCCGAGGTGACAATAAATTCCGGGTTATCTATTATCTTTAGAAGAATGAATCGTTTATCTGCAGTAATTTTCTTACGAAGCGCAAACGAGAGCTCCTGAGACAGGGCGTCATCTCCTGTCAGATTAACTGCAATTCCTACTGCCGGATTAGCCATCGCTGCATTTGCTAAATAATTACTAAATAGAAAAAAGCAAATGACGACCAATAACTGTTTCAATTGCAGTGTATAATAATCGACCCTGTTGGCGCCTCGCATGTCTTTGAACTCCTGTTAGATCTGTATTACGGTGACACTTTATTTAACCCCTGATCTTGACCTTACCGTCGCTGCTACATCACGCTGATCTCAATGTCTCACCGTCGGACGGGGACACGCAATAGCATGCACCCTTGTGCGTGAAAAAACCATTTTCCTACAGCCCCGCAGATCGCCTACCGCGCGAATCGTCCTGTGCGGCTCGAGGCGCATCGGATGGACCTTCCTGCGGTGATTGCCTCCCGGCTTTCAGGTGCAGGAGATGACTGGCGCGGGCGTCCCGGTTTTCAAGCCGAACGTTCGCAATGGCAAAGCCCCACGTGCGGTTCTTCTTCCGTCGCATCTTCGCTGGAAGCGGAACTCTCAGCCGGGGTATGAATCTCGACGCACACCCAAGTCCCCAAACCCAAAGCGTCGTCGAGTCCGGGCACAAAATGCGGCAACCCCGCGCCGGTCATCAGTTCTTCCCGCCCACCCCGGCAGCGTTTAGCTGGCCGGGCTTTGGGTGCATCCGAAAGGTGCTCGAGAGGGATTCACGCGGAGGCGCGGAGACGCGGAGATATTGCGTCTGACCGAAGGTCTCCTGACAATTCTGCCATCGCGATTGGTGCAAGGAATGGGTTTTGGGACGGCTTTTGCCGCGAGTGCGACTTCTCCGCGTCTCCGCGCCTCCGCGTGAGCAAAAACGGGGCGAGGACTCTGCAACCCCGGATCACAGCCACAAACATGCGCCGCCAGGCTCAGATCAAATCACCAAATTCAGCCAGAACCGCCCGGTAAACGCGCTTCTTGAATGGTACGATCAAGTCGGGCAGTTGCGCAGGCTCAACCCATTTCCACTCGCAGAACTCCGCCGGGTTGTGCGCGTCAATTCGCACGTCATCGTCTGAGCCATTGAACCGCGCGAGCAGCCATTGCTGGCGCTGGCCGCGAAATTTGCCCTTCCAAAGCTTGCCGACAAGCTCGTCGGGCAGATCATAGAGCAGCTCATCTTTTGTCTGTGCCAGCAGCGTTACCAGATCGGCGGTGACGCCGGTCTCCTCCTGCAATTCGCGCAAGGCCGCGGCGTCAACCTCCTCGCCCTCATCGATACCGCCCTGCGGCATCTGCCAGGCATCGCCCTCGTTACCGCCCGATTCGCGCGTATCGATGCGTCTGCCGACAAAAACATGCCCCGATGCGTTGACCAGCATGATGCCGACGCAGGGGCGATAGGGAAGGCTTGAATGATCAGTCATGGTGCGCCCCGTCGCCTGTCTGCCCCCTGCTGGTCAAGCCATGATGCATTGAATCTGCCAGCAATTGCGGAATTAATGTCTTGAATAACTGCACAAGATGGCTTGACTACGGGCTAATGCAGGCGTTTGCCTGATCGGGAGAATTGGCCGGCGGACAGTTTTTCTGTTTTGAACTGGCCAGGCGGGAAGGACTAGGGGCCGAAGGCGTGAACGCCGGACTCCCGGCAGAGGAAAACGATGGCGACTCTATTGGCCGATAGCGATACCGAAGCGCAGCCCACAGGCCGCGACGTTCCCGAAGCAGTTGTTGTCCGTTTTGCCGGAGATTCGGGCGACGGCATGCAGTTAACCGGGGGGCAGTTCACGCTCTCCACTGCGCTTTCGGGCAATGATCTGGCAACTTTCCCGGACTTCCCGGCAGAAATCCGCGCGCCGCAGGGCACGCTGTTCGGCGTCTCCGCGTTCCAGATCAATTTCGGCTCAACCGCAATTGAAACCGCAGGCGATCAGCCCGATGTGCTGGTGGCAATGAACCCGGCGGCGCTGAAAACCAATGTTCAGGCGCTCAAAGCTGGCGGGCTTATCATCGTTGATACCGGCGAGTTTACCAAACGCAATCTGGAAAAGGCGAAATACGAAGTCAGCCCGATTGACGATGGCAGTCTGGCCATGTGGCAGGTGCTGGCCTTCGATATTTCTGCGCTGACGCTCGAAGCGGTCAAGCCATTCGGTCTTGGCAACAAGGAAGCTTTGCGCTGCAAGAACATGTGGACGCTCGGCCTTGCGCTGTGGATGTTCGACCGGGATCGCGCGCCGCTCATCCAGTGGCTGAAAGACAAATTCGCCAAGAACCCGGTGCTGGCTGATGCCAATGTCGCCGCGCTCAATGCCGGGCATGCTTATGGTGAAACCGCGGAGATTGGCGGGCAGGTCAAAAAGCTGCACCTCGATCCGGTGCCAGCGCCGCCGGGGCTATACCGCACTGTCACCGGGGCGGAGGCGATCAGCTTTGGCTTGGTTGCGGGCGCGCAACTGGCGGGACTGAAGATCTTCTTTGGCGGCTATCCGATCACGCCAGCTTCAGCGATTTTGCACAATCTGGTGAAATTCAAGGAATTTGGCGTCACCACCTTTCAGGCCGAAGACGAGATCGCGGCGGTCTGCGCGGCGATTGGCGCAAGCTGGGCCGGACAACTCGGCATGACCTCGTCATCCGGCCCCGGCATTGCGCTTAAGGGTGAAGGCATCGGCCTTGCGGTGATGACAGAACTGCCGCTGATCATCGTCAATTCGCAGCGCGGCGGGCCTTCTACGGGCCTGCCGACCAAGACCGAACAGTCGGACCTCTATCAGGCGGTCTATGGTCGTAACGGCGATACCCCGCTGCCGGTAATCGCCGCGCGTTCACCCGCCGATGCTTTTGAGTGCGCGATCGAAGCCTGCCGGCTCGCGGTGCACTATATGACCCCGGTGATGCTGCTGACTGATGGCTATATCGCCAATGCGGCTGAGCCGTGGGCGGTGCCAAATCCGGCGGAGTTTGAGGCGTTCCCCGTCAAGTTCCTTGAGGACATGAACGGTGAAACCCGCGTGCTGCCCTATAAGCGTGATGCGCGCGGCGTTCGCCCGTGGATCAAGCCAGGCACGCCGGGGCTGATGCACCGCATCGGCGGGATCGAGAAAGCGCCCGATACCGGCGATCTCGACTATTCGCCCGATACTCATCAGTTGCAAACCGATGCCCGCAAGAACAAGATCGACGGCATCGCCAAAGATATTCCGGCGCAGGAGGTTAGTTTCGGCAAGGCGGGCGGCAAGCTCGCGGTGGTCGGCTGGGGATCAACCTATGGCCCGATCCATCAGGCGGTGCGCCGCGCGCGGGCGAAAGGCCAGGACGCCAGCCACATCCACGTTCGCCACATCTGGCCGCTTCCCGCCAATCTGGGCGAGCTGCTGCGCGGCTATGACAAGGTGCTGGTACCTGAAATGAACACCGGCCAGTTCAAGACCGTGCTGCGCGATCAGTTTTTGGTTGATGCGCAGCCGCTCACCAAGATCAACGGACAACCATTTGCGATTGCCGAGATTGAAGCGGCGATTGCGACCTATTTTGATGATGTGCCCGGCAATGCTGGGGGCGACGAAGTGCCGCCCAATCAATATCAATTGCCCAGCATAAAGGCGATCAATCCATGAACGACATGACCCCCATCGATGGCTTTGGCGCAAAGCGAACGATCAAGGACTGGGAAAGCGACCAGGAGGTCCGCTGGTGCCCCGGTTGCGGGGACTATGCGATCCTCAAGGCGGTGCAGCGCACGATGGTCGATCTTGGCACTGATCCTGCGAACACGGTGTTTGTTTCGGGGATCGGCTGTTCAAGCCGCTTTCCCTATTACATGGCGAGCTATGGCTTTCACACCATCCACGGCCGTGCGCCGGCCTTTGCCACCGGCATAAAGCTCGCCAATCCGGCGCTGGATGTGTGGCTGGTGACGGGTGACGGCGATGGCATGTCGATTGGTGGCAACCACACGATGCACATTCTGCGGCGCAATCTGAATTGTCAGATCATGCTGTTTAACAACGAGATTTATGGGCTGACCAAAGGCCAGTATTCTCCCACCAGCCGCGTTGGCACCGCCAGCCCGACGACGCCCGGTGGTTCGGTTGATCGGCCTGCGCTGCCTTGCGCCTTTGCGCTGGGATCAGGTGCGCGGTTCGTTGCGCGCGGGTTCGATGTATCGAAGAAATTGCCCGAAGTGCTGAAAGCTGCCCACGCGCATCAGGGCGCAGCCTTTATCGAAATTTTCCAGAACTGCATCGTCTATAACAAGGACGTATTCGAAGATTTCGCCGCGCCAAAGGGGGCCGAAGCGCGCCAGTTATGGCTCCAAAACGGCGAGCCGATGCTGTTCAATGGCGGCACCCAAGGCATCGCGCTCGATATTGACGCGTTGAACCTAAAGGTTGTCGATATAACCGATGGGGATTGGCAGGCGGCGGGGGTTATCGTGCACGATGTCACCAACCGTTCGGTGGCGCATATGCTGGTGGAACTGCCGTTTGGTGCCTTCCCTATGGCGCTCGGGGTGATTTATGATGATCCGCGGCCTACTTATGAAACGGCGGTTCTGGAACAGAACGCCAAGCTGGCTGCGGGTAAAGAGCCAGATCTGGCGAAGCTGCTGCGCAAGGGGCAGACCTGGACTGTCGAGCCGGATGGGCCTGATTTGTAGGTTTGGTTGGCAGGGCCGGTAAAACCAGGTGAACAAGACTCGTCATCCTGAACGCGCTCCAGGATGACGAATTGAAGGCGCGCAGTAGTTTGCGCCAGCCCCTTAATACAGCGTGCGATACACGCTATCCCCGCGCCAGCGCGCCAGGATGTTGTCGTGGATGATCGGGCTGAGCAGGTTTTCGAAAGCGCAGCCAGCCAGGCTGTTGTCCCACCACACCACTTCGGCGCGCAGGGCCTCAAGGCCGGGCAGCGTCAGCCAGCACAGCGTGCCGGTATGCACCCGGTTGATCGCCGAGCAGCAGAACCCGCCGAGCGACAGATCGTGCACAACGGTTTCAAAATTGCGACCGCCCGATGCGCGGAAACTGGCCGGGATTTGAATGCGGGTGCGCGGTGCGCAGCGATCTTCTTGCGCCGCTGTTACATAGCGGTCAGGTGCGAGGTAGTCCGTCGACATGTCCGTGTCTCCCTGTTCACCCGGCCAAAACCGGATAGGCTACCCGCGACCCTGCGGCTAACGATGGCCACATTATGACGCAGTGCGGTTGCCCGGAACTTAGGATAAAACCTTAATGGAATCGCGGGCACCGGTGACAAATTGTTCACCAAGTAGCGTAACCAGGTGCTTTCCAACCACCTCGGGAAGCTTGACCGAAGCGGGGTCTTCACCGGGATAGGCGCGCGCGCGCATCGCCGTTCGCGTGGCACCGGGATCGAGAATAGCCACGCGTATCTTGCTGATATTTTTAACTTCCTGCGCGTAACAATCGAGCAGAACCTCAAACGCCGCCTTGCTTGCGGCATAGGCACCCCAAAACGCGCGTGGCTTGGTGGCGACCGAGGACGTCATGCCGACGATCCGCGCATCGCCTGATTTGCGCAGCAAGGGATCGAACGCGGCGAGCAGCGCCTGGGTGGCGAGGAGGTTCACTGTCAGCGCCTTGTTGAACGCCTGCGAATCGATATCGGTGACGCTCGAAAGTTGCGGCAGCACCGCGCCGTTGATCACCATAATGTCGAGCGCCTGCCAGCGTCCGCTGATCGCTGCCGCCAGCCGGGCTATGCCATCGGGCTCGGCGAGATCGACCGGGGCGATTGTTGCATGTCCGCCGCTCGCGAAGATTCGTTCCTCAACCGCCTCAAGCGCTTTCACATCGCGTCCGGTGAGGACAACGTGGGCGCCCGCAGCAGCAATCGCCTCCGCCGTAGCCGCGCCGATGCCCCGGCTTGCTCCGGTAACCAGCGCCAGCTGGCCATCAAACGGCCCACTCATCTTTTGGTTACGCCAGTCACGCGACCCTTTCGACCGGCAGCATCAGCTGGGCCGGGGCCTCGCGCTCGGAAAGGTCGGTCAGGCGAGTGGGATATTGTCCGCTGAAACAGGCATCGCAATATTGCGGGTTCGCCGCATTGCGCCCGGCTTCACCCACCGCGCGGTAAAGCCCATCGTCAGATACGAAAGCGAGGCTGTCTGCATGGATGAATTCAGCCATTCCTTGCACATCCATC
The DNA here is from genome assembly GCA_031366845.1 of Novosphingobium sp. Lineage (GTDB taxonomy): Bacteria > Pseudomonadota > Alphaproteobacteria > Sphingomonadales > Sphingomonadaceae > Novosphingobium. The sequence goes on along the minus strand of JANLOZ010000013.1, from coordinate 31,109 downwards.
CGCGCAGCGAGCAGCTTATGCCGTTCGGGCGTATCGACGCCATAGAAGCACGAATGCTCGGTTGGCGGGCTGGCGACGCGCATGTGGACTTCTGCCGCCCCGGCATCACGCATCATCTGGACGATCTTCATCGAGGTGGTGCCGCGCACGATCGAATCGTCGATCAGGATGATGCGCTTGCCCGCCACCAGCGCGCGGTTGGCGTTGTGCTTGCGCTTGACGTCGGCATGCCGCGCGCCGTCTTCGGGCTGAATGAAAGTCCGCCCGACGTAGTGCGAACGGATGATGCCGAGTTCAAACGGGATGCCCGATTGCTGGGCATAACCGATTGCCGCCGGCACGCCGCTGTCTGGCACAGGGATGACGATATCGGCGTCAGCAGGGGCTTCCTTGGCCAGCTCGACGCCGATTTGCTTGCGCACTTCATAAACCGAACGCCCACCGATGATCGAATCGGGGCGGCTGAAATAGACGTGCTCGAAGATGCAGGGGCGCGGGGCGGGGCGGCCGAACGGGCGGTGGCTGGTGATCTTGCCGTCATGCGTAACTTCGATCAGTTCGCCCGGTTCAACTTCGCGTTCGAATTCTGCGCCGACGACGTCGAGCGCCACGGTTTCGCTGGCGAACACCATGGCATCGCCAATCCGGCCCATCACCAGCGGCCTTATGCCGAGCGGATCGCGGCAGGCGACCATGCGTTTCGGCGTCATGCAAACCAGCGAATAGGCGCCTTCGACCAGCCGCAGCGCATCGACAAACCGGTCAAGCAGCGTCGGATACCGGCTGGTGGCAATCAGGTGGATGATGACCTCGGTGTCCGAAGTCGACTGGAAGATTGCGCCCTTGCGCACCAGCTCCTTCTTGAGGTGCATGGCATTGGAAATGTTGCCATTATGGGCAATCGAGAACCCGCCCGAGGCAAGATCGGCATGCAGCGGCTGGACGTTGCGCAGACCCTGTCCGCCGGTGGTCGAATAGCGCACGTGGCCCGATGCCATCGATCCGGGTAGTTCGCTGATGAGCGTGTTGTCAGTGAAAACCTGCGCAACATGGCCAATGCCGCGCCGCGCGAAGAAGTTGACGCCATCATAGGAGACGATGCCGCAGGCTTCCTGGCCCCGATGCTGCAAGGCATGGAGGCCAAGCGCCACCACGGCGGCAGCGTCCTTCGCGCCGATGACGCCAAATATGCCGCATTCCTCGCGCAGCTTGTCGCCATCTGCGTCGAGAAACGGGTGAGTTAAGTTCATGGGGAATCGCACCAGCCGTTGCTCGCGCCGCTTTGGCCGCGTTGCCGGGGAAAGGCAAGGGCCACAGAAAGCCGAAGAGCGTGCTATCGCGGCCATTGCCCAAACCGAGCGAGCCCCCTAAACCGCCGCCAGCATGAAAAGCCCCACGGACCCTGCCTCTTGATCCTCTCCCCCTTCGAATGGACTATTGCCAAGCGCTATATGCTGCCCGGACGCGGTGAGCGGATGATCACGCTTGTCGCGGGAATTGGCGTTGGTGTGGTGATGGCCAGCGTTGCGCTGCTGGTGGTGGTGATGAGCGTGATGAACGGCTTCCGCGCCGAATTGCTCGACAAGATCGTCGGGCTGAACGGCCATGCCATCATTCAGGCTTACGGCGGCAGGTTGGATAACTGGCAGGATATCCTGAAGAAGGTGCAGGCGACCCCAGGCGTAGTCCATGCCTCACCCTTCATCGAACAGCCGCTGCTCACAACGTTCAACGGCCGGGTTGAGGCGATTCTGGCGCGAGGCAATACGCGAGCGGATATCGACAAGCTGATGCCACAGCTCAAGGAAGGCAACCTGGCTGAACTGCAGGCGGGCGCGAACAACATCGCAATTGGCTCTCGGCTGGCGGAAAACCTTGGCGCGCAGGTGGGCGATACCATCACCATCATCAACCCGACCGGGCAGTCAACACCGTTCGGCACGGTCCCGCGCGAGATTGCCTATCATATCTCGGCGATCTTCGAGATCGGCGTCTATGATTTCGATGAATCGTACGTGGTCATGCCGATGGCGGACGCGCAAACGCTGCTGCTTTCTGGCGATTCAATCGGTATGATCGAGATCAAGACCGAGGATGCCGACAAGGTCGAAACGATACTCGCGCCGGTTGAACGCGCGCTCCAGGGCAAAGCGACGGTGGCCAACTGGAAGCAGATCAACGCCCAGCTTTTCGAGGCTTTGCAGGTTGAGCGCGTGGCAATGTTCTTTGCCCTGTCAATGATCGTGCTGGTGGCGGCGATGAATATTCTGAGCTCGCTGGTGATGATGGTGCGGGCAAAGGCGCGCGACATCGCGATCATGCGCACGATGGGGGCGACGCGAAGCAATATGCTGCGGATATTCGTTACCGCGGGAACGGCTGTTGGCGCGCTGGGTACGATCACCGGTCTGATCGTCGGCTTTGTTATCCTCTATTTCCGGCAAGGCATTGTCCACGGCATCGGCTTTCTTACCGGGCAGGACCTGTGGGACCCCAAGATCCGTTTCCTCGCCGAGATTCCTGCCAAAACAAGCCCTCTCGAAGTGCTGGCAATCGCCGGAATGGCGATCGCGCTGAGCTTCCTCGCCACGCTCTATCCCGCCCGCCGCGCCGCGAGCACCGATCCGGTCGAGGTGCTGCGCTATGAGTGAAATGGTGGTGCACCTCGAAGGGCTGACGCGCAGCTTCGTTCAGGGCGGCGTGACGATAGAGGTTCTGCGCGGCGTAAACATGGACATCAAGGCGGGCGAAATCGTCGCGCTGCTGGGGCCATCGGGCTCGGGCAAATCGACGATGCTTCAGGCTATAGGCCTGCTTGAGGGCGGCTTTGGCGGCACGATCGCCATTGCCGGGAACGATGCCAGTACGCTTGACGGCGATGGCCGCACGCTGCTGCGCCGCGACCACATTGGCTTTGTCTATCAGTTCCACCACCTGCTGCCCGATTTCACCGCGCTGGAAAATGTGGTGATCCCGCAGCTGATCGCCGAAATTTCGCGCGAAGCGGCCGAGGCGCGTGCAACCGAACTGCTCGGCGCGCTGGGCCTGGGCGAAAGGCTGAATCACAAGCCAAGCCAGCTTTCGGGTGGCGAACAGCAGCGGGTCGCGGTTGCCCGCGCGCTGGCAAACCGTCCGGGGTTGGTGCTGGCGGATGAGCCCACCGGCAACCTCGATGAAGCCACGGCTGACAAGGTGATCGGCGAATTCGTCAAACTGGTGCGCGGCGAAGGTTCATCCGCGCTGGTGGCAACGCACAACGAACGGCTGGCCTATTCGATGGACCGCGTGGTGCGCCTGCACGACGGCGTTCTGGCGTAGGAAAGATGCAGGTGATCGCGCGATCGGCGGAACTGGCGGGTGGCGCGCTCACCCGCGCGGCAAAGCTGTTCGCCCCTTACACCCGTTTTGCCTTTCTTGACGCCCGGCAGGGCGAGCTTGGCGGCGTCGTGCCGATCGATTTCGAGGCGGTACTGCTTGCCTATCTGGCGGCGCGAAAGGACTTCTTTTTCGTCCAGATCGGCGCGCATGAGGGGCAGGCCGGCGATCCGCTGAGCGATCTGGTTATTGCCCGCGGCTTGCCCGGCGTTCTGGTTGAACCCCAGCCCGAAATATTTGCCAGACTGCGCAGCAACTATGCGCAACACAGCCAGTTGCGCTTCGAACAGGCGGCGATTGCCCCGGCGGACGGCACTGTTGCATTCTACCGCGTTGATCCCGAATTCTGGCGCGACAATGGGCTTAATCCCGGCAGCGAGAGCGAAATTTCCTCGCTCGATCCGGGGCAAATCCGTTTTCATGTCGAACTGTTCGGCGGCAAGGCGCTGGCGGCGCGCGAGAGTGAATATCTGGTCTGCGATCAGGTACCGGCATTGACGCTCAAGACCCTGCTCGCCAAGCACGGCGTCGAACGCTATGATCTGCTGCAGATTGATGCCGAAGGGTTCGACTACGAAATTCTCAAGATGGTCGATTGGCATAGCGCGCCGCCGCTGATCCAGTGGGAAACGGTGCACCTCAAAGAGGCTGACCGCGTGGCGGCATGGGATCTGGTGCGCGCGCAAGGCTACCGGCTCTACGCGCCGAACACCTATAATACGCTGGCCGTCAAACAACGGGCCGAGTGAGGATCAAAACCATGAGCACTATCGCAGATTTCACCGCTACGCTGCCCAATGGCGAGCCCGTCAGCCTCGCCGACAAGCTGGGCAAAGTTGTGCTGGTGGTCAACACCGCAAGCAAATGCGGTTTCACCCCGCAGTATGATGGGCTCGAGGCGCTGTGGCGCAAATACCGTGATCGCGGGTTTGAGCTGGTGGCTTTTCCGTGCAACCAGTTCGGCGGACAGGAGCCGGGCAATGCCGAGCAGATCGAGAGCTTTTGCAAGGTCAACTTCGGGGTCAGTTTCCCGCTGATGGCCAAGATTGAGGTCAACGGCGATGCCGCCGATCCGCTCTACAAATGGCTGAAGGCCGAGGCACCGGGCATATTCGGCAGCCAAAAGATCAAGTGGAACTTCACCAAGTTCCTGATCGGCCGCGATGGCAAGGTTGTGCGGCGCTATGGCCCGACCGCCAAGCCAGCGGCGTTGGCGGCAGATATTGCGGCGCTGCTTTAGCCCGCCAGCCTCCTCTTTAACCCACCAGCCCCTTCAGCGAGCCCTGATCGACCGCCGCTACCGCAGCCTTCAACTCGTCAATGCTCGCGGCGCTGCCTTCTGCTTCGACCGAGAAGCGGCTGGCGACGGTGGTGCTGAACTTGCCGCTGTGGCTGTCACTATGCCAGGATTCGGCCTGTATTGCGCCGTCAACTGTGCCGCTTTTCTCATAACCGTTGGCGTCTTGCTGGCTGTGCTGCACCCCCATCGCAGTTCCCAGGCTGGCAAGCGCGCCGAGCGCCGCCATATCGGTAATCTTGAGGTGGAAGCTGTTTTCGCCCGAGGTATATGTACCCTCCGCCTCGCTGCCCATCGCGCCAGCCGCATTGGTTTCCATCGCCGTGCGCTTGAAATTACCGATGCTTTCGGGAAGCAGCGCCTGCAGCTTGGCCGGATCGACCGCAGGCTTCTTGCCATTGGCGGCGTCCTGCATGTCTTTCGTCGCCTGCTGCATTTTGCCCATATCAAGCGAACCGACGCCGGGCACCACGACCGACCCGGAAACTGTCCCGTCGCTGGTCGCAGCATAGGGCGAAGGCAGGCCAGACCCGAACATACCGGTGATGGAACTTGTAAGCCGTGCGGCAACAAACATCAGCACGATGGCGCAGACCACGACCACCACCATGTAAACAGGCGCCTTGTCAGCAGGCACCTTCATCATCGTCGTGATGCCGAGGTAAAACAGGTAGAGACTGTAAATCCCCGCGAGAATTCCGATTATGCCCAAAGCTGGCACAAGGTTCAGTATTCCGGCAATCCAGCCGGCAGTCATCGAATAGGCCACCAATTTGAAGGCCTGGGTCCGATTGGCTTCGCCGCCAAACTGTGGCGCGAGATATTCTGCTGCCAGGGTAATTACGCCAAGCGAAATGATCGCCATGACAAAACTGGCTATTGCGGTCGTGATCCCCGCCATCAGGCTCGGGCGAAAAGTCACGAAAATCAGGTTGATGCCAAAAATCTGGCTGCCAATGAAAAACGCAATCGGCCCAATCGCCATCAGCGGCAGAGCATAGGATTTCAACACGTCCCCGACTGACGTGGGCTCTCCCGCAATCTTCGACCATTCTTCTTTCGGCTTGAGCAAGATCGCCTTGGCGCGTTCGATCAGTGCGGTTCTGGCTGCTGGCCCGCCCATCATGTCATTCATCGCGCAATCTCCCTGCTGAAGAGTCGTATATGCCTTGACTGGCAACCGTATCACATCCGATTGCTGCGTGCATGCAGGCTTTTCCCCAAGTGCGGCCAAGCGAATCATTGATCGGCAGGTCTTAGAGGGTGATACCCACACCCGATGTCCTTCGCCCGCTTCGTCCCCTTGCGCGTCTATTCGAGCTATACCATGCTCGACGGGGCGATTGATCCCAAGGGCATCGCCAAACTCGCCAAGGAACGCGGGTTTCCGGCGATTGCGATGACTGATCGTAACGGGCTCTACGGCGCGATGGCGTTTTCCAGCGCTTGCATGGAAAATGGCGTGCAGCCGATTTTCGGGACGATGCTGGGGGTGTGCCGGGGTGATGACCGGACGGTCGATTGGCTCGCGCTCTATGCGCAAAACGAGGCGGGGTGGAACAACCTGTGCCACCTCGTCAGCAAGGCGCACCTTGATCGCCCGCTCGAACGCGATCCGCATGTTAGCATGGCGGATCTTGATGGCCGCACCGACGGACTGATTGCGCTGACGGCAGCAGGGGAGGGCGCGCTGGCGCGGCTGCTGGCGGAGGGCCGGCTCGACGCGGCGGAGGCGCTGAGCGAGCGGCTCGAAGCGCTGTTCCCGGCACGGCTCTATATCGAGATTGCCCGGCGCAATGAGGCGATCGAAGACGCCGCCGAGGAGGCGTTGATCGCGCTTGCCTATGCGCGCGGGCTGCCGCTGGTGGCGACCAACCCCGCCAACTATGCCGAACCGCACTTCCACGCAGCGCACGATGCCATGCTGTGTATCGCCAATTCGACGCACATCGATGCTGCCGAACGCCCGCGATCAAGCCGCGAGGCCTGGGTCAAGTCGGCGCCGATGATGGCGGAGATTTTCGCCGATTTGCCCGAGGCCGTATCCAATACGCTGGTCGTCGCGCAGCGCTGTGCGTTCAAGCCGCCAAAGCGCAAGGCCCTGCTGCCAAGCCTTGCGGGTGATACCGCGCGCGAGGCGCAGATGCTGATCGACGATGCGCGCACCGGGCTGGAAGCGCGGCTCGCACCCTACGGCGAGATGAGCGCCGAGGACCGCCAAGTCTATTTTGACCGGCTAGATTTTGAAACCAATGTTATCAACACCATGGGCTTCGCGGGTTATTTCCTGATCGTCGCGGATTTCATCAAATGGGCGAAGGATAACGACATTCCGGTCGGGCCGGGACGTGGTTCGGGGGCAGGCTCGGTGGTCGCCTGGTCGCTGACGATCACCGATCTCGATCCGCTGCGGCTCGGGCTGCTGTTTGAACGCTTCCTCAATCCCGAACGCGTTTCAATGCCGGATTTCGATATCGACTTTTGCGAAACGCGCCGCGGCGAAGTCATCCGCTATGTGCAGGCGAAATACGGCCATGATCGCGTTGCGCAGATCATCACCTTCGGCAAGCTCAAGGCCCGCGCGGTCTTGCGCGATACCGGGCGTATCCTGCAGATGAGCTATGGGCAGGTGGACCGGTTGTGCAAGCTGATCCCCAACCACCCGACCGACCCCTGGCCATTGCCGCGCGTGCTCAATGGCGTGGCAGATTTCCGCCGCGAATATGACAACGATGAGGACGTAAAACGGCTCGTCGATCTCGCCATGCAGCTGGAAGGCATGCCGCGCAATTCATCGACCCATGCTGCCGGTGTGGTGATCGGCGATAGGCCGCTGGCGCAACTGGTGTCGCTCTACCGTGATCCGCGATCTGACATGCCGGTGACCCAGTTCGACATGAAATATGTCGAGGATACCGGGTTGATAAAATTCGATTTCCTCGGGCTGAAAACGCTCTCTGTGCTCAAAAAGGCAGTACAACTGCTCGAACGGCGCGGGATCGAAATTGATCTGGGCGGGCTCGAGTGGGACGATGAGGACGTTTATCGCGTGCTTCAGGCGGGCGACACGGTCGGCGTTTTCCAACTTGAATCTGAAGGTATGCGCCGCGCGCTGGCCGGGGTGAAGCCGAGTAATTTCGGCGACATTATCGCCATCGGCGCGCTTTACCGTCCGGGCCCGATGGATAACATTCCGCTGTTCGGTCGCCGCAAGAACGGCCTGGAATCGATCGAATATCCGCATCCGAAGCTGGAAACGATTCTCGCCGAAACCTATGGCATTATTGTTTATCAGGAACAGGTGATGCAGGCGGCGCAGATCCTCGCCGGCTATTCGCTCGGCGATGCCGATCTGCTTCGCCGTGCGATGGGCAAAAAGGTTCAGGCGGAAATGGACGTCCAGCGGCAGCGCTTTGTCGAAGGCTGCCTGGCGTGTTCCGGGATCGAGAAGGTCAAGGCGAACGAGCTGTTTGACCTCATCGACAAGTTCGCAGGCTATGGATTCAATAAGAGCCACGCCGCCGCCTATGCGCTGCTGTCGTACCAGACGGCTTGGCTGAAAACGCACTATCCGCATGAATTCTATGCCGCTTCGATGTGCTTTGACATGCACCAGTCGGAAAAGCTCGCGGTCTATGTCGATGACATGCGCCGCAATGGCGTGGCGCTTTCCGGGCCGGACATAAATCGCTCGGAAGCCGAGTTTTCGGTCGAGCAAACCGACGATGGCCTTGCGGTGCGCTATGGCATGGCGGGCGTGCGCAATGTCGGCGAAAAAGCGATGGACGTGATCGTTGCCGAGCGCGGGGAGAACGGCGCGTTCACCAGTCTTGAGGACCTGTTCAGCCGCGCTCCGCCGGGATCAATGAACCGCCGCCAGCTTGAAGGGCTCGCAGCTTCAGGGGCGTTCGATGCGCTCGAACCCAACCGTGCGCGGGTGATGGCCAATGCGGACATGTTGCTCGCGGTCGCCGAAGAAGCTGAGCGCGGGCGAAGCAGCGGACAGGCGGCGCTGTTTGGCGGCGAGGAGCACAGCCATCAGGCGCTGCGGCTCGCCGATGCTGCGCCATGGTCACGGATTGAGCAGATGGCCAAGGAGCGCGAGAACTTCGGTTTTTATTTTGCCGCGCATCCGGTCGAACAGTGGAAGGCCGTGGCGGACAGCAATGGCGCGCGCACTTACTCCAGTCTGATGGCCTCGGGCGTTCCCGGTGGAGGGCGGCTGCCCGGCGTAATGGCCGCGATGGTTGAAGGCATTCAACGGCGCAAAACCAAGCGCGGTCGTGATTTTGTCATGGCCGAATTTTCGGACAGTTCGGGACAGTTCACCGCATCGTGTTTTGAGGAAAGCCTCGTCGAAAATTTCGCGCAATGGGGCAAAGATGCCACCTGCGTTTTGCTGCAGGTCGATCTCGATTCGCCAAGCCCTGATGAACCTCCGCGCATCACCGTTCGTGGGGCGCGGCCTCTGTCCGAAGTGCGCGAGACAGCGAGGATGGAATTGCGGCTGGAAATTGACTGTATTGAGGCGATCAACGAACTCGCGCTTTACCTGCCCCGCCTCGATGGCGCGACCGGCGAGGTTTTCGCCATGTTGCGCGTGAGCGACAGGCAGGAGCCTGTGCTGCGGCTCGGCTGCGATTTTCAGCTCGATAGCGAAGTTGCCGAACGCGTTGCGGCGATTGACGGCGTGAATCAGGTTTCGCTCGGCGCGCGGCGCGGGGGCGCCTCGCTGCGGCTGGTGGCATGACGCTTATTGCATCGGGGTGGCAAGCCGCCGCGAACTTGTCTATCGAGGCCTGCATTATCCAACTCGAATTCTCCCCGGAGGCTGAATGTCTGTTTTTGCCCTGATGCTGGCCTTGGCCCAGACTGCCGCAAGCACCGCCCCGCCCCCTCTCCCCCCTGCGTCTGGGCCTCCGGGCCATGTTTTCACATCGCCCGCACCCGCCGCTGGCGAACGGCGCAGTTGGCGCGACCTCGTTTTCATCTCCCCCGCTGGCGAACCCTTCCGCGTGCCTGAAAATCAGCCCTATCCGGTGGCAGACTGGTTTGCCCGCGCCGATACCAACCACGACGGCAAACTGACCGAAGCCGAGATGGTTGCCGATTTCAGGCGCTTCGGTGCGCTGGTTGATACCAATCATGACGGTATCATCGATGGCGCCGAAGTTGATTTTTACGAAACCGAGACAGTGCCGGAAGTCCATTCGAGCGTGTTCATGTATTCGCCGGGCGGTGGTGGTGGTGGTGGCGGCGAATCGTCAACCGGCGGGCCTCCTGCAGATTCGCAGCCGATGGGCGCGGGCAAATATGGCTTGCTGAACCTGCCCGAACCCGTCGCCGCCATGGACGTTGACCTGTCGGGCCGGATTACCCGCCGCGAAGTGGCAGATGCCGGAGCCTATCGGTTCAGCCTGCTTGATCCGCAGGGCAAGGGCGTTTTGACCCTGGCCGATCTGCCCGAAACCTTTGCCCAAGGGCACAAGGGCTTGGTTCGTGGGCGGCACCGTCGGCATTAGAGCGGCGAAGACGGCAGCCACGGCCTTTGGCGCTGCGGCGAGCGAGGCTAATGGCTTCGCGACCTGCGAACAAAAAACCTCTGGCCGGTTATTATGCGCTCTTGGCCACGGCGTTGTGAATGTCTTGGGTTAGCCGATTGTTGATTGCGATGAGCTTGTGCAATTCGTCGCTGATCTCAAGCAGTGCTTCGGCATCCCTGTAGGTCTGATTCGCCTGCTTGTCGGACGCGGCGGCGGAAACTTTTTGTCCGACCATGATGATCGACAACAGCACCAGCTGTAAAAATGTCTGTGCGATCCACGTGATAAGCGGACCGGTGCCGGTGGCAATCGCGGTCGGAAGGCTGATCAGCGCAAGCGCGGTGAAAGCATAAGCGCACCACATCGTCCCCACCGCGTTGGTAATCTTCACGGCCAGCCAGCCATTGAAGCCAGCATGCTCCGCCTTTCGCGTGACGACGCCTTCGGCTTTGCGGGTTTTGCGACGGGGGTGCGTGGTGTGGTCGATTGGTGTGGTCATGGCGGAGCCTTGGCTTTGGGTGCGAGACTACTCTGCACATAGCCAATTCGCCGCCAAGGCAGCGAGTCAAATCAATAGCGGAAAACCAGTGCAACTTTGCCATTGCAACGCTCAAACCACTTCAGATCAAACGCATCTGGCCGCCCAGTTCTGGCCTGCAGAACTGCGAGCAATCGAGTTCCAGGCGCGTCTGGTTGATCGCCAGCCGTTTGCACGCCAACCGGAATCGCGCGCGGAAGATGTCAGCCCACGGTCCTTCCGGCTTCATCCGGGTGAAGAAGCCGGGATCATTATCGCGGCCGTTACGGACTGACTGGACAATGCTCATAACCTTTCCGGCGCGATCGGGATAATGCATCGCCAGCCATTCACGGAACAGCGGCGCCACCTCGTGCGGCAAGCGCAGCATGATCCAGCTGGCAGACCGCACGCCGAGACGGCTGGCGCGGGCGAGGATTACTTCCATGAATTCATCGGTGATCGATGGTATGACCGGGGCGATCGAAACGTGCGCGGGCACGCCTGCCTCGACCAGCTTTGCCAATGCTGTCATGCGTTTTTCCGGCGAAGCGGCGCGCGGTTCGAGCAGCGCGGAGAGGCGCGCGTCGAGGCTTGTGACCGATATGCCGACAGCCACCAGCTGATGCCGGGCCATTTCCGTCAGCAGATCGAGGTCACGCAAAACCCGGTCGCTTTTGGTGGTGATCGTCACCGGATGGCGTGTCTCAAGGCACACTTCGAGCACTTGCCGGGTTATACCATATTGCGCTTCGATTGGTTGATAGGGGTCGGTATTGGTTCCCATCGCGATTGGTGCGGGTTTGTAGCTTTGTTTAGCCAGTGTCTGCCGCAGCAATTGCGCGGCGTTCGGTTTGGCGAACAACCTGGTTTCGAAATCAATGCCGGGCGAAAGGTCGTGGAAGGCGTGCGTGGGACGGGCAAAGCAATAGATGCACCCGTGCTCACACCCGCGATAGGCGTTGATCGAACGGTCGAAAGGAATGTCGGGCGATTGGTTGAACGAGATGATCGACTTGGCTTTTTCCTCAATCACCGAGGTGCGCAATTTGTTTGGCGCTCCGTCGACGCCGTCCCGCTCATCCAACCAATCGCCATCCGCCTCGCGCGCGGCGAGGCCAAAGCGCTGCGGAACCGCGCCCGATTGCGCGCCGCGTCCGTGGATGGGTGGGGGTAGGGGCATGTTCGGATTAGAACATAATAGGAACGAAGTTGCAATCGTCGTTCGAATCTTGATCAGGAATCGCGGGCCTTATCATCTTGAGGTGGGTTTAGCCCGAACAGCGGCTCCCGCTTCCGCAAGGACGGCTGGACTACACTTCTTTCAACCGAGGCATCAACTCGACAAAGTTACACGGACGGTTGCGGCTATCGAGTTGCTCGGCGAGAATTCCATCCCAGCCGTCCTTCACCGCGCCGTTTGATCCGGGCAGCGCGAAAATATATTTGCCGCGCGCCACCAGGCCCATCGCGCGCGATTGCACCGTGGAGGTGCCAATCGAATTGTAACTGAGCAGCCGGAAAATCTCGCCGAACCCGGGGATTTCTTTGCCGGCATTTGTCTGTTTGATCTGGTCCAATGCCTCGGGCGTGACGTCGCGGCCTGTCAGCCCGGTGCCGCCGGTGGTTATGATGCAATCAACACGCTGATCATCGAGCCAATTGCTGATCTTGCTGACGATGCGCGGAACGTCGTCTTTCTCGATTGCCCGCGCGATCATGTGGTGCCCGGCATTGCGGATGCGATCAGCCAGAATATCGCCCGAACTATCGTCCTCCGGCCCGCGCGTGTCGGAAACTGTCAGCAGCGCGATGTTGATGGGTTTGAACAGGCGTTCCGGATCAACGGCCATTGACGGTGCTTCCGCCGGGGCCAGTGCGCAGACCCATGCTGCCGGTAAGACCGGGGAAGGTCGGCCACATGCCTTGCGCAAGCGCGGTACGGCTTTCAGAAGCACCGCCGGCCTGCCGCTCATACATCCAGTAATTGCGCAAAACCACGTTCACATAGCCGCGCGTTTCCCAATAGGGGATCGATTCGATCCACAGCAGCGGATCGCCCTGATCGTGGATTTCGGCGTTCCATTTGGTAATCGGCACGAGGCCGGCATTGTAGGCCGCAATGACTTTTGGCAGCAGTCCCTGCGTGCCCGGCTGCGCCCTGAGCATCTGCAAATGCGCCTGGCCAAAGGCGAGGTTGACCTCAGGCCTGGCCAAATCGCTCGCGGCTCCGGGAACGCCGAGTTCTGCCGAACGGTCATGCGCTGCTGACGGCATGATCTGCATCAGCCCGCGTGCGCCGGTCTGGCTGATTGCCCGCGCGCGGAACACCGATTCCTGCAAGGTGTGGGCATAGACCAGCGCCGGATCGACCTTCCAGCCGTTGGCGGGGGTCCACTTTGGCGTGGGATAACGCGTCGCTGGTTCAGATTTGCCGCCGCGCGGTGCGTTGTAAGCCATCCACAACTGGGTTGAAGGCAGGCCTAAGTCGCGTGAGAGCCGCGACAAAGGCTGATAGAGCGATGGATCACCGACCCGCGCCTGATAGCGCAGAACCTCGTCAGCCAGTCCGTCCTCGCCAATTTCTGAAAGCGCGACGGCAGCGCGCACATTGGGCTGATCGCGAAGCAATTGCCAATCGGCGGCGCTGAAATCTGCTGCGCCGTGGGTTTCCGGAACCTTGGTGCCGAGCTTCTCGATTGCCAGCATGCCATAGAACGTCTCGTCGCGCGCGGCGGCCATGCGCAGCGGCGCAGTCGCCTGTTCGGGCTGACGCGCGCGAACAAGGGCGCGGCTTTGCCAGTAGTAGCCCGCGCTTTTGAGCTCGCCGTTTTCAGACAAGCTGGCGCTGCGGCCAAAGGCTTCGGCGGCGGCGGGAAAATCGCCGGTCCGCCATGCGGCAAGGCCTGCCGTCCACATGCCTTCTGCTACCCACGGGCCTGCGCCTTCGGCAGTGGAATTGGCGAGCGCTAGCGCGGTCAGGTCATCGTTCTCGATGTAGAATGCCCAGGCCACCTTGGTGCGCCATTCAGCGCGTGCGGCGGGGCTTAGCGCCCCGTCAATACCGTCGAGCAGCACGCGCGCACTGTCAGGATCATCGGCCTTGATCCTGGCGACGATGCCGGCGGCGATGGAAATGGGCATGGTGCCATCGTTGGAATCGCGCGGGCGGAGGCGCTTGGGGCTGCTCGGCAGGCTGGCAAAGGGTTGCGCGGCAGGCAGAGCAATCGAGACAGCCGATCCCCGTTTGGCGGCAAGCGCAGCAACTTGTTCTGCCTCGGGCAGTCCCGCACCTTGTGCCAGCCATTGATCGAGCGAGGTTACATCAATCTTCGGGCTCTTCGGATCGACATAGTATTCGGCCCGCGCGATCAGATGCAGCGGGCCATCGGCCTTTTGCGCGAGCAAGGTCTGGGTCCTGGTCCAGTCCTCAGCATTGATCGCCGCAAAAAGCGCCTGATAATAGGTGCGTTCGTCCTGACTGAGCAGTTTGGGAACTGCCGTGCGTTCAGCCCGGTTCTGAAAATAATCGAGCGCGGCGCTGTTGGCGTGGGCAGGCGAAACCGCACAGGCAACCGAAAGCGCGCAAAAACCCGCCAGCAATGTTGACCTGGTGAAGCGCACTCGGTTCAAACCTCCGTCCAATCCAGCCAGCGCTGCCAGAAACCTGCTTTCGCCTTCGGGCGCATCAGCGCATCGAGCGAGCGTTCTGCCAGCACCGGGATTGTGGCGCCATCTTGGTTAAATGTACGTAAAGTTTGAGCGCTTTGCGTCGGATCGTTGCCAAGCAGCGGCGGGATGTTGCTTCCGAAGGAAATAATGCGTCGCGGGGCAGCCAGCTTGACATGATGGGCCAGGACTTCACCCAGTCCGGCCGCCTGCAATCGCGACCATTCAGCCATCGGCGTGTGGCAGGGAAGTACGCTGGCAACGCGGACCTTTTCGGGGGCAGTGCCCATTGCCCTGAGCATCGCGGCAAGAATGACACCCTGCTCGCCAGACAGCAGCGCGCTGCTATCCGCAGCCTCCGGATGCTCGACCAGCACCATGAGCTCGGCATCGGCGAGCCCACGCGGGGGAACGCGTCTTGCGGTACTCCCCAAATCAAGCGACGGTTCGTTCAGCCACCACGCATCAAACGCAGCGAGATCTTGTGGCCATTCGCCCCGGTTGCCGCCGATCTTGGGCAGATCGGCTGCGGCGGGGGGAGCGGCGCTCCGCTGGGACACATGCGAAGGCTCGTTTTGTGGCGCTTCCTCTGCCTCGGCCAATGGCTCGAGCCACAGCGTAGCCTTATCCCCAAAAGCACAGTCGACTCCCGCCTGTCGCCACCATGACAGCGCACCTGCCACGGCATTTTTCGGGCTGTAATGCGGGGCCATGTCCATTGCCTTCACTCTTGACCTCGGGCAGCCAAGCAATCAAGGCATTCCGCGTCAGGCCGCGCCTGTTACACGACAAAACTGAGGGTAAAGACGGGAAAGACGATGACCGAACGCGAATCGATGCCTTATGATGTGGTGATTGTCGGTGGCGGACCAGCGGGGCTCGCGGCGGCGATCCGCCTGAAACAGATAAACGCGGACCTTGCGGTTTGCGTGCTTGAAAAAGGATCGGAGATCGGCGCGCACATCCTTTCAGGTGCGGTGATCGATCCCCGCGCGCTTGATGAATTGTTGCCAGATTGGCGGACTGAAGACTGCCCGATGGCGGAAACACCGGTCACTGATAACTGGCACTGGGTGCTGACCAAGTCCGGCAAATGGCCCCTGCCGCACATCATCATGCCGCCGTTCCTGTCAAACCACGGCAATTATACCGGCTCGCTCGGCAACCTGTGCCGCTGGCTTGCAGCCAGGGCCGAAGACATGGGCGTCGAGATCTTTCCCGGCTTCCCAGCCTCGGAAATTCTGTATGATGAAAAAGGTGCCGTGCGAGGCGTGGCGACAGGGGACATGGGCGTCGCTGCCGATGGCAGCCACAAGTCAGACTTTCAGCCTGGCATGGAACTCACCGCGAAATACACGATTTTTTGCGAAGGCGCGCGCGGCCATCTGACCAAGCAGCTCAAAGCGAAATATGATCTTGAGGCTGATTGCCAGCCGCAGGTTTATGGCCTGGGGATGAAGGAATTGTGGGACATTGACCCTGCCAAGCACGTTCCCGGGCGGGTGCTGCATACGCAGGGCTGGCCGCTTTCGGAGAGCGACAGCTGGGGTGGGGGCTTCCTCTACCACCAGGCTAACAACCAGGTCGCGCTGGGCTTCGTAGCCGCGCTCGATTATGCCAATCCCTACCTCTATCCGTTCGAGGAATTCCAGCGCTGGAAGCAGCATCCGGCGATCCGTGAGATACTCGAAGGCGGCAAGCGCGTGTCATACGGCGCGCGGGCGATTAATGAGGGCGGCTGGCAATCGGTGCCCAAGCTTGATTTTCCCGGTGGCATGCTCGCGGGCTGTTCGGCCGGTTTCGTCAACGTACCGCGGATCAAGGGCAGCCACACCGCCATGAAAAGCGGAATGCTGGCGGCGGAGGCGATTGCCGCCGCCGTTGCTGCGGGCCGCGAGAACGATGCCTTGAGCGAATATGACACCGCTGTGCGCGACAGCTGGATCGCCAAAGAGCTCAAGCTGGTTCAGAATTCCGAGCCGCTGGTGTCCAGATTTGGCAATGCACTCGGCACCGTTCTGGCTGGGGCAGAAATGTGGCTGCGGTTCCTGAAAATGCCGATTATCAAGGGCATGAAGCACCATACCGATGCCTCGGCGACCATGCGCGCCGATCTGTTCAAGCCGATTGCCTATCCCAAGCCCGATGGCGTGATCAGCTTTGACCGACTGACCTCGGTTTCGTTCTCGTTCACCAATCATGCCGAAGATCAGCCTTGCCATCTGGTGCTGACCGATCCGACCATTCCGACGCGGATCAACCTGCCGGTCTATGCCGGGCCGGAAGCGCGTTATTGCCCGGCGGGTGTCTATGAATTTCTGCCTGCCGATGGCGGCGGCGAACGGTTGCAGATCAATTCGCAGAACTGCGTTCACTGCAAAACCTGTGACATCAAGGACCCGATGCAAAACATCACCTGGGTCGCGCCCGAAGGCGGCGGCGGGCCGAACTATCCGAATATGTGAGAGATTGCTCTCTCTCCTCCAGGGGAGAGATACGCAGACTTGGCAGCTTGTCTGCCTAGTCGAAGTAGAGAGGGGTTTCCAACGGTGCAGATTTTGCGTGACGTCCCCCTCCCCCAACCCTCTCCCCCAAAGGGGAGAGGGCTTTGATTACCGAGACAGCCTATGCCAAAATCAACCTTGCGCTGCATGTGCGGCGGCGGCGGGATGATGGGTATCATGCGATTGAGACCTTGTTCGCGTTTGTCGATTCAGGCGATGCGCTGAGCGCCAACGCAGACTCGCGGGATCAGTTAAGAGTATTTGGTGAATTTGGCGCGCAACTCAATGATCCTTTTGATAATATCGTAGCGAAGACACTTTCCGCTCTCCCTCACGGAAAGGGTTGGGCGGTCGAACTGGACAAGCGCCTCCCGGTCGCCGCAGGGCTGGGTGGCGGCTCCGCCGATGCAGGCGCGATTTTCCGCATGGTCGAGCGCGAGCATGGGCTCCCCAAAGATTGGCAAGCGCGCGCGGCAAAGCTTGGGGCAGATGTTCCGGCCTGTGTCAAAAGTTCAACTTGTATCGGAAGAGGGATCGGCACAGAACTGGAAGATATAGATAATGATATGTCCGGCATGCCGGTCCTGCTGGTCAATCCGCGCGTTCCGCTCAGCACCGCGCCGGTGTTCGCTGGCTGGGATGGCGCGGACAGGGGTTCGCTTCCCGCCGGAACCGCTCGCGATATAGCGTTGCACGCTCGCAATGATCTTGAAACGCCCGCCATTGCGCTGTGCCCCAAGATCGCTGATGTGCTGGCGGCACTAAAGCAAACCGGCGCACTGCTGTCGCGAATGTCTGGATCGGGTGCCACGTGCTTCGCCTTGTTTGACCAGCATGAAGCCATGATTGCGGCGGCGGAAACGATTGCCAGACAGCAGCCAGACTGGTGGCAGATGACAGGCCGCTTGCGGTGAACGCAGCGTCCTTCCGCATTGTCGGCACGCCAAAATTTGGCGGCGTGCTCGTCGTCTCGGACCATTCCTCAAACCATGTTCCTGCCGACATCGAGCTTGGCATCGATCCCGCGCTGCTAAATCTGCACATCGGAATCGACATCGGCGTGCGCGAAGTCGGCAAATTGATGGCCGCGCAGGCAGGCACCGCCGCCTTCCAGTGCACGGTCAGCCGCCTCGTCTGCGATGTTAATCGTGAGCAGCACGCGCCGGGGCTGATCCCTATTGCCAGCGATGGCCACGCCATTCCGGGAAACGCGCTCGATCATGCCGGGTACGAGGCACGCAAGGAGCGGTTCTATCACCCCTATCACGCGGCGCTCGCCGCGCTGCTCGACAAGGTGCCGCCCGCGCTGATCCTGTCGCTTCACAGCTTCACCCCGCATCTCGCCAGCAATCCCGAGCAACTTCGCCCGTGGCAGGTGGGGGTGCTCTACAACGAGGATGACAGGGCCGCGCGCCTCGCAATTCCGCTGCTCGAGGCTGAGGGGCTCGTTGTCGGTGACCAGCAACCCTATTCGGGCAAGCTGCTCAACCACACGATGAACGTCCACGCAGAGGCCGAGGGGCGGCCCTACCTCGGCATCGAAATCCGGCAGGACGAGATCGGCCACGCCGGGGGCCAGGCGCGTTGGGCCGAACGACTGCACCGGATTGCCAACCGGATTGCGATCCAGCTGGGTTGTTGATGGCGGGCCTGATGTCACGCGAAATCGTCTCAAATTATACTTTCGACTGGCCCCGATTGCTCGGCTAAAGGGCAGGCCCAGCTTTTGCCGCTGCCGTTTTATGCCCGAGGTTCACGCCATGCCTGCCTACCGTTCGCGCACTTCCACCCACGGCCGGAATATGGCTGGCGCGCGGGGGCTTTGGCGCGCGACAGGAATGAAGGACAGCGATTTCGGCAAGCCGATTATTGCGGTGGTGAACAGCTTCACCCAGTTTGTTCCCGGCCACGTGCACCTTAAAGACCTGGGGCAAATGGTCGCGCGCGAGATTGAGGCGGCGGGCGGGGTTGCCAAGGAATTCAATACTATAGCGGTGGACGATGGCATCGCCATGGGGCATGATGGCATGCTTTATTCGCTGCCCAGCCGCGAGCTGATCGCCGATTCGGTCGAATATATGGTCAACGCGCATTGTGCCGATGCGATGGTCTGCATCTCGAACTGCGACAAGATTACGCCCGGGATGCTGATGGCGGCGCTGCGGATCAATGTGCCGGTGGTGTTCGTTTCGGGCGGGCCGATGGAAGCCGGCAAGGTGGTGATCAAAGGCAAGGAAATCGCGATTGATCTGGTCGACGCCATGGTCGCCGCCGCCGATGAGGCCTATTCGGACGAGGAAGTCGACGCGATTGAACGCTCGGCCTGCCCGACCTGCGGCTCATGTTCGGGCATGTTCACCGCCAATTCGATGAACTGCCTGACCGAGGCACTTGGGTTGTCGCTGCCCGGCAACGGCTCGCAACTCGCCACCCATTCGGACCGCAAGGAGCTGTTCCTCAAGGCGGGACGCACGGTGGTTGACCTGTGCCGCCGCTGGTACGAGCACGATGACGAAACCGCGCTGCCGCGCAACATCGCCAGCTTCAAAGCCTTCGAAAACGCCATGAGCCTCGACATTGCGATGGGCGGATCGACCAACACCGTGCTCCATCTGCTTGCCGCCGCGCACGAGGCGGAAATCGATTTCACCATGGCGGATATTGACCGGCTTTCGCGCAAGGTGCCGTGCCTTTCCAAGGTCGCTCCGGCGAAAAGCGATGTCCACATGGAGGATGTCCACCGCGCGGGCGGCATCATGTCGATCCTAGGTCAGCTGGATCGTGCGGGGCTGATCCACGCTGATCTGCCGACGGTGCACAGCGAAACGCTCGGCCATGCGCTCAACGCCTGGGACATTACGCGGACCAATGATCCCGCGGTGCAACTGTTCTACAGCGCGGCGCCGGGTGGCGTGCCGACGCAGGTGGCTTTCAGCCAGTCACGCCGCTGGAAATCGCTCGATACCGACCGCGAAAACGGCGTGATCCGCTCCGCCGCGCATGCGTTTTCGCAGGATGGCGGACTGGCAGTGCTCAGCGGCAATCTGGCGCTCGATGGCTGCATTGTGAAGACCGCCGGGGTTGACGAATCGATCCTCAAGTTCACCGGCCCGGCCAAGGTTTATGAAAGCCAGGACGATTCAGTGGTGGCGATACTTACCGGTCAAATTGTCGCGGGCGACGTCGTGGTGATCCGCTACGAAGGACCAAAGGGCGGGCCGGGAATGCAGGAAATGCTCTATCCCACCAGCTACCTCAAATCGAAAGGCATGGGGGCAGCTTGCGCGCTTATTACTGACGGGCGCTTTTCGGGCGGCACTTCGGGGCTGTCGATCGGCCACGTTTCACCCGAGGCGGCTGAGGGCGGGCTGATCGGATTGGTTGAGAACGGTGACATGATTGAGATCGATATCCCCAATCGCACCGTCAATCTTGCTGTGCCAGACGATGTTCTCGAAGCCCGCCGCATGGCGATGGAGGCCAAAGGCGAGGCTGCCTGGGCTCCTGCCGCCTCGCGCAAACGCAAGGTTTCTCCGGCGCTTGAAGCCTACGGTCTGCTGGCAACCAGCGCCGCCAAAGGCGCGGTGCGCGATGTCTCGCAAATCAGGGGCTTGCGGCGGGGCGTTAACCGGGCAAACTGAGCGCGAAGGGATTTTGGAGCCCATGCGTTTCGTTTTTGCAGCCATCGCCTTGTTGCTAGTATTACCCGGCTGTTCAAAGGGCGCGGCTGGAGCGAGCGGAAGCGAGCAATCCGCGCCCCAAGCCGAAATCACCGACAGCCGTGTCGCTTGCGCGGTAGGCGGAGCCAAAGTCTTCACCCCGGTTTGCACGCTTGATGCGCTGCATGAAGCGAACAAGGAAATCTGGGTGGTCCACCACCCTGATGGCGGTTTCCGGCGGTTTCAGATTCTGGATAACGGCAAGATCATCGCCACCGCCGACGGCGCGTTTGAGGTGCAGGCGGCGCGCGTGGGCAGCGAACTGGAAGTGAAGGTGGGCGATGATCGCTATCGCTTCCCAGCGGCGCCTGAAACGAATTCAAGTGCCACCGGCGTCTGACCAGATCCTGACCGTCGCGCAAATGCGCGCGGGCGAAGATGCGCTGATTGCGGCGGGAACTTCGGTTGATCAATTGATGCAGACCGCTGGGCGCGGCGCGGCGGAACGGGTGTGGCGCATGGCTGCCGGGCGAGCTGTCACTGTGCTCTGCGGCCCCGGCAACAACGGCGGCGATGGCTACGTCATTGCCGAGGCGATCCGCGAGAAGGGCGGGTCGGTGCAGGTCATTGCCACGACCGAACCCAAAACCGATGCTGCACGAAAAGCACGCGCCTTGTTTGGCGGAGAAGTGTTGGGCCCTGATGCTGCGGCAAAAGGTGAAATATTGGTCGATTGCCTGTTCGGCTCAGGCCTGACACGAAGTTTGCGCGATGGCGATTTCGCCCTGCTCAGCCGCCTCGCTGCCAATCATCACACGCGCATAGCGATTGATCTGCCCAGCGGCGTGGCGAGCGACACTGGGCTGGCGCTCAATGAAAACCTCCCAGATTATGCCCTTACCATCGCGCTCGGTGCCTGGAAGTACGCGCACTTCCTGATGCCGGCTGCGGCAAAGATGGGCGCGCTTCGGCTCATCGGGATCGGTCTGGAGGCGGTGCCCTGCGCGGCGCAAGTCCTGCGTCAACCGCACTTTGCCGCACCCGCACCTGATGAGCACAAATACAAACGCGGGCTGCTCGGCGTAGTGGGCGGTGAGATGTGCGGGGCGGCGGTGCTTGCGGCAAGGGCGGCGCTGGGGGCAGGGGCGGGCTATGTCAAACTGCTCTATGAAGGCCAGGCTGAACTGCTGCCGCCTGACCTCGTGTCCGACAGGCGCGCGCTCGACATTGCCCTCGATGATCGCCGCTGGGCCGCGCTGCTGGTCGGACCGGGGCTGGGGCGGGATTTGTTTAGCATTGAGCGGTTGACGCTGACTCTGGGTGCCGGGGTGCCCACCGTGGTCGATGCCGATGCGCTGATGGTAATCGGGCCGGACCTGATAAGCAGCCATCATTCGCCCTTGGTTGCCACCCCGCACGAAGGCGAATTGGTCGCACTCGAACGCGCGTTCGAATGCGGCAGCGGCGGTTCACGGGCCGAGCGTGCCCGGACGCTCGCCGGGGCAAGCGGCATGGTTGTCGTCGCCAAGGGCCCCGACACGGTGATTGCCGCGCCCGATGGCCGGTCGGTCATCGCTCCGCGCGCATCCTCATGGCTTTCCACCGCGGGCACCGGCGATGTTCTGGCGGGAACGATAGCCTCGCGCCTCGCTTGCCGGGTGGAGGCGTTCGAGGCCGCATGTCAGGGCGTGTGGCTGCACGGCGAGGCAGCGCGGCTGACGGGGCCGGTTTTTACTGCGGGACAGCTTGCGGGCACAATCGCCAGCGCCTACGCGGCCTGCCTGTGAGTGAACCTGAAAACCAGCAGCCCGAAGAGATCATCCGAATTGCCGCAAAGGGCGATGGCGTAACCGCGACTGGGCGATTTGCCTGGGGGGTTGCTCCGGGCGATATGCTGCTGCCCGATGGGTCGGTTGAGCCGGGGCCGCACCATGTTACCCCGCCATGCCGGCACTTCGGGAATTGCGGCGGCTGCCAGTTGCAACAGCTTGACGAGCAAAGCCTTGCCGCCTTTGTTGAGGCACGGGTGGCCAATGCTTCCGCCAGTCAGGAACTGGGGCCGGAACTTGTTGCTGCCCCTCATCTATCACCCCCCGGCACTCGCCGCCGTGCCGCGTTGCGCGCGGAAAGTTCGGGCGGGCGCGTGGTCATCGGTTACCGCGAAGCGAAATCACACCGGCTGGTTGAGATCAGCGAATGTCCGGTGATGGTCCCCGAATTCGTTGCGCTGCTACCCGATCTGCGCAAGCTGCTGATCCGCATCGGGCAGGGCAACGCCGCGGACAAAAAGCGCGGCAAAGGCAAGGAGCCGCCCAGGCACAGCCACGCCAAACTGGCAGCGGATATCGAACTGGCGATGGCGGAGCAGGGGGTTGACCTTGCAATCAAGGGCCTTGCGGTCGAGGGGCTAGCCACAACCGAACTGCTGCTCGATTTCGCGCGCGCACATGGGCTGGCGCGGTTGGTGATCGATCAGGGCTATGGGCCTGAGGCGGTTTGGGAGCCTGAGCCGGTCACTGTATTGCTCGGTGGAACATCGGTGAGCCTTCCGCCAGGTGCATTCCTTCAGGCCACCCGCGATGGCGAGGCGGCGCTGGTTGCTGCAGCATGCGAATGGCTGGCGGGCAGCGCCACTGTGGCTGATCTGTTTTCCGGTCTCGGCACATTCGCCTTCGCGCTAGCGGCGCAAGGCAGCAAGGTGCTGGCCGTCGAGGCCGCGCGCGATGCGCATTTTGCCTGCAAGGCGGCGGCCGGGGCAGCGCAACTGCCGATCTTCGCCTCGCACCGTGATCTGTTTCGCAATCCGCTGATGGTCGATGAGCTCGACAAGTTCAGCGCCGTACTGCTCGATCCGCCGCGGGCCGGTGCGCGCGATCAGATCGAACGGCTGGCGGAAAGCCAGGTGGCGAAGATCGTTTACCTCAGCTGCAATCCGTCAAGCTGGTCGCGCGATGCCCGGACTTTGCTTGATGCTGGCTACCGGTTGGCGGAACTGCGTCCGATCGGCCAGTTCCGCTGGTCAACCCATGTCGAACTGGCGAGTTTGTTCGTGCGCTGAATTCGTGGTCCCGGACCAAGCCCGGGACCACGCGAATTTACCCGTGAAACACCGCGATCAGCGAATGGAGCACCAGCGCCATCAGGCATAGAGTTGATAGCGCGAACAGGCTGAACCGCACGATCACCCGGTTGGTGATCACCTGCACGAGCGAATGGACGATGCGCAAGCCGACATAGGCCCAGGCAATCGTTGCATTTATCCCGCTTCCCCAACCAATAATCGCCAGCAACAGGGCCACTGCATAAAACACCGTAGGTGCTTCGTGTAGATGATTGTAATTGTGTACTTTCCACTGAACCTCTTTGGGCAGAACGCCGTCAAGGCTCTTGCCGTCACCGCCGGTGAGGCTAGCCGTATCAATCCCGGCCTTCTTCATTGCGGGAATGCGCGTGGCATACATCCACACCCACATTACCATAGTCCACGCCGCCAGCACCGCGACGGGTTTGAGAATTTCCATTCCAGTCAAAGTCATATCACCCTCCTCAAACTGCAAACAGCGTCGTCATCACTGCGCGAACCGCGAGCACGACCAGAAACGTGCTCGATGCCGCAAACAGGCTTATCCGAACGGGCAGCCGATTGACCAGCGATTGCCATAGCGAATGGACGATCCGTATCGCGACATAGGCCCAGGCCATGCCGACATCCACCGGTCGCGGCGTTCCCATGGCGAGGATGATCACTGCCGGATAGAAGATCGTCGGCTGTTCCATCAGGTGGGTGTAATTGTGCGATTTCCAGTTCACTTTGGCGGGCAGAACGCCTTCCAGCGCGGCGCCGCGGCCGCCGGGGGGTGACTTCGTCAGATCGATTCCCTGCGCTTTAAGTGCGGCGAACCGCGAAATGGTCATCCACAACATCATGACCATTGTCCACAGCACAAGCACGGCTGCCGGTGCGAGCATTTTGGCTTCCATCGCCACTTCCCCCTTGGTTAATCCGGCGCGGAGACTGGCAGAGGCAGATCAATTGTCAATTGCAACTTAATTACTACCTGCAAGCACCGCTGCAAAAGCGGCGGGATCGGTATTGCCGCCCGAAAGCACGATTACCGTCCGCCCATCGAGCGCAACTTTGCCAGCCAGCGCCGCCGCCAAGGCCGCTGCGCCGCCGGGCTCGACCACCAGACGGAGCTGGCTGAAAGCCAGGCGCTGCGCCGCGCGCACTTCAGCTGGCGTGACCATCAGGCCAAACGGCACGCGGCCTTTGAGCACGGCGAAATTGATCGGGCGCGTTGCAGGGGTTTGCAGAGCATCGCAGGCGGTGGCCACGCTGGTGTCCGCGACGCTGAGAATTTGCCCAGCTGCCAAACTGCGGCGCACATCGTCCCAATGTTCAGGCTCAACCGGGACAATCGCCGCATCGGGCAACGCGAGCGCCAGCCCTGCGGTCAGCCCGCCGCCGCCACAAGGGGTGACGATCCGCGTCGGAGCGCCAAGCCCCCGCCGTTGCATCTGCGCAGCTACTTCGAGTCCCACAGTGCCCTGTCCCTCAATCACCCAGGGATCGGCGAAGGCATGAACCAGCGTCGCGCCACGTTCCTCGCACAGCCGCGCCGCCACCACATCGCGGTCCTCGCCGCCGGGCCGGTCATAGAGCACCACTTCCGCCCCCAGCGCGCGGGTGTTGGCGAGTTTTACCGCAGGGGCATCGCTGGGCATGACTATCGCCGCCGTAATCCCTAGCCGCTTGGCTGCCCAAGCCACCCCTTGCGCATGGTTGCCGCTCGAAACCCCGACCACGCCGCGCGTTTTTTCGGCATCGGAAAGATCAGACAACCGATGCCATGCCCCCCTGATTTTGAACGCGCCGACGGGCTGAAGGCATTCGGCCTTGCACCACACGGTTGCATTGCCGATGCAAAGCTCCAGCAGCGGCGTTTCGGGCAGAAAATCCGCCAATTTCGTGGAAGCGCGGGCAACACCTTCGGCAGTGGGGGTGCGTAGTCCTTGAGATGTCATGCCATGGCTCTATATGACCCAACTTCGTCCGCGCAACCATTTCGGGCATTCAAGGAGACAGGCGTTGAGCAAGGTTCTGGTGATCGGCGCGGGCGGGGTAAGCTCGGTCGCGGTTCACAAGATGGGCATGAACCCGCAGATTTTCTCGGAAGTCCACCTCGCCAGCCGCACGCTCGCCAAGTGTGACGCCATCGCGCATTCGGTAAAAGCGCGCACCGGGCAGGTAGTTCACACCTATGCCATCGACGCTGAGGACGTGCCCGCTCTCTCCGCCCTGATCGCGCAGACGGGTGCGAAGCTCGTCGTCAATCTGGCGCTGCCCTATCAAGACCTCACCATCATGGAGGCATGTCTCAACACCGGCACCCACTACCTCGATACCGCGAATTACGAGCCGAAGGATGTCGCGAAGTTCGAATATAGCTGGCAGTGGGATTTGCATGATCGCTTCAAGGAGCGGGGCATCATGGCGCTGCTCGGATCGGGGTTCGATCCGGGGGTGACCAGCGTTTTCGCCATGTGGCTAAAGAAGCACAAGCTCAAAACCATCCGTCAGCTCGACATTCTTGATTGTAATGGCGGCGATCACGGGCAGGCCTTTGCCACCAACTTCAACCCGGAAATCAACATCCGCGAAGTCACCGCGCCCGCGCGGCATTGGGAAGGCGGCCAGTTTGTCGAAACCCCGCCGCTATCCAAAAAGGTTGCATTCGATTTCGAGGCGGTCGGCCCCAAGAACATGTACATGATGTACCACGAGGAGCTGGAAAGTCTCGCGCATTTCATCCCCGAACTCGAACGCGGCCGCTTCTGGATGACTTTCGGCGATGCCTATATCAACCACCTCACCGTGCTCAAAAACGTCGGCATGATCGGCATCGAGCCTGTGGTGTATCAGGGCCGCGAGATCGTGCCGCTCCAGTTCCTCGCCGCCGTGCTGCCAAAACCAGAATCGCTTGGACCCACCACTAAAGGCAAGACCAACATCGGCGATATTGCCACGGGCGAGGCGCTGGACGGTAGCGGTGAAAAGACCTTCTACATCTACCAAATCTGCGACCATGAAGAGGCCTATGCTGAAACCGGTAATCAGGCGATCTCCTACACCACAGGCGTTCCAGCGATGATCGGCGCGGCCATGATGCTTTCGGGGGCTTGGACTGGGCCAAATGGCGAGGGCGGCGTGTTCAACATGGAACAGATGGACCCCGATCCGTTCGTGGATATGCTGAACCTGCACGGGCTGCCGTGGCAAGTTAAGGAATTGGCGGGGCCGGTGGAGTTTTGAGAGGGAAGTGCTGTTCTGCCGACGAACTCACGCAGCAGCGTAGATAGCCGGCCGATAACGCGGTTCAGGAATGGGCAGACCGCGCTCGCTCGCGGTATCCAGCCATAATTCTATTGCGATTTGCGCCTCTGCAATTGCTTCTTCCGGGGAGTCGCCGTGAGCGGAACAGGGCTTGAGGTCTGGCACATCCGCGATCCAGCACGCGTCATCGGCATACCAGAAGACATTGATATGGTAATGGTGCTGCATCATTGTTCCAAGGTTAAGCCGAACTCCTCGATCATATCAAGAAATTCTCTGACTTGGTAGCGCTTTGCATCTTTGCCATTTGGTTGCAGCACGAGCAGCCGCAGGCAGGTCGGATGGATAAACGAACGGTGACTGCCTTTGGTGCGAGCGTGCGAAAATCCGAAGGCTTCAACCATGGCGATGAAGTCCCGAAAATCGACTGAACGATTGGTCGATTGCAGCAACAGGGCATAGAGTTTCGCGGGCTTTGTCATCTTGCCAGCATTAATCCTGCCGGTGCCAATCTTCAATTTTTTCAGGGGAGTTATCCAGCTTCCATTGTCTCCGCCCGTCGGCTTTCGCATTGACGAAGGTTAGGTTAGGAGAGGGCATGCAAACCAAAGCCGGCGATCCGGGCGCTTTCGCCCACTTCGACCTTAACCGCGTCGACAGCCCCGCCTTCGTGGTGGACACTGCGAAACTGCGCGAAAACCTCTCGATCCTCGCCGACATTCGAGACAGGGCAGGAATCAAGGTCCTTGCCGCGCTCAAGGCGTTTTCGATGTGGAAGGTCGCGCCGCTCATCGGCGAAT
Source organism: Novosphingobium sp. (assembly GCA_031366845.1). Classification (GTDB taxonomy): domain Bacteria; phylum Pseudomonadota; class Alphaproteobacteria; order Sphingomonadales; family Sphingomonadaceae; genus Novosphingobium. The sequence continues at coordinate 3,411 of JANLOZ010000013.1, read as the reverse complement.
ACCTCGATGGCGTGTGCACATCGGGCCTATGGGAAGCGCGGCTGGCCTCGGAATTCTACGATGGCGAAATCGCCACCTATTCAGCAGCTTACAAGCCCGACGATCTCGATGAAGTGCTGCGTATTTCGGACCACGTCATCTTCAATTCGCCCGGCCAGATCATCCGGTGCAGCGCGATTATCGAAGCTGCACGCAGCCGGGGGGAGAGCTTTGATATCGGTCTGCGGCTTAACCCGCTCCACCCGACAGGCGAAGTGCCGCGCTATGACCCCTGCGCCCCGCATTCACGCCTCGGCTTCCCCATCGACCAGCTTACCGAAGAGCACATGGAACTGGTCGACGGCTTGCACATGCATACCCTGTGCGAGCAAGACTTTGAACCGCTGCGGCGCACCTGGGATGTCGCCTTTGACTATCTTGAGCCGCACTTCGGCCGGTTCAAGTGGATCAACTTCGGCGGCGGTCACCATATCACCCGCGCCGACTATCAACGCGATGAACTGGTGCAGTTTTTGCTCGATGTGAAGGATGATACCGGCGCGGAAGTTTACCTTGAACCGGGCGAAGCTGTGGCGCTCGATGCCGGTATTTTGGTCGGCACAATTCTTGATTGCCATGACAACGGCATGCCGGTGGCGATCACCGACATTTCAGCCACCTGCCATATGCCCGATGTGATTGAAGCTCCCTATCGGCCGGCGATGCTGGGTGAACTAGCGCAGGGTTCGCAAGTGCGGCTCGGTGGGCCGTCGTGCCTCGCGGGGGATGTGATTGGCGACTACCTATTGCCGATCGATCCAACACCCGGCGCGCGCTTCGCCTTCCTTGATCAGGCGCACTATTCGATGGTCAAGACCACCACCTTCAACGGAGTGCCGCTGCCTTCGATCTGGCTGTGGGATTCAGAAACCGATGCGATCGAATGCATCAAGAAGTTCGACTGGGAAACGTTTCGCGACCGGCTGAGCTAATGCCATCTGGCTCCAAGCCTACCGCGCGCTCATTCAGTTCCGCCGCAAGGTCAACCAGCGTGCCGAACTGATCGGTGGTCTTCGCCGAGGCGATGGGCTTTGCCCACAGCGAATTCCAGCGAATCGGCGAGTCGGAACGCGAGGTGGCGAACGCCCCCAAAGTGGAATTCTGAGCCCGCGCAGGCGCCCCCGCCAAGCCCGCAAGAAACTGCGGTTTTCCGCCATATTTTTGCGCGCAGTTGGCGCCATGTGAATTTCACTTGCGGTTCATCTTCTTAGCCTTATATCCGCCCCTCGCTGCCCCATGGGGACTTCCAAACCGCAAGGCAGCTTTCGCAATGTGTTGTTTTGGCCGAAAGGCCTATTGGGGGTCCCTTGAGTTGCACCATTTTCCTGACGCATCGGCTGTAGTTCGCGCCCTTTCGCCCGACGAACCCGTTATTCTCAACCGCCCGCACGCTGCCGCGCGCGCCGCCCGCTTCTTTGTCGAGAAGTTTCCGGGTCGCTCGCTCTATGCGGTAAAGGCCAATCCTTCGGCTGACCTGCTCCAGGTGCTTTGGCATGCAGGCATCACCCATTACGATGTCGCCTCGATTGCCGAGGTGCGGGCTGTGCGCGAAGTGCTGCCTGATGCCGAGTTGTGCTTCATGCACCCGGTCAAGACCGCGAGCGCGATTGCCGAGGCTTACAAGGTCCACGGCGTGCGCACTTTCAGCCTCGATTGTCAGGAAGAGCTGGAAAAGATTGTCGCCGCTACTGCCAATGCGGATGGTGAAACTGCCACCGATCTGCGGCTGTGCGTGCGGCTTCGGGTGTCTTCCGAATATGCCGAGCTTAGCCTGGCTTCGAAGTTCGGCATCGATCTTGCAGATGCTGCGCCGCTGCTCCAGGCAACGCGGCAGGTGGCCGACTGGCTCGGCGTCTGCTTCCATGTTGGCAGCCAGGCGATGACGCCGTTTGCCTATGTCCAGGCGCTCGAGCGTGTGCGTGCGGCGATTGTCCATGCCGCGGTGACGGTTGATATCATCGATGTTGGCGGCGGATTCCCGTCAATCTATCCGGGAATGGAGCCGCCGCCGCTTGAGGATTACTTCAGCGCAATCCACCGCGCGGCCGAATCGCTGCCGGTTTCCTATTCGTCCGAACTGTGGTGCGAACCCGGCCGGGCGCTGTGCGCCGAATACAATTCGATGATCGTCAAGGTTGAAAAGCGCCGCGGAAAAGAGCTGTATATCAACGATGGCGCCTATGGCGCGCTGTTTGATGCAGCGCATGTCGGCTGGCGCTTTCCGGTCAAGTTGCTGCGTGAAACCGAAGGCGGAGTGGAAGGCGGGGAGGACGAGGGTTTCAGCTTTTTCGGGCCAACTTGCGACGACATGGACTTCATGGAAGGCCCCTTCGCGCTGCCTGCTTCGGCGGGTGCGGGGGACTATATCGAGATCGGTATGCTTGGCGCATACGGGGCAGCAATGCGTACGAAATTCAATGGTTTCGGCGCTGGGTCTGTGGCTGAAGTCAGCGACGAGCCGATGGCCAGCCAGTACCTCGGCAACCGTGCGGATCCGCGGGTTTCGGACAACGTTGTCTCCTTGCGCTAAGCGATGAGCGAATTTCGCGAGCGCTATGGCCCGGTGGCCCTGGTCACCGGAGCCAGTTCGGGTATCGGCGTTGGCTTTGCCGATGAGCTCGCCGCGCGCGGGTTAGACCTCGTTCTGACCGCGCGCCGCAAGGACCTGATAATGGCGCACAAGTGGCGCATAGAGGCCGCACACGGGGTTCAGGTGCACGTCGTCGAGTGTGATCTGGCGCAGCCAGACGCGCCCGCCGCGCTTTTGGCCGCTTGTGAAGGCCTCAATCTGGGGCTGGTGGTAAGCAATGCCGGGTTCGGCGCGAAAGGACATTTTGACCAGATCGACGCCGGGCTGATGGCCGAGATGCTTGGCGTTAATTGCCACGCGCCGATGCAAATCGCACATCGCTTCATCCCCCGGCTGAAAGCACGCGGCAAGGGCGGGATCGTGTTTACCTCGTCGGTCGAGGGCCTGATGGGCGGTCCGTTCTCCACCGCCTATGCCGCGACCAAGGCGCTGGTGATTGCGCTGGGTGAGGGGCTGTGGGGCGAATTACAGGGGACCGGGGTTGATGTCCTGACGCTCACCCCCGGTGCGACCGAGAGCGAGGCGGCGGCCAAGCAGGGTTTCGATCCGTCGAAGATGACCAACGTTCAAAGCGCGCGGGAATGTGCTGCGCTGACGCTCGATAATCTCGCCAATGGTCCAACCTATTGCCCAAACGATCATTACCGCGCGCTGTTTGACCAGATGCTGGCGATGCCGCGCAAACAGGCGCTTCTGGCGATGGCGCAGGGCATGCGGCCCAAAAGCTGAGCGCAAAACACGCGTTCGCCCTCTTGATTCGCGCCGCGTTTCGCCGCAAGCGG
>JANLOZ010000306.1:0-7815 GCA_031366845.1 Novosphingobium sp. | reverse complement strand
CACCGGCCCGCACCCCCGCCCGGCCACCCGGCACGATAGCAACCTATTGGTGGTCGGGCGGGGGCGCGGGCCGGTGCCGCCTTCCACGACACACCAACGTCGCTCGTCGAACAGCTTGTTGCGCGACAGCGAAGTTCGCGGCACAAACCTCGCCCATGAAAACCCCATTCGCGGCAATCCCGCTCGCAGTCCTGCTGCTTTCCACTTCCGCCCTCGCCCAGCCTGCGGGCAATTCTGCGCCGACCGGGCTCGATCTGCTGCTCGCGCCGCACCGGCCGATGCCGGTGGTCAAGGCCAAGGACAAAGCCAGCGCCAGCGCCAGCGCCAACGCCAAAGTGAAAAGCAAATGACAGCGCGGCAGGGGCTCTTGCGCGAATTCCGCAGTCTGCTGGGAAACCGCATTGCTCCGCCGCGATTCATCCTGTTTCTGGTGGTTGTGGCGCTGGGCATTCCGGGCTGGCACGACTGGAAGGGCGGCACCTGGGGCAATGCTGCGGTCATCGGTTTTGATCTGGGGGTGGCGCTGTTTCTCGTCTCGCTGTGGCCCCTGATGCGGGTGCGCAGCGCCGCACAAATGCGGATTCACGCCGCGCAGAATGATGCCAACCGCTTTTTCGTTCTGGTGATTACCGGCATCTCGGTGCTGGCGGTGATGGCGGCCATCGTTGCCGAATTGCCGGCTGCGAAACAGGGGGCCTTGCTCGCCATGATCAAGCTGGTGTTAACGCTGTCGCTGGGCTGGGTGTTCCTCAACCTGGTGTTCATGATGCACTATGCGCACATGCATTATGCCCGCATCAAGGGGCAAAAATCTGATTGCAAAGGCTTTGAATTCCCGGGAACGGCAGAGCCCGATTACTGGGATTTCCTCTATTTCTCGTTTACCGCAGGCATGAGCTTTGCCGCGTCCGACGTCGATGTGACCAGCGGCGCGGTGCGGCGGGTGGTGGTGCTGCACTGCCTGCTGGCCTTCGTGTTCAACATCGGCGCGCTGGCGTTCAGCATCAATGTGCTGGCGAGCGGGTAAGAGTTCTTGTTGCAGCGCAGCACTGCCAGGTCTAGGGGCACCGCCCATGCGCATTGACCTGATCCCCGTGGGTGACAACCCGCCCGAAAGCCTGAACGTCATCATCGAAGTGCCCGTCGGCGGAGAGCCGGTGAAGTACGAATTCGACAAGGCATCGGGCGCGCTGTTCGTTGACCGCATCCTGCACACGCCGATGCGCTATCCCGCCAATTACGGCTTTGTCCCGCACACGCTTTCGCCCGATGGCGATGCGCTCGATGCGCTGGTGATCAGCCGCTCGCCGTTCATCGCCGGCTGCGTGGTCCGCGCACGCCCGATCGGTGTGCTCAATCTGGAAGACGAAGCCGGCAGCGATGAGAAGCTGATCTGCGTGCCGGTGGACACCACCTTCCCCTATTATTCGGACGTCGGCGAGCGCAAGGATCTGCCGTCAATCGTGCTCCAGCAGATCGAGCATTTCTTCACCCACTACAAAGACCTCGAGCCCGACAAATGGGTGCGCGTCGGCAAGTGGGGCGATGCTGACGATGCCAAACGGATCGTCCTCGAAGCGATTGCGCGGGAAAAGGCGGATAAGGGCTGAGCAATTCATCCGCGTTCCTCGGATAAATTGGTTCAACCCGGTCGCCTTGGCCTTTGCTTGGCCGACACGGACTTGATCACCAGCCGTCCTTTGCCCTCTGGATCGAGCGGCGGCTGGGCGCGGGCGGCGGCTTGGGCGATCAGCGCGGCCAGGTCTGGACGGTCCAGCGCAGCGACGTCATCGAGCACGACGTGGCGCACGGTGGCGCCGCCGCCTTTGAAAATTCCAGTCGGGTCATCGAGCTTGGCGCTCATGAAAATGCTCACCCAGCGCGGGTAGAGCGCAATTGACATCATCACGCCGGAAACCTTCTCGTTCACGGCAAAGCCCACGGCGAGCGCATTGTAATTATCATAGACCAGCACATTGGCAGCGGGCAGATCATGGCGCAGACGGGCAATGATCGCCCCGCCCCGCGCCGCGATCTCGGGCGTGTACTTGGCTAGAAACCCGGCGAGTTCGGCTTCGGGATCGCTCATGGAGTGCAGGCTGCGCCGGTCAGGTGGCGGCGTCAATCCCCCGCAATCATCATACCGTCCACCCGGATCGTCGGCACGTTCACCGCGCGATACCATTCGAGATCGTTCGCCGGGGTCAGCGCCTTGAACATGTCGATCAGGTTGCCCGCGACAGTGAACTCTGCCACCGGCCCGGCAAGCGCGCCGCGCACAATCCGAAAGCCCGCAGCGCCGCGGCTGTAATCACCGGTAACGCCGTTGATGCCGTGGCCGATCAGTTCGGTTACATAGACCCCGTCGGCAATGTCGGCCATCAGCTCGGCCGGGCTCGCGGTGCCCGCTGCGAGGTGGACATTGCTCGCCCCTGCCCCGGGCGCGCCGCCGCCGCCGCGCACCGCGTGGCCGGTGGGCTTGGCCCCAAGCTGGCGCGCGGCGGCGCTGTCCATCAGCCAGCCGGTGATCCGCCCGTCGTCGATCAACTTGCGTGATGCGGTCGGCAAGCCCTCGCCATCGAAGCTGCGCGAGCGCAAGGCACGCGGACGGTGCGGATCATCAAGCACATCGATGCCGTGCGCGAAGATCTGGGCGCCGTCCTTATCGAGCAGGAAGCTCGCGCGCCGGGCAATTGCCGCGCCGGTCATCGCGCCGAGCAGGTGGCCGATCAGCGTGCCGCCAACGCGCGGGCTGAACACCACCGGCATCGGACCGCTGGCGAGCTTGCCCGGATTGAGCCGTTCGACCGCGCGTTCGCCCGCCAGGCGTCCGATTTCCTGGGCGCTTGGCAGGTCCGCCAGATGGCGCGCCGAGCGCCAGGCGTAGTCGCGCTGCATGGCTGCGCCTTCACCGGCGATGACGCTGGCGGAAAGGCCGTGGCTGGTCGATTGGTAAGCGCCGGCAAAACCGTGGCTGGTGGCGAGCGCGAAAACCGAGCGGCCTGCGCTGGCCCCGCCGCCTTCGCTGTTGGTGACGCCGGCTACGGCTCGCGCGGCGTCTTCAGCGGCTTGGGCAATCGCGCGCAGCTCTTGCGGGCTGGTCTCGGAAGCATCGACCTGATCAAGATCGGCCATCGGCCCGCTCGCCAGCATATCCTGCGGCGCAAGCCCGGCGTATTGATCATCGGGTGCAAGCCGCGCCATGGCCACGGCGCGGGCTGCAAGCTCTTCAAGCGCGGCATCGCCAAGATCGCTTGAGCCGATGCTGGCCGAAGACTTGCCGGTGAATACGCGCAGACCGATGTGCTCGTCCTCTGACCGCTCGACTTCCTCAAGCTGGCCGAGCCGCACCTGCACGCCTTCGGACACTTCGCCGGAATAGACTGCATCGGCGGCATCGGCACCGGCGCGCAAGGCACGTTCAACAAGGGCGGAGGCGCGCTCCCGCGCGGCATTTGTGCTAAGCATCGCGGCGGCTTAGCCGCGCGAAGCTGATCGATCAATGCGATCCGAAGAAGAAAGCCAGAAGCTTGAACAGCGTGATCAGGGCAAAAGGCAGCCCGACCGCGAGCAGCCAAAGCGCCGTGCGGTCGCGGCGGAAATAGCTGGCCAGTTCCGGATCGGCAGCCTGCTCGTCAGTCAGGCGGTTCCAGCGCTTTTCAAAGCGACGGCATGCCGGGATGATCGCGATCACCAGCACGATCAGTGCCAGATAAGGCAACAGCGAGCCATTTTCCCCCTTGAGCGCGGTCATTACGCCAAATATCTGCGCCGCAGTATAGAACAGCAGGGCATAGGCGATGTTGTCGCTCATGCGCTTGCGCCAATCAAGCGGACGGGCTTTCGCCGACGGCTTTGACCCTAGTCTTGTGCGCCCGAGTACGTCGATCATTTCGACCGTTCCTTCCAGGATTCTCTCTCGGGCGGCAATAAAGCACCAAATTGCGTTTTGAGCAAGGCGGGTTAACCCTAATTGTGTGACAATAGGCACCCAGGGCTGATCCGCTGACCTGCAAACGCTTCCGGCCGCGCTCCCCCCACCCGTTTTGCGATGTTCCATGCACGAATCCTGCCAGAATGATCCGTTGCGGCCAGATCAGCGCTTGAAGTGCCCCGCGCCCCTGCCTAAACACCATGGCGATGGATGATACGACCACGCTTCGCGCCCCCTCCGCCGCCGCTCCGGTTCAGCCGCAAGGCGGGCTTGAGGTTATCTCGATTGCCAAGTCCTATGACAAGCGCGCGGTTCTGAGCGACATTTCGCTGTCGGTCGGCAAGGGCGAGGTGCTGGGGCTGCTGGGGCCAAACGGCGCGGGCAAGACTACCTGTTTCTATTCGATCATGGGGCTGGTCCGCCCCGATTCGGGCCGCATCCTGATGGACGGCATCGATGTTACCGCGCTGCCGATGTACCGGCGGGCAATTCTCGGTCTTGGCTATCTGCCGCAGGAAACCTCGATCTTTCGCGGGCTGACGGTGGAACAGAACATCGCCGCGGTGCTCGAACTGAATGAGCCAGATGCAGCGACCCGGGCTGGGGAACTCGAACAGCTGCTCAATGAATTCGGCCTTACCCGCCTGCGTTCGAGCGCGGCGATGGCGCTTTCGGGCGGCGAGCGGCGACGCTGTGAAATTGCCCGCGCGCTCGCAGCCAAGCCTTCGATCATGCTGCTTGATGAGCCGTTTGCCGGGATCGATCCGCTGTCGATCAACGATATTCGCGAGCTGGTCCGCGATCTGAGCAAGCGCGGCATCGGTGTGCTGATTACCGACCACAACGTCCGCGAAACGCTCGATATCGTTGACAAGGTCTGCGTTATCTATGGCGGCCAGGTGCTGTTCGCCGGAACGCCCGAGGGCATGGTTGAGGATGAGAACGTCAAGATGCTCTACCTCGGCAACGATTTTACGCTTTGAATTGTCTGGCCCCCTGCCTCTGCGTGTTGTGAGGATGCTGTCTGAGGCCCAGGGCCGCACCAGCCCGCGCGCGCGCAGCGCCGATACACTTCGCACCTTTCGTCACACCTATCCTGACCGGCGCGGTGACAAATGGCATTAGGCCCCCGCCTTGATCTGAGGCAGTCGCAATCGCTGGTGATGACACCGCAATTGCAGCAGGCGATCAAGCTGCTGACGCTGTCCAACCTTGAGGTTGAGGCGTTTATTGGCGAGGCGCTCGAAGCCAATCCGCTGCTTGATATCGGTGCGGCTGTCCCGGCTGAAACCAGCACGGACGCGCCCGTCGAAGCGCGCAGGACCACGCTCGAAACTTCGCCGGTGGACCAGCTTGTCGGCGAAGGACGCGGGGCCGAGGACCGTCCGCTCGATGTCGATCCCACCGCGCTCGATGTCGATCGCGACACCGGTGACAAGCAATTCAGCGACAGGGATTTCAGCGACAGGGATTTCGGCGATTGGGGCGGCGCGCTTGGCGGAGCAGGTGGCGGCGAGGACGGCCCCGGCATCGATGACCGCGGCGCTGCCGACCCGACGCTTGCCGAACACCTCGAGGCGCAGATCGGCACCGCGACGCGCGATCCGCTGCTGGCGATGCTCGCCCGCGCGGTGATCGACCGGCTTGATGATGCGGGCTATCTTTCCAGCGCACTGCGCGAACTTGCCGATGATCTTGGCGTGGCGCTCGCCGATGCCGAGAGGGGCCTCGCGCTGGTGCAGACCTTTGATCCCACCGGGGTTGCCGCGCGCAGTCTGGGCGAATGCATCGCCCTGCAGGCCCGCGAGGCGGACCGTTATGATCCCGCCATGGCGCGGCTGATCGATAACCTCGATCTGCTGGCGCGCGGCGAGGTGCCCCGGCTGAAGCGGATGTGCGGGGTGGATGACGAGGACTTCTCCGACATGCTCGCCGAACTGCGCGGCTATGACCCCAAGCCGGGGCTCAAATTCGCCAAGGGCGGCGGCGATCCGGTGACGCCTGACGTGCTGATCACCGCGCGCGCCGACGGCGGCTGGGATATCAGCATCAATCAGGACACCCTGCCCAAGCTGATCGTCAACCGCAGCTACTATGTCGAAATGCGCGGTGCCTGCGATGACAAGGGTTCGCGCGGCTGGCTTTCGGAAAAGCTCGCCGATGCCAACTGGCTGATCAAGGCGCTCGATCAGCGGCAGCGGACAATCCTCAAAGTCACTGCCGAGCTGGTCAAGCAGCAGGAGGGCTTCTTCCGCCACGGTGTCTCGCAGCTCAAACCGTTGACGCTGCGCGCGGTGGCCGAAACGATAGCGATGCACGAATCGACCGTCAGCCGGGTGACCTCGAACAAATATCTGCTGTGCCCGCGCGGGACGTTCGAACTGAAGTATTTCTTCACCTCGGGCGTTGCCTCGGCCGATGGTGAGGGCACGGCTTCGGCGGAGGCGGTGAAGGCGGCGATCCGCCAGCTGATCGATGCCGAGACCCCCAAGGCGATATTGTCTGACGACACGCTGGTCGATCTGCTCAACGCCAAAGGCTTTGACCTGGCGCGGCGCACCGTGGCGAAATACCGTGAGGCAATCGGGCTGGGAAGCTCGGTGCAACGGCGGCGGCAAAAGGCGCTGGCGGGGATGTGATTAGGGCCGGGGAACGAAGTTGGTTGGCGAAGGGGCGCGGGAACGTTTTGCGTTAAACCTTAACCGTCATTCCGGCGGTGACCCCTTAAGCCCCTCCTCTTCAGGGGAGGGGTTGGGGTGGGGTCCATCCGCTTGACGCAAGGTTCCATCAAGATCACAAACCCCACCCCACTGCGACTGGGCAGCAAGCTGCCAAGTCTCGTTGCCCCTCCCCTGGAAGGGCGGGGAGGAAGTGTTAGTGATTCATCGGGACGCAAGCCCGCCCCCGCTGGCGAATGCGGGATAACGCCGAGGGGAAACACGAAACGCGCGACCGGCAGCGGCGCCATTGCTGATGGCGCGTGAGCTCAGGCGGCGGGACGTCTTTTGCGAATGGCCGGGTGGAGGTCCTGCGCTCGGCCCGGCTCGGCCCTGTTGAGACTTTACTCGCGGCATCGAGAGGGAAAGCGACACCAAGGCTCGCGTTGGAGCCGCCTCCTGCGGGTCAAAATCCCGCCCAATGACAGATAGTTCATTGACTAACCGGGCCTCACGCAGGCCTATGTGGTAGCGTGTTCGCGTGGAAAGCCGCAGTATCTGTACAGTCTTTGCCGGTTTGCTTTGGCGCGGGTTGCAGGGTCCTGGCTGAGGTAGATTTAACGCCGGGGAGCCTTGCGCCCGTTGCCGGTCGCGACATGAGCATCGCTGGCGAACCAGCTAAACCCATGCAGTGCGGATGGCGGCAATGACGTGCACTGTCGTGGCCGCACCCGTTCCGATGGCGGGGTATATAACCTATATGGTTTGTTGTGTCAAGTCGTTTTACCATTCTTGCCCAGAAATGCAGCCCGCACATGCTGGGGCTTCCCATGCCCATCGTAATAATGCTAATCTAGGTAATCTTATAACTAATAACTGTCCTTAGTTAGCATATTATTTCAATAATCATTGCTTTTCATGTTATGTTATGACATTATCCAAGCTGTCCGGACACCCGACTTAACACAGCTCGACCCCGGCGCATGCCCGGGGCGGGAACTGGAAGAGGTGTGTCATGGTTTACAATGCAGGACGTAATTCTGCCGACCGCACGAAGACGGTCATCCTGGTTACCGCGATAGAGGCCGGCGTGATCTATGCGGTGATCGCCGGGCTGACGATGACACTTCATCCACCACCACCGCCGCCGTTGCTGACCACGCACGATGTGAAGATCAAGCCGCCTGCGCCGACCCCGACGCCGACTGCGGCGAGCAGCCCGAT